>NZ_JACJOK010000058.1:0-203574 GCF_014695505.1 Trichocoleus sp. FACHB-90
ACCCAGTCTGGGGCTGCTTTTTTACTGCATCTACTTAATCACAATCAATCCCAGAATTCAAGCCCCGCAACAAATGTCACTTCTTATACCTATTCTGTTTCTGCTATTTTGATTAGCCATTTTTAACATTTTTACATAACAAGTTCGGTAGAGCCATAATATAAGCAAGCAACGTAAAATAAAGAATTAAAAGAATGGCGGCTTGGCGTTCTGATTTAAAGCGAAAAAATGACAACTGCGGTAGGCTAAAAGCGTTAAATTGACCAAAGACGCGATCGCGTCTCTCGGTTCTGAAAAACTTGCAGGAAAGACAAAATGCTGGAATTATACCAATTTGAACTATCCCACTACTCCGAAAAAGTAAGGCTGATATTGGATTACAAAGGGCTACCCTACCGCAAAATAGAAGTAACACCCGGAGTGGGACAAGTGGAACTGTTCCGGATGTCTGGTCAAAGACAAGTACCAGTGCTGAAAGATGGAAATACGGTAATAGCTGATTCTACAGCGATCGCTATGTACCTCGACCGACAATATCCAGACCGACCCCTAATTCCAGTTGACCCCAAACAAAAAGGCTTATGCTTGGCTTTAGAAGACTGGGCAGATGAATCAATTGGTCTGAAAAGCCGTAAAGTATTGTTTGGGGCAATCACCCAAAATCAGAATTTCCGCACCTCGATTTTACCCAGCAACACGCCTGATGTTGTCAAAACTCTCGTCGGTGCAGTACCGAGTGAAGTGCTGAATATCCTCGGCTTAGGTGTCGGCTACGGCCCAGAGGCCGTACAATCAGCAACAACTGACCTCAGACAAAACCTGGAAGCCATCAACCTGATCCTAACGGAAAGTCCTTACCTGGTCGGCGACTACCCAACACTTGCAGATTTTGCTGTTGCGGGACTGAGTATGCTAATCAAATTCCCCGAAGGGCCTTATCTCGACCTTCCCGAAACCCTCAAAGGTAATGGAATCCCTGGATTTGCGGAAAATGTCGCCTACGAAACATTTTTCAACTGGCGCGATCGCTTATATGCAGATTATCGCAAACCCTTGAGCGCCAATACTACCGCAGGTGCAACCGGATCGACACCGACAGCGATTGAAATTGATTAGAAGATCCTAGGATAGCGATCGCTATTATCTAAGAAACAGGGTGAGCAATGCTCACCCTACTAATTGTTTTGATCACTTTTTTCCCACCTAATTAGCGTAGTTAGCGTAGCAACGAAACCTAACTACAATTATTTTTAACTAATAGCTATAGCAATCCTATTTTAGTTGTGAGGTGCCAACCCTTCAGATCCCCGACTTCTCTTACGAAGTCGGGGATCTCGCCTTCACAAATGATTTAGGACTGCTATAGTTACCTAAAAGTACGATAAACTTTGGAAGCCTAAGCAACAGCATTTATGTCAGATCGAACTATGATGGACAAGCCATTAGGATCGGTAGTTCAAGGTTCCCTCAGTCAGGGACTAGAAGTAAAACTGCATCCCGATGTTTCTGTTGAGGATATGCGGGTAGGCAAATTCTTAGTTGTCAGAGGCGTTCGTTCAGACTTCTTCTGTATGCTTACCGACGTTTCTTTGGGAACTTCTAGTCAGCGAATTGTCGCCGATCCTCCCAGTGCCGATGATACCTTTTTGCAAGCAGTCTTGGCAGGAAGTGGCACCTATGGCACCATCAATTTAACACCGATGTTGATGCTGACCAGAGATGCAAGCGAATCTGGCGGAACTTACGTGGTAGCTGACACAAATCCCAAGAAAGTAAGCGCGATCGCATCATTTCAAGCGCAAACTAGCGGCGACATGGAGTTGCTGCCAGTTAAAACAGTTCCTAGCCACTTTAGCCAAGTTTATGATGCCACTGAACGCGATTTTCGCGCCGTCTTTGGTTGGGAAGACGACCCCCACCGCCGCAACTTCGCCATCGGTCAACCACTGGATATGGAAGTACCAGTTTGTATAGATTTAGACCGATTTGTAGAACGCAGCAACGGTGTTTTTGGTAAATCTGGCACAGGCAAATCTTTTCTCACCCGCCTACTATTATCTGGCATCATCCGCAGGCAAGCAGCGGTAAACTTAATTTTTGATATGCACTCGGAATATGGCTGGGAAGCAGTCCGCGAAGGCAAACAATTCAGCACTGTAAAAGGTTTGCGCCAGCTATTTCCCGGTCAGGTAGAAATGTACACCCTCGACCCCCAATCTACCAAGCGGCGAGGAGTCCGCGACGCGCAAGAACTTTACCTCAGCTACGACCAAATAGAAGTTCAAGATATCTTTCTGGTGCGGAACGAGTTAGGTCTTTCCGAAGCTGCTTTAGACAACGCCAACATTCTAAACGCCGAGTTTGGCAACTCTTGGATTGTCCAACTGTTGAATATGACCAACGAGGAAATCCAGATGTTCTGCGAGGAAAGGAAGGGCCATAAAGGTTCGATTATGTCCTTGCAGCGCAAACTGATGCGTCTGGAAAACTTAAAATATCTCCGAACTGCTTGTCCTCACAACTATGTAAATCAAATTTTGCAATCTCTCGATGCTGGTAAGCACGTAGTGATTGAATTTGGTTCCCAGTCAGATATGCTTTCTTATATGTTAGTGACGAATATGATTACTCGTCGCATTCACGCAGCTTATGTCCGCAAAGCTGAGACATTTTTGCAGACAAAAAATACAAGCGATCGCCCGCAGCAGTTAGTAATTACTATTGAAGAAGCACACCGCTTCCTTGACCCAGCGATCGTCCAAAGTACCATCTTTGGCACCATCGCCCGCGAAATGCGAAAATACTTTGTCACCCTCTTAGTGGTAGACCAGCGTCCGTCTGGGATTGATAATGAGGTGATGTCTCAGATTGGCACCCGCATCACCGCTTTGCTGAATGATGAAAAAGACATCGATGCTATTTTCACAGGTGTCTCTGGCGGTGCGAGTCTGCGTTCCGTTCTCGCCAAACTGGATTCCAAGCAACAAGCTTTAATTTTAGGTCACGCTGTCCCCATGCCAGTAGTAGTGCGGACTCGTCCTTATGATGAAACCTTCTACAGAGAAATCGGTGATACTTGCTGGGAAGAAATGTCTGATGAGGACGTGTTCGCCGCCGCCGAAGCAGCTAAAGCTGATATTGGATTTTAGCCAGTTCTTAGGGAAGATTCCTAACGTGGTGACTACGGACTTCTTCCCAAAATCAGTTCGGTTATCCCACAAGAACACCTGTATCAGTTTCAGGGTTTTCCGGTCATCATTATATATATGAGATAGATCCTTATAGGCCCCGCTTCACTCCAGCGTAAAAAAATTGGTGGTGGCGGCAACTTTAACCCTATCGGATGAACCTTTCACCCTCAAGCGTCGTCTAACATTAGTGATATTATAGAAATGTAAGACAAACTCATACCGACTTTGACTTTAGCCTTGACTACATATCAGGAGTGGCTAATAAGTGGTCGATACCAGCTTGAGAGGTATCCCCAGCGGAAGTATTTGACGAATTGTCCCTTGTGTGTTACGGTAGCCTATTCAAATGGGTAGGCTATCTTTACAACTTTCGCAGGATGTGTCTGGCAGATTGACCTAGCTATTCTCATCTTAACAGCTGGCAATCTCCTATTTAGTTTAACCCCTGCTACAGATTTGTTGCTTGTTTACGGAGTCACCACTCACTCATGCCAATTGCCAACACCCAAAAAAAGACGACTAAACAACCCATGTTTACAGCTGATATGGTTCGCACATATCTGCATGAGATTGGGCGCGTACCCCTGCTGACCCACGAGCAAGAAATTGTCTATGGTAAGCAGGTGCAGCAAATGATGGCGTTGCTTGAAGCTAAAGACGCTTTGGCAGAAACATTGCAGCGCGAACCAACTCATCAAGAGTGGGCAGATCATGTGCAGCTGAGTGAAGCTGAATTAGAAAGAGTAATAAAGCTGGGAACGAGAGCCAAGCGCAAGATGATCGAAGCCAACTTGCGTCTAGTGGTAGCGATCGCCAAGAAATACCAGAAGCGTAACATGGAATTTCTGGATTTAATTCAGGAAGGCACGTTAGGCTTAGAGCGGGGCGTAGAGAAATTTGACCCGATGCGCGGTTACAAATTCTCCACCTACGCTTACTGGTGGATTCGCCAAGCGATTACTCGTGCGATCGCTCAACAAGCCAGAGCTATTCGCTTACCCATCCATATTACCGAGAAGCTGAACAAAATTAAGCGAGTACAACGGGAACTGGCTCAAAAGCTGGGTCGCAGCGCTACCCCCGGTGAAATTGCCGAAGCGTTGGAATTAGAACCCGCTTTGATCCGCGAGTACCTGAATATCGCCCGTCAACCAATTTCTCTAGATGTGCGCGTCGGTGATAACCAAGATACCGAACTGCAAGACCTTCTAGAAGATGACGGCCCCACTCCTGACCATTACATGACCCAGGAATCTCTGCGGCAAGACCTGGATGATCTCTTAGCAGAACTGACACCGCAGCAACGAGAAGTCTTAACCCTCCGCTTTGGCTTAAACGATGGCAACGAGCTGTCTCTAGCGAAAGTAGGCGAGAGACTGAACCTCAGCCGTGAACGGGTACGCCAACTCGAACACCAAGCCCTCGCACATCTGCGCCGTCGTCAAGCTAATGTCCGCGAATACATCGCCGCTAGCTAACTGTGGGAGCGGGATTAACCAATGATTCCCGGTTCTGGCAGTTATATCCAATAAACCCGCCCCTACTAAGTTTTAGGAGCGGGTTTATTACTTATTTGGCTTTTTTGTCCCTATCTGGTTAAACATCTCCTCCCCTCTGCCCTTCAGGATTCAGTAGGTGGGGATTGCCCGCACTCCTACTTTTGTAAAGTTTCCTAAAGTCTTTGCGTAATTCAGGCTGGTGCCGATGAAGTCAACGATCAGTTAAGAGACAAGCCCACGCTGACGCATTGAGGAAAGCTAATGGAACGGCTGAATCAAGGGAGTACAAATCAGTCTTCTAGACTTCAGGGGCAATCTCCTGTAGAAAAAATTGTCCTCAATACGTCGCTTGACTTAACAAAAACTCCTATCGGGTGAGAAGTCTTTCACCCATTTGAGTGAAGCATTCAACCTCAATTATTAGCTATTTTTTAATTAGGGTCTTGAGTGTGTCTACTCTTAATTGCTAAGGGGATACTACGGTGCTAAACAAATTCTTCGATCGATTTTTTCAACAGCGTCATTTTGAAGTGCCTGCTTTGGGATTACTTCTAACAGTAGGCATGGCAACCAGCGCCGCGGCTTTGGAGACACTAGCCCCACTTTTGCCAGCAGCCGAACTTAGTTCGCCCTCACTAATTGCACAAGCAACTATTTCACCAACCAAGCGAGTTCCTGATGGAATCTACCTCTATGGTAGTTCCCAAGAGCCGGAACAAATTGGTCAAGAGTATATGGTGTTTGAAGCGCGTCAGGGAAAAGTAGTTGGTGCATTGTATATGCCTTCTTCAGAATTTAGTTGTTTTTCCGGCACGGTTGCAGCACAGAAAATGAATTTGACCGTGGTAGATCCTTACGACCAAACAACAAATCCCTACTCAATTGCCCTTCAACAGCCATCGCCTGTGGCTTCAAGTAGCGGCTTGCAAACTGACGGTAGCTTACAACTCCACGGATATGAGCGAATTACCAACGTTAGCAATAACGACCAGCGGATGTTGGACGTTTGTAAAGCCAATTTTCAACAGTAACTTTTGTGGAGCGGGCTTGCAGCACTATTTCTCAAGACGGTTGCTCCCACAAGAGTGTAAGCTTTACAGATATGGTGGAGACAAAAGGGTATGAGCGAGTATGCGTTCCATGACGAATCAAGCCTTTCAGACACAGCCGAAGCGCTAGGTAAAAAGGCTATGAAGTTAGGCCTTATCCCTAGTTTTGTTGTACGTCACTTTCCAGATAGCAGACAATTTTACATCCCTAACGAGATAGAATCTGAACCTCTTACACCAGAAGAGGCATATCTTCGTTTGAAAAAATTAGTTGAACAATCTGATAAATCTGGTCAATAAGTATTTTCCTAACCGCAGAAAATATAAGTTTAATAGCTAATGGCTAATAGCTATTAGCCACTAACAAATTTATTCGGGAACTTCAACTGGCTCAGGGTTTAACTGGGATTGTTCTACTCCTGGTACAACTAATGGAACTGGGAGCAGTTGAGGTTTTAAGGGAACAAGCGATCTCATCACTTGCAATAGTGGGGTAGAACGCTTTTCTTTCACAAAGAACAAAGCTAATAAAGCAATTAGCCGCAAGGCAGCAGAGAGGGCAAACACTGCTTGCAAACCCCCAAAATTGACTTGAGAAGCCAGAAAGCCGCCAGTAGTCGTTCCCAAGGCACCACAAACCCCAGAAACAGCAGCAGCGATCGCAAAGTAAGTAGACTGATTGCGCCCTGATGCCACTGACATTTGCAGATTGTTGCTGCACAAGTCAATGGCTGCCCATGTCCCACCCATCAGCACGTGTAAAAGCGGGAACCAAATCCAAACAGAAATCGGGTCAGCCCCAAGTCCGAGCCAGAATAAAGGTGTCACCGCTACCAGTATTCCCACAAATACCAGCAACGGACGATTCCCCATCCTGTCTGCCAGCTTGCCCCACACCACCATCATCACCAAGGTAGCGGCAGACGTTAAGCTGCTATAGAAAGTTACCCAGGTGACACTTATATCCAGATTGTCCAGCAGGTAAAGACCAAAGAAGGGAGTGCAGATATTGACTGCAAATGCCCAAAAGCCAAAGTACAGCAAAAACCTCAAGAAATTAGGCTCAAAGCGAGATAAGGAGAGGGGGTGCTGAGGTGATGGGGTGAGGGGGGGAACTTCTCCTACTTCCCCACTCTCCCCTGCTGCTGCGAATTGCATCCGGGGGTTCACATCCGCCATGAAAAATTGACAGACGAGACTAATTAGCCCCATGACTACCCCCAGAACTAAGACCACGGCGTAACCCTGAATCGTCCCACTAGGCCAAGCAGACACTGCTAGACCCAGCAGGGGTATGCCTAGCAGCGTAGTCAAGCTTGTGACACTATTGCGAATGCCGAAATAGCGCCCCCGCAACCTTTCGGGAACCAACGCCGCCATCCAACTCATCCAGTTCGCACTTCCCAAGGCTCCAACAACATTGGTTGCCAAGACTATCCCCAATGTCAAGCCGACTAATGTGTGCAAATCGGTGTGATGCCAGCTTTTCCACCCAATCGCCAATACTAAAATCAGCCACAGCAGCCGTGATGGGCCGTAAATCCAGACGTTATACCAGTAGCGGCTGGTGCTTTGCTCCGACAGATATGCTCCCACCGGTTGCAGCAAATTCACCAACATAGGAACTGAGGACAGCATACCAATCTCAATTGGGCCAGCACCCAGTTGGAGCAAAAAATTACTCAGTAAGACACCGCCAGTAATGTTGCCAAAAATGGCAGCAAATACGGCATCCCAGGCAGATGCCTTCAGACTAGACCGAATGGCATCTTTGGAAATTTTCGCTGGCGATTGAGGGGATACCACCACAGAACCTGGGGTGGTTTCTAGAACCTCTAAATTTGGAGGAGATACGTTTTCAATTGGGGCTTGCAAGCGATCGCTCCTAGACTGGTTTCAAACTAGCTGGTATAAGGCGAACACCAAAATCCTCACTGATAAACACAACTATTCCTAAGTTGGTTTAAAATTAAGGCTTTTGATAGACTAGAAATTCTGTGCGGGGGAATCTACTCCACAAAGAAATACTTCTTAATCTATTCAAACAAAAATAAACCTAAGAGCATACTTATTTAGAAAGTGGTAGTTTGAGTAGTCTGGCTGTCTTATATAGCTTTCCCAAAAAATCTCAGTGAATCTCTATGGCTTGGGTGCATCACTACCAGGAAGTAAGCGCCAAGACATCGTACCAAAGGCCAGTAATGGCATCTGCCAAAATAAAGGGGCGTGGAGCTGCATGGCAAACGAGCAACAACTGGCTCTGCTAAAGCAAGGAGTAGAAGCTTGGAATAAGTGGCGCTCTTTGAGTCCAGGAATACCGCCAGACCTCAGAGGAGCCGATCTCCGCCAGGAAGATTTGGGCGGGGTAAACCTGATGAAGGCATCTCTGAGTGGCGTAGATTTGAGTGGAGTGAACCTAATGGGGGCATCTCTGTCTCAAGCCGACCTCCGGGGCGCTAACTTGAGTGGGGCATACTTGAGTAAAGCAGATTTGTCTGAGGCGGATCTGAGTGAAGTAAACCTCAGCGAGGCTTACCTGTTAGAAGCGAACCTGAGTAGGGTGAACCTGGATGGAGCCGATCTTCACTGGGTATATCTCGGCAAAGCAGATTTATCCGGGGCGATCGCAATCGGGGCAAATCTGAGTGAGGTGGATATGCGGGGAGCAAACCTGATCGGCGCGAACCTGATCGGGGCGGATTTGCGGGGCGCGATTCTCATTGGTGCGGATTTACAAGGTGCGGATTTCTCCGGAGCCGATCTGGGTGAGGCAAACTTGATGGGAGCAAGGTTGCTCAAGACTAACTTTGAGCAGGCGAATCTTGCAGGTTGTTTAATTTATGGTATTTCTTCTTGGGGGTTGAATCTGGAAGCAGCCAACCAGTTAAACCTCAGCGTAGCTCCTCCAGGGGAAGGCGCGATCGCGGTGGATAATCTGGAAGTGGCTCAGTTTATTTACTTTCTGCTAAATCACCAGAAAGTCCGCGAGGTTTTTAATTCTATTCACTCCAACATTGTGCTGATCCTGGGCTGCTTTCAAAGTAGCGATCGCCTTGTATTACTGGAGGAAATTCGGGATGCTCTTCGTCAACATGACTATTTGCCCATGTCGGTTGAGTTAGAAAAATCAACAACGCCCGAACTTAAAGAATCAATCTCCACTGTGGCGGGAATGGTGAAGTTTATCATTGCCGATTTCACAGACGCTCCTCACATCCCCCAGGAATTACTGAAAATCCTCCTAGGTATCTCTGAAGTCCCAGTGCAACCGTTAGTGCAAGTTGATACCACCCACTTAGCTATATCGGAGGATTTGCACGAATATCCTTGGATGCTCCCAACTTACCAGTATCCGAGTCTAAGCCAAGCGATCGCTGACCTGAAAGAAAAAATCATTGCCCCAGCCCAAGCTAAGGCACAGGAGTTGCGGAGCGGGTATTAGGATAGCTTTTATTTAGAGTTCTGTAGCTTAGAATACAGACTTTTTTGGTGTTGTACATTAAGAGGGATTTCGCTTGATAGCTACCCAATTGTCCAACACCGCTTTTTAATCTTTACTACTTCCTTAGATAAATGCCAGTAATTTGAAGATTAAGTGAACGTTAATCTAAATGTTTTTAAACATCAAATATATTCCTTAAGATATAGAAAGTAAGGTCTAGAAGCGAATCGCGCTTTTAGTTAAGTTAATCAATTGACTCCAAGAGTAGAAAAGCTAAATTGCTTTGAAAGGATGAAAAATTGCGATCGCTATAAGGTGAAATTATCCGGAAGCTTTGTTCAAATAATTGAGATTACTAAGGAAAAAATGGGAAGTTATATAGTGAAAAGCAAAATAGATAGAAAAAATAATCCCACAATTATTGCGATCGCAACCCGGTTTAAAGGTGCAGCCAATCAGCAGTTGGATTTGCTAAATTCTGGAGTACAAACCTGGAATCAGACAAGAAAAGAGCATCCTCAGCTGCAACCAAACCTGAGAAATGCCAACCTCAGACGAGCTAACCTTAGCCAAGCCAATCTCAGCGGCGCAGACCTCGCCTGGACTAATCTTAGAGGCGCAAATCTCACCTCTGCCAACTTGAGTGGCGCAGATTTGAGCGGCGCAAACCTCAGCGGCGCAGACTTGAGATGGGCAGACCTGAGTGGAGCTAACCTAAGTGGGGCTAACCTCTGTAATGCAGTTCTGTGCCAAGCCAACTTCAGCGAGGTAAAATTCACCTCTGCCAACCTGAGAAAGGCAAACCTGAGTGGAGCCAATCTCAGTGATGCACAACTTTCTGAGGTAAACCTACGTGGGGCAGACCTGAGATGGGCAAACCTGAGACGGGCAGTTGTTAGCGGGTCAGACCTCAGCAAGGCAGACCTGAGATGGGCAAACTTGAGCGAGGCTCAGATGATTCGGACAAACTTGGAGAAGGCAAACTTTGAGGGTTGTACAGTTGATCGGATTTTTACATCAGAATTGAACCTAAAGGGAGTGAACCAGTTGAATTTGGCGATCGCTGTTCTTGATAACCCTACAGTCACAGTAGACAATCTGGAAGTTGCTTGAGTGGGAATTGAAGAAGCGATCGCTGACCTGCAAGAAAAAATAATTGTCCTAGCGTAGGGCCAAGACCAGAATATTAAAACCAAAAGGCTCGACTTAGGAGGTTGCATAAGTCGAGCTTTTAATTTTTGCGAATTATATTTCATAGTTCCAGGCAGCTTCGAGAACTCTTTGCGTCGCCACATCCAGAAATTCAAAAGTTAGGGTTTTGCCCAGCGCCGCAGCTTTCTTCATTCCATGCAGTAGGCTTTTGACTCCCTCCCTTTTGATGGCATTTACCGCAATCATATCTACCACCACAGTATCTGTCGCCAATTCCAAAGCTTGCTCTAGAGACTTAATAAAAGCAGGGCTGGTCTTGCTATCTAAGCACCCACTGGGTCTGATTACCACAGTGCTTGGTCGAAATTCTGATTTAGAAATTTGAGCAGGAGCTTTGGAAAACAAGTTCGTAAAGAAAAATTTCATGAAACCTCCAGAGTGTCTCGTTGAGCAGGAAATAATTACAAAATCTTTATATTGATAGAATCCAATGAAAGGCTGATGACAGAGCTGTTAAAAGTCACCCCCGCGCAGCGATCGCGATCGCACTCTCACAATGACCTCAACCCCGCCCCGCTTTGGATATACCTTGCCAGTCTTTGCTTGTGCCGCTGCAATTGCCGCCCTGCGCTGGTTACGCCAAGAACAACTAGAAATAAACGCTGTGTCGGTGGATTTAATTGAACCCGCCGACACAGTAGAAATACTCATTGAGCAGGTTGCTAAGATCGGTGAGGGGATGGCGCTGGCAATTACCACCAGTGATCCCGGCGATAACCTTGACCTCACCCGCAACACACCAATCTGGGTGTTGGTGGAATGGCTTGAAGAAGACAAAAGGCAATCGCCTTTTTTAAACGGGGTAGCAAAAGGAAAAGAAGAATCAGTTCACTCCTCACTCCAAACTCCTCACTCCTCCATCCGGATCAAAGGCGGTGAAGGAATTGGGCGAATCGTGAATGCTGGTGACAAACCAGCAATTTATGCTTATGCCCAGCGGCTGTTACAAGAGAATTTGCAGCGTCTGCTCTCACCAGAGGAAAAAATCCAGGTGACGATTATTTTGCCCTTCGGGCGATCGCTTGCCCAACGCACCTCAAATGCAGCTTTTGGCGTTGTGGATGGACTCTCGCTACTGGGAACTACAGGCATTTCTCAGCCGTTGAGTGCTACTGGACAGCTAGAAGCTTTCCGCGAGGAACTGCAACACAAAGCCCACTTCGGCTGTTTGGTGTTCTGCGTAGGGGAAAATGGCTTAGACTTGGCGCGACAATTGGGTATTCACCCAGACAGAATGGTAAAAACTGCTAACTGGCTTGGCCCAATGTTGGTAGAAGCTGGATTGCAGCAGGTTAAGTCAATATTATTATTTGGCTACCACGGCAAACTGATAAAACTTGCGGGGGGAATTTTTCACACGCACCACCACCTTGCTGATGGAAGGATGGAAATTTTGACTGCTCATTGTGCAAAGCTGGGTTTACCGACTGCGGCGTTGCAGGCAATTTTCCAAAGTGCTACAGCTGAAGATGCGCTCTTTTACCTGCGGCAATTGGACGATGCTAGTGGAGGCGCGATCGCCAATCAAGTTTATAGCTCACTTTCCGAGGCTATTGACACGCGATCGCAAGCTTACATCCGCACGATGATCGATACTCAAGTTACTGTCGGTTCCCTGCTGTTCGATCGCGATCGCCAGATTATCGTCAAAAGCCAAAATGGTGCCGCGTTACTGTATCAAGTGTGTTAATTTTATAGGAATAGCAATTAACTTAATAAATAGCAATAAAGAAGTTTTCTAGAAAATTAGTAGTTATTAGTCATTAGTAACTAACTATTGAATATCCACACTATCACCATTCAGGATACTCCGGTGACTCTACAGACACAACCACTGCCTCAAATAGAAGAGAATTTGGGGCAACTGAACCGCCAAATTATTGTGATTCTTGACTTCGGCTCTCAGTATTCCGAACTGATTGCGCGTCGGATTCGGGAGACACAAGTGTACTCGGAAGTGCTTTCTTATCGAACCACAGCCGAACAGCTAAAGCAACTCAATCCCAAGGGAATAATCTTCTCCGGTGGCCCTAGTTCCGTCTATGACAAGAAAGCGCCCCATTGCGATCCCGAAATATGGAATCTGGGCGTTCCCATACTGGGAGTGTGTTATGGAATGCAGCTGATGGTGCAGCAGCTGGGTGGGGAAGTCACCAGTGCTGACCGGGGAGAGTATGGCAAGGCATCCTTATTGATTGACGATCCCACGGATCTGCTCACCAATGTGGAAGATGGCACCACCATGTGGATGAGTCATGGGGACTCTGTAACCAAGATGCCAGAAGGGTTTGAGGTGCTGGCACACACAGCGAATACTCCTTGCGCTGCGATCGCTCACCACGAGAAAAAGCTCTACGGTGTCCAGTTCCATCCAGAAGTCGTTCACTCGATTGGCGGTATTGCCTTAATCCGCAACTTTGTCTATCACATCTGCGACTGCGAACCGACTTGGACAACAGCAGCTTTTGTTGAGCAGTCAATTCGAGAAATCCGCGCCAAAGTTGGCGATAAGCGAGTGCTGTTAGCTTTAAGCGGCGGTGTCGATTCTTCCACGTTGGCCTTTTTGCTGTACAAGGCAATTGGCGATCAGTTGACTTGTATGTTTATTGACCAAGGCTTCATGCGGAAAGAGGAGCCAGAACGCTTAGTCAAGCTGTTCCAAGAGCAATTTCATATTCCTGTGGAACACGTCCAAGCAAGAGAACGTTTCCTGAATGCGATCGCTGATGTCACAGATCCCGAAGAAAAACGCCGCCGCATCGGTCACGAATTTATCAGCGTCTTTGAAGAAGAGTCTAAACGTCTTGGCCCCTTTGATTATCTTGCCCAAGGCACTCTCTACCCAGATGTTATTGAATCAGCTGATACCAACGTTGACCCCAAATCTGGCGAACGGGTAGCCGTGAAAATTAAGAGCCATCACAACGTCGGCGGTTTGCCTAAAGACTTACGGTTTAAGTTAGTCGAACCGCTGCGAAAACTCTTCAAAGATGAAGTGAGAAAAGTCGGGCGCTCAATTGGTTTACCAGAAGAAATTGTACAGCGGCAACCCTTCCCCGGCCCTGGACTGGCAATTCGCATTTTAGGCGAAGTTACAGCAGAGCGATTGGAAATTCTACGCGATGCCGATCTAATTGTCCGTCAGGAAATTAATCGCCAGGGAATGTACAACCAGTTCTGGCAAGCTTTTGCTGTGTTGTTACCTATTCGCAGCGTAGGCGTGATGGGCGATCAGCGTACTTACGCTTATCCGATTGTCTTACGCTTCGTTTCCAGTGAAGATGGCATGACGGCGGATTGGGCAAGGGTGCCTTATGATTTCTTGGAAACCGTTTCTACTCGTATTGTGAATGAAGTTCGGGGTGTCAATCGCGTGGTTTACGATATCACTTCTAAGCCACCTGGAACTATCGAGTGGGAATGAAGAAAAGGAAGGATTGTTAAGGGAAAGGTTCGCAGAGGGGATCGCAAAGGTACGCAGAGTAATCTCCTTTGCGTAATGCGCCTCCCTTTGTGATCCTTGGCGTTAAAAATTTATTTTTAAGTTATTGTCTTTTCCTTAACTTTTGTGGAAAACCTGCAAAAATCTGTGGAAAAGCCCCTCTTCCTGTGGAAAACTATGCCTATTTTGATTCCGTTTTGTAGGTAATTTGGTCAGATTGGTAAGCGGGTGGTTCAACGTGAATAAGAATTCGGACGGGGTTGAATCGTTCTTGCAAGCGTTTCTCGACTTCTTCTGTGATTCGATGGGCAGTTTCGACATCAATGGCATCTACAATTAAGTGCATTTCAATAAAGGCTTGTCGTCCGACGATACCTCTGGAGGCAATTTCGTGGCAGTTAATTACTCCAGGTACTTGCATTACAATCCCATGAATTGCTTCAGGCGCAATCGCCATTTCATCCACCAGCCAAGGCAAATTATCTTTTAAAACATTCCAGCCACTCCAAAACACCAGCAAAGCAACTGGAAAAGCCAAAACTATATCTAGCCACTGAATACCTTGCCAGACACCAATTAACCCAGCCATAACGGTAATCGTCACCCAAACATCGCTCATCGTATGCTGGGCATCAGCAATCAAAATTGGGCTACCTACCCGCTGACCGACATGGCACTCGTAGAATGTGACAAAAATATTAACTCCTAACACAATCAGCAGCAACCACAGCTCTGATGGTGATATCTTTACTGGGTCGCCGCCGCCCTTGATAATTCGTTCTATTGCACCTCGCAAAATTTCAAAGCAAGCGATACCTAAAAAAGCAGCAATTCCCAATGCTCCCACTGCTTCAAATTTCTGGTGTCCGTAAGGATGATCCCGATCTGGTTGGGGAGAAGAAAACTGACTGGCGACTAATCCTAAAACGTTATTGGCACTATCGGTTACGCTATGTAAGGCATCAGCCAGCAGCGAGAGAGAACCTGTCCACGTTCCCACTACAGCCTTCAATCCCATCACGAACAGGTTGAGTAGCAGGGTGATAATTAAAACTTTACGCACTGCCGAGCGGTTATCTGTAACCACAGAATTTCTTTCACTCGCCATTTGGATTTTATGGCACCCAGTCTAGAACTTATTGCTTGCCGATAGCATCTATTTCGGGTTAGAAAAAATTTTGGAGATTGGGTTGAAGAACCTCACCCAGAAAAGAAAATTGGGTTGAGCGATCGCGAAACTCCACCTACAGATTCTATTGTGTGGTAAGAAGTTATAGTTACGAGTTAATTCAATCCTCGCTTCCTAACTTCTCACTGTTAATTACTCATGTCCGGTTCACAACTCAGGCTTAACCTGGTTGAAGGCTCTGTCACCTTCAGCTTTACGCCCCAAGCGGCGCAAGATTTACAAGGCGCGATCGCACAATTAATGCAGAGTCTTAAGTTGGTAGCTGGTGGCGGCGGTAAAACTAATCCCCAGAAACCAATGGAGTATCGCTACACCGGAGATGTCTTTCTAGAGATTTTCTGCAACCCTAATATCTGGCCCAGCCCTTTTGCAGCTAAAGTTCTGCTTACCCTGCGTGATGAACGCATCCGCTTGACTACGGAAGCTGAACTTACTCGCTTGATTGAGGATATCAATCAGTACCTAGAGCAAGTAAGCTAAACCAGGAAGCTAAAAAACAAGGTTAAAAGCATCCTTCTTAAGAAGGATGCTTTTAACCTTGTATCTCAGCACAATGTCCCTTTGTATGCTTAAAATGGTCGGCAAGTTTAGATGTCATCGGCATCCGTGCTTAGCTGGCACCAAGGTGAGCTTCGCCCCACAGTTCGCATTTTGGCATCCCAAAAGGAAGTCAACTATAGCGATCGCTCGATTCTTATCAAATCATTCAATTTGGCTCAATTTACCTAATGAACTCTGATAATCTCTTTGACTTAGTACACAAAGGATTTCGCGTCACCTTGGGTGCGACGGCTTCCCTGGTGGAGAGCGTACAAGACCCGCAAAAGCGAGAACAAAATCTTGAACTGTTAAAAACAGACTCAAATTTGCTCTTAGAGCAGCTGGCACAAAAAGGAGAGACAACTGAGCAGGTAGCTCGAAGTTTTGTTGATTCGCTAATAACACCAACTGATCGGACTGAGAGTACGCCTACCTATGGGACACCCAGTTCTACTGTCACAACCTCGACGACATCGGTTGCCCAACAGGATGTGCAGATAGAGCTACAGGAGTTGACTGCACAAATTGCTGCTATGCGGACTGAGTTAGAGAAGCTACGCAACCCTGGCTCAGAGATTTAGATCGGCTTTAGAATTGATTTTGTCAAACCCGCATAAGAGATAAGTTCTCTAGATCGGGCATTAAAAGTAAAAATTGGCAGGTAATCCAGAGATAGCTGTCTTCCACTGTGATGTCTTAAGCGTGGAGGACGGATTGCTTTTGGTTGCACCAAGTTTCCTGGTGAACCGCTCTCCTTGTCTTAAAATTGTCTTCAATGTAGATTTATCAGTCGTTATCCCATTCTTCTTGACCCATCAGATCGCCGATGCGATCGCGGAGTAAGATATTGCACCTTTCTAGTTCACACTCAACACAAACCCACTCACGAGCGGGAATGTACTGACAAAGGACGTAGATCGGTTGCTGACGAGTCACAACTCCCTTCTCCACTAATTGACGTGCTTCATCTTGAATAACATCGATGGAATATACAGACGCACCAGTTAGCATTGTGTCAACGCTCATAAGTCCTCAACCTATAAACTAACGGATCTAAAATTAATCTTAACGAATAGTTCGTAGCGCGAACATATAAAAAGTTCAGTATATTGAGTTACAAACTAAATATTCTTTTTAATAAAGATTGCAAAAGTCAGGGACTTTTGACAATAAATTCCGTCTATATAGGGATGAAATTACGCCAGAAAGGACATAGCTACGCCTAGCCTAGCGCTCTTGATTTATGAATAAATAAAGGTAGGATAGCCAAAATGTTAAAAAAAGTTTAAAAAACTGGCATACCTCTAACAGTCAATTTATTGGGGAGGGAACAAAACTTCCAGAGCGATCGCCTGAGCTTCTGACATTTGTCCATAAGAAAACACGCAAGGTATTTCTGGCGGCAGATGCGGAAGAAACTGCTCTAAGATATACGGGCTACCATAAATTACTAAGGCTTGTAGCTCGGCGTTTTTTAATAATCTTTTAAACAAATCTTCAGCAACGGGTGTTAAGCCAGCACTGCCTCGAAAAGGATTGCCACGGATGAAAAGTTGAAGCAATGTTTGTGTTGTCGAGATGGGAGCGATCGCGTCTGACAATGCCGCAGTCGGGGTATGGGGGTCAACCAGTTGCAATTGATAGCCTAAACTTTTTGGCAATGCCACAGCCGGGGCAAGTTTACTCAAAAACTTACAATTGAGTACGTCATCCACCACTATTAAATTGCGTAAGTTGCCTGTGTTTCTAGGCAGAGGAACCTGGCCATGAACTAGCAGGGAATCTCGCGAAATGTTTGCAGATGTGTTTAGTGCGTGGGGTGAGGCGAGTTGTAGAGGATTGGGGATTGGGGATTGGGGATTGGAGATTGGGGCATCTCCCAAGTCTGCCCTACTTCCCTGCACCTTGCGTTTAGCTTTCCAGATACGTTCGACAGAGGCGCGAATTCGCTCCTCGGAAATGCGCCCCTCTGTCACAGCGTCACAAACTGCTTGGATGGCACCAGCAGGATCTACTGGCATTAGTAAAATATCCGCCCCGGCTTCTACAGCTAAGACGGGGGCTTCCGAAGCTCCATAACGGTTAGCGATCGCTCCCATTACCAGGGCATCGGTGACAATTAAACCGTCAAATCCTAACTCTTGCCGTAGCAGAGAAGTCAAAATAGGATAAGACAAAGTGGCGGGGCGTTCGGTATCCCAAGCGGGGATGAGCAAATGAGCGCTCATTACAGCGTCAACACCGGATGCGATCGCTGAGGCAAACGGTGGCAGTTCAATTTCCCCTAGTCGTGCTGGTGAGTGTGGCAAGACGGGCAAATCTAGATGAGAATCAACCGCCGTGTCGCCATGTCCTGGAAAATGCTTGGCAGTGGTCAACACCGGAAAACGTTGTGCGCCCCGAATAAAAGCAGATGCCAGCTGGCTTACTTCCTCTGGGGTTTCCCCAAAAGCCCGCACGTTAATGACTGGATTAAGGGGATTGTTGTTGACATCCACGACGGGGGATAGCACCCAGTTGATCCCAATAGCTAGTGCTTCCGAGGCGGTGATAGCGCCCATTTCCTGGGCGTAATGCAAGGCTCTGGCGACATCTTTCCGGAAAATTGCCCCAATTGCCATCGGCGGGGGAAACCAAATTGCCCCAGAAAACCGCTGCCCAACGCCTTCTTCAATATCAGCGGCAATCAGCAGAGGGATTTTGGCAAAACTTTGCAGTTGTTGCGATCGCAGTGCCAATTCTCCCGCACTGCCTCCCAACAAAATTACACCGCCAACGCCCAAATCCTGTATCCAGTGTTGCAGCTTTGCTCTGGGTGGTTCCCATTCTGGGTACTGTATTTGGTGATCGAACAGGTATCCCGATGCTCTGACTACAAACATTTGCGCTACCTGTTGTGGCACAGTTAGCGATTCCCACTCAGGTAGCGACTCCGACACAGATTTCAATCTTCGGCCTCAACGATGTCTTCCATTTCCACACTTTCTGGCTTACGCTCATTACTAAGCTGATTTATCAAACTTAGAAGGCGATCGCCCCGTTCCAAAGATTCATCTTCCAGAAACATTATTTCTGGTGTCCGACGCAGCCCCAGTCGTTGACCTAATTCCCGGCGCACAAATCCGGTTGCTGCCTTTAAACCATCCATTGTCTCTGCTTTTGCTTCATCGGTGCCATAGATGCTGACAAAGATTTTAGCGTGTTGCAGGTCGCCGGAAACATCGACATCTGTAACGCTGACCATTCCAGCGCCTACGCGATCATCTTTGATTTCTTGGAGCAGCAATTGGCTGATTTCGCGTTTAATTAGTGCTGAAACGCGAGAAACGCGACGACTCGTAGCCATAGTAGTCCGCTGCCTTTAAGACAGTCTGAGCAATGATTTTTTATCGTACTAAACTGGGGCCAACCCCAGCATCGCCCGTAGGGTGAGGGCAACAAAAGTTAAGCCTGCTACAAATAAGCTGATCGTGGCGATCGCGCTTATCGGGTTTTTCATCAGTGGCTGCAACCACGCAAAGGCGTAAAAGAACACCCCTAGGATGATTGTCACCAAGTAGCGAGGGTAGCGAGAGATGTTATCCCAAAAGCCATCAAACATATGTTGGAGACCGCAGCTATAAGGTACTGCATTTTTACTGTTAACATTTAAAGCGCAAGTTCGACAAGTCCGCAAGAGCGCGATCGCTTTATCCTGCTATCGTCAGGGAATAAGCGCGATCGCACTTATTGGTCTTCTCGCCCAAACACTAACCGATTATACACCTATTAACTTGCTTAGAGCGCGTTATTATGGTTAATTTTATGGCTTTTAACTGTTACAACTAATGTTTTAATTTTCAGCAATTATTTATCTAACTCACTATTGATATTAAACCCTTATCTTGTAAAATTGTAATACCTTTATATAGTTGATCTAAACTTATTGCTAAATGCTAGTACAACCCAACACAGAAAATAAAAATATTACCAAACCTTTTTTAAAATGGGCGGGAGGAAAAAGCAAATTACTAGAACAGTATAAATATTATTTTCCTACAAACTTCAAAAATTACTACGAGCCATTTTTAGGGGGAGGCGCTGTATTTTTTTATATTAATCAAGCTTTTCATAAAAAAGCTGTATTAACCGATATAAATAACAACTTAATTGAAACCTATCTGTGCGTCAGAGATAACGTTGAGCATTTAATCGAGTTGTTGTCACACCATCAAATAAAGCATAATAAAGCGTATTATTATGAGATGCGATCGCTGTCTTATAACACAGACTTAGAAAGGGCAGCTCGTTTAATTTATTTAAACAAAACCTGCTTTAATGGACTTTATCGAGAAAACTCCAAAGGTAAATTTAATGTACCCATAGGCAGATATGTCAATCCTGCGATTTGCCAGCCAGATTTACTGCGTTCAGTATCAATTGCACTTCAGTCTGCTGTTATTGATGTCAGACCTTTTGAAGATATCCTGAAGTACGCAAATTCTGATGACTTTGTATATTTCGATCCGCCCTATCATCCTCTAAGCGATACCAGTTACTTCACAGCCTATAGTCGCTATTCCTTTAATGAAGACAATCAGATAAAACTTAGGAATGTATTTGCACAACTTGCAGCGCAGGGTGTCAAAGTTATGCTGTCTAATTCTGACTGTACCTTCATTCGAGAACTCTACAGTGACGATAAAATTTTTCAAGCCAATAATCTTCCTACTATTCACACTATATCAGCATCAAGAGCAATTAATTCCAATCCCCAAAAACGAGGTAAGATTTCCGAAATTTTAGTGACTTCCTATTAAAGATTGTTGTTAGCCCAGACCATAAAACTTACTAATGTATGCACAGCCAATAAATTTGCATTTGAGTGAACTTGTTTGTGAAACCAACTAACTGCTCCCGGCTTCATACCGCCACCGTCTATTACTACAACAGATGGAACTGGATAGCAAGTTTGAATATTTAAGTTGACATAAGGTAGTTTCTCATCAACAGAACCCCCGCTTTGTTGCCACTTGCACTCAATAATTAACCCCGAAGGAAAGGCAGCTAAACCAATAATATAAAAGTCTACATAGATGTCAGTTCCATAAATGCCGTTGCCAATATAAACCTGTCTTGCATAGCGTTTAGGTAGCAGACAACCGTTTAAAATGTAGTCGCGTCGCTGCTTATTCGGTAAATTATTAGCGACTTGGAAATATCCATGTTCTCGCAGGGTTGCTTCTACAGTTCTTTCTAAAACTTTACCAGACCGATTTGCTCTGCCGCCCTGAGTCATCATCTTTCCCAACCGAGACGGTACATCCTAAAGAAATATTAACTCTACAGTAAACTTTTTTCCAGTTCGGCATATTCAAGTACAAGAAGATAAAAGTTTATAATTTTGGCTTAAAATAGTACATAGATACTATTAAGTAAATAAAATTGGCTTGCCACTTTGTAATTAGTCGCGTGGGATAAAATCATGTGTGGAAGATTCAGTCAAAGTAAATCAACAGAAACAATTGCCCAAGTATTCCAGGTAAGCAATGTTCCTCCTTTAACGCCCCGTTATAACATTGCACCTACCCAGCAAATTCAGACAATTTTACAGAATGCAGAACAGCCCCAAAGGGAGTTTCAAATGTTACATTGGGGGCTGATTCCCAGTTGGGCGAAAGATCCAAAAATGGGGGCGCGGATGATTAATGCACGGGCGGAAACAGTAACCGAAAAGCCTTCTTTTCGAGCGGCTTTTAAACAGCGCCGTTGTCTAATTTTAGCTGATGGCTTTTATGAGTGGCAGCAGCAAGAAAAGAACAAGCAACCTTTTTATTTTCGCATGAACGATGAGCGTCCCTTTGCCTTTGCTGGGCTTTGGGAGCATTGGAAAAGTGGCGATGGTGAGGTGATTGATTCTTGTACAATTTTGACAACAGAACCTAATGATTTGATGCGCCCCGTCCATAACCGGATGCCTGTAATTATTGATCCAAAAGACTACGATTTATGGCTAGATACAGAGGTAAAAAAGCCAGAGTTATTGCAGCCTTTGTTGCATCCCTACTCAGCCGAAGAAATGACAGCTTATCCAGTTAGCACGAAGGTGAATAAGCCAGTGAATGACTCGGCGGAGTTGATTAATAGTTTGTGAGCAACTAGCAATATAACTATAGTAGGGTTGGCGGATATTCCCCACCCTATTTTTTATTTATATAGATAATTATTTATTCCGATAGAGGGTATGAAACTTGCATTGGGATATGCTAATACAGAATTGTAACGCTCCCCAACCATTTTAGGAAGTAAGCAATTATGCCAGAAAGTTTTCTACTAAGTCGCGTGCTAATTCGCTTCAATGGCAAAGCAGATGAACCTCTCGGACAAGATTTATCAGCGGCTGCTTTCACACCTGATGGTAGCTTGTGGGTAGGTTCTGATGAAACCAGAACTCTTGAGCGGTTATCACCTATTGAGCCATATATTTTCGGCGATCATCAGCAATTTTTTGTTAAGAATTTTATTGATTTATTTAATCAAGAAGGCGAAATTGATATAGAAGGGATGGATTATGCCAACAATTATCTATGGATAATCGGTTCGCATAGTACAAAGCGGAAAAAAGTAAAGGGTAAAGATTTAGAAAAAGATTTAGATAAACTAGCCACAGTAGAAAGAGAAC
This sequence comes from Trichocoleus sp. FACHB-90, assembly GCF_014695505.1. NCBI lineage: Bacteria > Bacillati > Cyanobacteriota > Cyanophyceae > Leptolyngbyales > Trichocoleusaceae > Trichocoleus > Trichocoleus sp. FACHB-90. The sequence goes on from NZ_JACJOK010000058.1 coordinate 22,226, forward strand.
TAAATCGTTATGTACTAGCTCGTATCCCTGTGGTGGGGAAGGAGTTATTTAAAGTATGCTCTCATCCAGATAATCCAGACAAAAAAATGACAGCAGGTTGTCTGCAAAAGATAGACGATAATACCAATGTGTTGATGGAAGCCCTAAAAGAAGACCGCCACATAGGGCATTTTATAACAAGTTCTATTCCCTCTAAAGAAAATGGATTTGATATTGAAGGATTAGCTGTTCGGGGAGATAAAATTTTCATCGGCTTACGCGGCCCTGTACTCAGAGGCTGGGCGCTGATTTTAGAGATAGAAGTTGAAGAAACAGAGCCAGGGATTTTAACACTGAAAAAAATCGGTAAAGAAGGGGAGCAATACAAAAAACATTTTCTGAATCTGAATGGCTTAGGTGTACGAGAACTGTGTCTAGATGGTGAAGACTTATTAATACTCGCGGGCCCTACTATGGATCTAGAAGGTGCTTTGCGAGTTTTTCGGTTAAAAAATGGCTTAGATCATCCTGAAAACAGTATATCTGGGCAGGAAGAGGGAGACTTGGAAGTAGTTTTAGATTTGCCTTTCAGGTTTGGTTCAGATCATGCTGAGGGGTTGGCACTCTTTCCTTGTTTAGGACAGCAAAATTCTCTTATGGTGGTTTATGATTCACCTGACGAGAACAGAATACTGGAGTCGCATAGTATTTTTGCCGATGTTTTCAGACTGAAGTGATGGTGTCGATTCTTTCTGAAGATATACATCAATGGCATGATATATGTTGGCAGCCAAAGAAATAAGGCAAAAAAAAAATTTCATAGCCGATAAAGCGGTATATTTTTCTAAGGTCAGCATCAAAGGCGAACAGTGCCAAGAATAATCGCTATTCTCAACGGGAAGGGAGGAGTAGGTAAGACCACGACAGCAGTCAATCTGGCGGCTACCTTCTCGGAAAACAAACGGGTTCTTCTGGTCGATACAGACTCTCAGGGTTCGGCGAGTTGGTGGGTTGGGCGTAGTGAGAAAGGGATGGGCTTTGACCTAGCCCAAGAGACTGACCCAAAACTTTTGAGTAATTTATGCGAGATAGAAGGCTACGATTTAGTAGTAGTGGATACGCCTCCGGCGTTGCACTCCGAAGCATTAGCGGCGGTAGTAGCGATCGCAGATTATCTGGTTTTGCCTACACCCCCATCAGCAATGGATCTGGCTGTACTTATTGAAACAGTTCGGGAAGCCGTTATGCCCGTGGGAGTCGCCCATCGGGTGCTGCTAACTAAGGTGGATGGGCGGAGTGTAGGGGAAGCACTGGAGGCTCAAAACACTCTTATGGAGCTAGGAATACCCACCTGTAATGCGTTTATTCGCGCCTACAAAGCCCACGAACGAGCGGCGCTAGAGGGGGTGCCTATTACTAAATGGCGCGGGACGAATGGACGGGAGGCTCAGGCAGACTACCGCCGTGTGGCTAATGAATTACAACGTGATTGGAGGAAATAATGACTAAAAAACGTCTCTCAGATTTGCTACGCGAAGAAGCACAAAATTTACCAGACAAAGAAGAAGGTGAAACTGTTATAGAAGTCACGGCCCATAAAGTTTCAGAATCAGAGTTGCAAGCTGAGGAGGAGGAATCGTCAACAGATACCTCTGAACAAACTACTGCTAAGCGGACAAATCCAACCAAAGCTGATTTAGAAGCAATGGTGACGGACTTGAAAGCAACTCTAGAGCGATCGCGTCAAAACGAAAGCTCTCTAATGGAAAAAATGTCTGATTTGGAAGCAAATCTTGATGAGCAAAAAGAATTAGTACAAAAGCTTCAGAAAGAGCTTAAACAAGTAAACAAAGTAAAGTCAGAACTTGAGCAAGCTAAAAATGCAGCTATGCAACTTGCAGAAGCTAATTCTCAACTGAGTGATGAAGTTAATGCTCTGAAAAAAGGCAGGCAAGATAAGCAAGACAAGCAAGACAAGCAAGATAAGCAAGATAAGCAAGACAAGCAAGATAAGCCACCTAGCAAAGGACAACTAACCCAATCATTCGTGCGGCACCAACGGCCAGTTTTCAAAGAAGCAGATGAGCCTGGTGATTTTGCCGCAAAGACTTGGTTACTGTAAATAGGTATACATTCAAAGAATAATTTTGTAGGGCGGGGATTGCCTACTATCGAAAGATTTGGTCGGTACCCACCCTACTATTTTTGCTAAGATAGCCTACCGAACTTAAAATCAGTTTTTGACGGCTTTTTGGCGCTTGACAATAAAACCTGTACCTACACCAAATGCGATCGCGCCCAGTACAACAGGAATAGGGGTAGAGATAGAAACAGGTTGGGGCGCGGGTTTGGACGATGCAAAAGCTAATTCTACGAGTAATTTATGCGCGGCGGTTGTCGGATGGATGTTATCCCAAAATAAATATTCGTTGGGATTATCGCATATCCTAGCTTGGCTTAGACAGGCGTTAGTTACATTGGTGAAACCAAATTTTTCTGGATTGTTGACAACTTGATTAAAGAGAGAATTCGCATCAAGATAGGTGATTTTAATATCACTTAGTTGCTGGCGCAGATTGTTGAGAGATGCACCTAATGCAGAGTTATGCTTCTGAGTCAAATTGTTGAGCGAGTTGGAACGTTCGCTGATGCGCGTACCTGGAAGTTTTCCTAAATCTGGCAAGTTAACTACTACGATATTTTTAGCGCCAGCGTCAGCGAGAGATTTCACTGCTGCGCTTAAATTATTAACTGGCGCGGTAGAGTCAGTAGCGCCACCCAGGTAATCATTAGCACCAGCCCAGACAATATATAGAGCTTTCGGATCTGCGGAAGAATGGGTTGCTTTAAAAGTTTCAATTTGCGTCAGCAATCCTGGGGGAAGTTGCCTAGAATTACCTGTTTTTGCACCTCCGAAGGCGAAGTTAGTCTCTGTAGTGGATTTTAATTTCAGCTTAGCTGCGAGATAGTCCGCCCAAACTAAACCATTAGAATAGCGCCCGCGAAAGTAGGGAGGGTTTGAGGGACTTTCCCCTCTTGTAACTTTATACGCATTGCCAACATCCGAGATGCTGTCGCCAAAGACATAAATCTCATCAAAATTCTGCGCTGAAACTTCCTTGGGAAAGCCCAAAACTGTGAAGAAAGCGATCGCTGCTCCAGCCGTAGCCACCAAAATTTTTTTTATCAACATCCCCAGAGATTCCGATTTGAGCTACAACAGTTGCTTTTTACTTGTAGCATTTCTGGAAAATGGCTGGCTGTTCGAGAGTCATCCGCAACTCGCTATGACGACAGGGGACTTGCCATCTGCAAGATGCTGGAAGCGATCGCTACAGGCTAGGTACTTCTCCCGGTCAATAACCTAAGTTATGTTTTAAAAATGTAACTTTCGCTACTTTTTCCTTAAATGTCATTAAAATATGACTTATAGGGTCTTAATCCTGATATCCGTCCTTTCAGCAGAGGTTTCCTTATGCCTGAACTTATCTGTACTGTCCCCGTTCCCAAAACCCCGCAAGAATTGGAACAGGCTGTTAAACAATACATAGTCAACGATCTAAGGGGTGATGAACTCCTTTGTCAGTGGCAAGCAATCCGTGATGCCTCCCTTAATCAAGACTTTTGCGTGCCTACTGATAGCGACCTGGTTGCAGGCGAAGACAGCTATTAAATTACGTTTATTGACACTGATGGGGTGTCCTAAGCACCCACTCCACTTGATGTTAGCTTGGAGCGCTCCAAGCTAAGATTGAGTGTAAAAGCAAAAAGTCTGGATGCAGGAGTGAGACTATCAGCGAGCAAAGCAAAGCTCTAAATGTAGCTGAAGGTGCAGAACTGGTCGCCAAGAAGTTAGCTCAAGGAGAGGACATAATAGTAGATATATTTGGGGGAAAATCTTCGCAGGTTAGTAATGCCATCAATATTGATTTGATTGCTGAAGAAGGCATAAGAGCCTCAATTAATGACTTACCTAACATCTTCCCACCTGACAGTGTGAGCGAAATTATTGCCAGTAATCCGCAAGCAACATTTCTTGAACAGGCTGCACTGGTATTGAAACCTGGGGGACGAATTTATATAAACGCCACTAAAGGAAATGCCTTTGGGAAAGTACCAGATACAGCAACCAAAGACAAATTAGGTTCAGATGCTCTTGAAAAATTAGGATTACAGATTTGGCAAGATAAAGGTGAACTCGATCGGAGGTTTGCTACGCAAATATTTTGCAGAACCGATGGTATTCCAATTCCATCAACTTCAGTTAGAACAACTATTTTAGAGAAAGTCAAATGACCATTATCAGAAACTATTTTGACTATTTACATTTTACGGAGTGTGAATTTGAAAAGGTTGAATTTGATAAAAAACTTTTTCCTCCAAAAAACGATAGCGATTTAGATTTTGACGATATAGTTCTATTTTACAAGAGGGCGATAGGCTCAGTTAAAAAAGAAGAGCATTTGCCTATAATTATGTGTTCAAAAATAGTTATTTTAACTCATAAAATTGGTATACTCCCTGGTCATACTCTTAATACAACTGATGATGTCATTTTTTTGCCAGAATGCAATTTGATATTTGAAGGGGTTAAAAGGTGGGTACGTCATGAAACTAGATATGTTGAAGAGCTGTCAGGCTCTAATCGATTTCAGCCCAAAGAAACTCGGCAGGAAACTGTTCCAGATGACCTATTTTCCATTTTTGCTCCACCACCTGTAACATTGTTTGAAATAGAGGGGATTTTTAAAAATCCTTTAAGATGGGTTGACTGGGAAATCGAAAGTATATCGTTTGGGCTTGAGGTGTTAACACCCCAGGATACGCTTAGCGAGAATTATAGTAAGAGTGTTTCAGGGGAAATGGGTAAATATTAGAGCAAAAAAATGTAGTATTGTCCCCGCTCAGTTAAATATCCTCTGGGGTAAATTTGCCAAATACCTGAAATTACTATTCAGTTCTTACCTCTGAGTGGATATTCTCAGATTTTGCGCCTACGCTGTTAGCCCGCCAGCGATTCAAATCACTGGCTAATAGCTGAAGTCCATTAAAATGGACTGAAAGTCTTTCTTAGTCCTCTTCAGAGGACTTTCGCTATTAGCCCGGAACTTGAGTTCCGGGCGGGTTATCGGGTTGGTGCAAGATATCAGTATTGCTACCTTAATCGCTGTAAGGATGTAGTTTCTAAGTTAAAACTTCTGTAGCTATTAAAGAGCGATCGCGTCCACAAAAAACTCCCCCAGCTAATCCTGAGGGAGTTGGAGTTTAAGCCGTCAAAAACCTAATTAAACTGAAACTGGAGTATTTGCAGGCTTCTTCAGCCGAGAAGTAGCAACCATCTTCATGCCTGCTGGTGCTGCTAAAGTTAAGCCCCGACGCACCGGAATAACCGGACGCTTATCAACCAGCGACACTTGAAAACGCGACAGAATTGTTGCGAGAACCAATTTCATTTCATACATGGCAAATGCCATGCCGATACAGCGACGATTCCCGCCACCAAAGGGCAAATACTCATATGGAGAAAATTGTCGTTCCAAAAAACGCTCTGGCTTGAACTGCTTCGACTGTGGGAAAGTTTCCTCCCGATGGTGGGCTAAATAGATACTGGGGACTACTACTGTACCCGGCTCTAATTTGTAGCCTGTTATCTCGAAGCGCGATCGCACAATCCGAATAAAAGTATTCGCAGCAATTGGGTAAATGCGAAGCGTCTCAGAGCAAACCGCAGTTAGATAGGGCAGTTTGGCAATTTTACTCGGATCTGCTGTGGTATCAACATCCAACTCTTGGAGCAGTTTGTCACGCACCTGCGGTAATTGGTCAACCCAGTACAAAGCCCACGTCAGCGCAGAAGCCGTGGTTTCATGTCCGGCGACTAGCAGAGTCATTAACTCATCGCGTAACTCCACATCCGTCATCGCTTGACCCGCTTCATCACGAGCAGACATCATTAAGCTGAGGATATCTTCGCGATTCGGGTTAGATTCTGCTCGACGTTCCGCAATCTGAGCATAAATCAGTTCGTCAATTTGTTTTATTTGGCGCTGCATCCGACCCCAAGGACTCCAACCGCCTAAATCTTGTTTAAGAAACTCAAAAAAGAAGGCGCTGGAGTTGAAGGGGGAAGTCATCAAGTCCAGGGTTGAACCGACTAAGCTGCGTAGTTTTTCCAAACGCGACCCCTCATCCAGTCCAAACACCACTCGTAAGATGACGCGCAGGGCGATTTCTTGCATCGACGCACGGACGTTGAATGGTTTGCCAACCGTCCATTGATTCATCACCTGCTGAGCGATTTCAGAGATAATCTGACCGTAAGCCCGCATCCGTTCCCCGTGAAAGGGAGGGGTTAACATCTGTCGTTGGCGCTGATGGCGATCGCCATCTAGCAGTAGCAGAGAATTTTCTCCCATTAAAAACTCTAAGCCGCTGTTCCCCCTCCCAGCGTCTAACTGGCGGTCATCAGCAGTAAAAATCGTTTGCAGTGCTTGTGGTTGGCTGAAGTAAACAATCGGAGTATCCTTGCTTCCCCTAATGGTGAAGGTGTCACCATAGGCTTTGGCATAATCATCCAGGTACTTGATGGGCTGAAAAATAAACTTCATTAACCGCAGCGATCGCGGAGTGTTTGGCCCTTTAGGCAAACTGTTAGTGAGTTCCATTGAAGCGCCTTGTGTTCAGAGCAGTTTAATTCTATTGTGCCGATAGAGGCAGAACTGTGGGAAAGAAGCAACGCATTCCCAAGCTGGGTCTGAAAGAGATGGCACACAAAAAAACTCCCCCGACAAGCATCTCATTGTCCGAGGGAGGTTTTATTTTAGATTTGATAATCGAAAATCTAAAATCGATTAAGCAGGGTTTGCTTGCGCTCTTTTTTGGAGCAACTGGAGAACAGAAGCTTTTTCCAGAAGTCCTACTAGCACGCCGTTGTCACGAATGACGGGAAGCTGAGTGAGCTTTTGTTCTTCTAGCAGCGTCACCACTTCCAGCAGCGATTGATCGGGTTTGACAGTTGTGGAGAATTCGATAGGTTGCGTTAGCTGACTAACAGATATTTCGGGCCATTGAGATGTCGGGATGGTTTTGAGATCGTCAACTGCGATCGCGCCCACCAATTTTCCCTGATCGTTAGTCACTAAGAACCGTTGCGCTTGGGGTTTGCCAATAATGTAGTCGTTAACAAACTCTCTCACAGAAAGCGCCTCAGATACAATCGGGCTATCCGGCATTACTGCATCTTGGGCGGTCAAATTTGCTAACTGCTCCTGCACTCTGGCACCTTGGGTTGCACGACCAGCATTTTGCAGCAAGAACCAACCGATTAAAATATTCCAGACACCGCTGAAGCTACCCATTAGTAGAGGTAACAGTCCTGATCCGATCGCAATCCATCCCAGGATTTGACCAGCGCGACCAGCAAACACCGTACCTTTGTAAGGATTGCCAGTAATCTTCCAAACTATCGCTTTGAGAACATTACCACCATCTAGGGGTAAGCCTGGAATCAGGTTAAACAATGCCAGCGCCAAATTGACGTAACCCAGCACCCCTAAAATTGCGGCAAATGGCCCGGAAATGCCTGAGCTAAAGCTAATAACGCTAATTAGACCAAAAAGCGCCAAACTAACTAAAGGCCCTGCGATCGCCAGCCAGAATGCTCCTGCTGGAGTCTTTGGCTCTTTTCCTAGACTTGCCAGACCACCAAACAGAAACAGATTGATGGATTTAACTTCGATTCCCTGGCGGATGGCGACAAAACTATGTCCTAGTTCGTGCGCCAATACCGAAGCAAACAACAGCAGCGCTGCGATCAATCCCAGTAACCAGGGTAATCCCAAGCTAAGGGAAGGAAATTGAGCCGCTAGCCCGCTACCATAACTCAAAGTCACCCAACCCAGGACGAAAAACCAGGACGGATGCACGTTGAAGGGAATTCCAAAAAGATTGCCGACGCGAATTGTGCCGTTCATTACGCCACCTCTAATTTTACAGACGCAAGCGATCGCGTCTTTTCTTTGAGAGGCTTAACTGAACCTCTCGCATATCCTTATCGTAACGGAATGTAACGAGTGTCTTAATCTTTTTGCTATCGTAGTATCCGTCCATTCAGGTTCGGTTTTGGGAATATTGTTCTGTGCCGTTCCCCAGCTTGCCTCGGCATAATAGAATCAGCACTGCTCTGGAATTTTAAGGGCAGAAAAGCTTTCCCAACATCGACCGCAGGTGCTGATTATGCCCGTCACCCAAACCCAAATGATTCGTTCTTACAATCAAGAAGATATACAGCAGATTTTGCAGATAGCGATCGCGCGTCAAGCTGATGACACAGAATTTACTCGCGAACAGCTATTAGAAATCGCCGCCGAGTTAGAAATCTCCCCAGAATGTCTCCAAGTAGCAGAACAGCAGTGGCTACAGAAGCAAGGAGAAATCCAAAAGCGGCAAGATTTTAATATTTATCGACATGGAAGATTACAGAAACACGCTGGCAATTTTGCGATCGTAAACTCATTTTTTATGGGGCTGAATCTAGTTAATGGAGGTGAGCTTACTTGGTCTTTGTATATTTTATTATTCTGGGGACTAGGGCTAGGACTCAATGCCTGGAATACCTATCAATCTGAAGGCGAAGATTACGAAAAAGCCTTTCAAAGATGGTATCGCCAAAACCAAATTAAACAATCAATTAACACCATTTGGAATAACTTGTTTAAGACTTGGGGAACTTAATATTAAATTCTCGTTCCCAGGCTGACCCTAGGAACGAGAAAAAATTCCTCACAACCCCCGAAATTCTTCTTGCAACGCCCGATGACGAGGATAACGCTGCCGGATATCAGTAATATAGCGTTGCCAAGCCGCTGAATCATTCAAAACAGACAAATAAATTGATTTGATTGCACTAGCATGACGAGCCGCAATGCTGTAATGTTCGCGGTTTTTACTGTCAATATGGCTCTGCACGAGTTGCTGATAAATTTGAATAGATGCTTCCGTGCGGTGTTGCTTCACCCCTTCTGCAACTAAAATTCGCAACGACTCCTCATAATAAGAATTTGCTCTTTGCTGTGCAAGTTGAACAGCCGCATCCCAATCTTGCTCGTAAAGATAAATTTCTGCCACATTAGTGCTACTTACTTGAGCAAATTCTATCAGCTTAAGTTTCAGTTCTTGCCAGTTACCTAACTTGGCACCAAGCGTTTCAATTTGTTTATATAAATCTAACGTGGTTTTACCGAATTGAGCCAAAGTCATCAAAATGCGACAGTAGTTTTCATCATCCTGTTGCTGGCGATAATGTTCCGCTAATCTCTTTAAAATCGGGCTGTCTTCTAAAGATGAATAACGGGGAGCAAAAAGATAATTTAACTGACTCTGAGGAGGAGCTTTTCTGTTAACTAAATCAGATACCCATTGCTCTAACGTCTCCAGGTGTTTTTCCCTATCTCCCTTTTGCTGCCAAAATTCTGCTAACTGTAAATAGTCTGTCTCTTTTTCCAGATTAGCTTGTCGAACTCGGAGATAATTTTCATCATCTCCTAATTCAAGATAATATTGGGCAATCAAATCGGAGCTTCTCTCGTAATCGCTATTTTCAAACTTTTGAATAAGATAGCGAAAATCTTCTGGGACAGTACAAATTTTGTCCAGCGCCTCTTCAATCGCTTCAGTAACTTCACCGTAGCCGCAAATAGCCCAACTAAGAGCATCAATTAGCACGTCAAAGTAATTGTGCTTTTGCTGATGAGGTAAATCTAATTTAGTGACAGCTTCGCCGTATAAGCAAATTGCTTCTTCAATTTGTGGCGTACCAATGAAAAACTCTCCTTCCTCAAAAACTTCATTGCCGCAAATTGCAATATGCCAAAAAACATCCATTTGATCGACAAGATTCAAAGTTCTGGCATTTTCTAACAAAATCTCTAATTCAGAATACTCTTCACTTTCGTCATATTCATTATCGTAATAATCATCGTAGCGACCACGTTCTTCAAGTTCGTCAAAAAATTTGCTGATGTCTCGTTTAAATTGCTTGACTACTTGAGGGGATACAGGCTGTTGCTGGAGAATTTGGGGTGAAATACTGACATTTGCTAACAGAATGCGGCGAAAGTCAGCTTCAATGCTGGAAAGGTTTATAATCAAGTTCAACAGCTCTTGGTGAGACATCGCTGTTAAAGCTTGCTCAAGGGCGGTGGAAGTATTTGCATCCATAAGTTTGAGTTTCAGGCGATCGCGCAAGTAGTAGGAGTGTTATTGCTCTGTCCATAAGCTAGCGCCTTTTAGGATATATTCTGTTGGGCGATCGCTTTCTTTTACCCTAAAATAATCCTGTCGGCTTGGTTCAAATAACCAGCCCATAAGGTCTTTCGACAAGTTCTCCGGCAAAACTATGGTTCAGTACACTCTCGCTCAAAGCCCAGAAGTCATCCTGACTGTTCCAGGCAAAGATTCAAAAAAAGCCCGTGAGAAAGCGATGGAGCAGCTTATGGAACTCATGGATGCGGAGGAGCTACCCACCGATCTCGAAGAGGGATTTAGTCCGCAACAGCTGATTGAAGTGAAAGAACTCCAAGCAGATGAAAAGAGCGATGAGGACGCTGTAACCCAAGCTGTACAAGTTCTCAGCAACCTGGCCACTCTGAAGCTGAAGGTGCAGGAGTCACGCTCCGAAGCTCTGAAAATTCGCGCTCAGGTAGATATCCTATTTACAGAGCAGCCGGTAAGTGAGGAGGAAATCTCCAGCCTCAAGGACGGTTTTAAGGTTCTCAAAAACTTTGCCCAAGTTAATCAGCGCTACCTGGAAGCTCGATCTAAAGCAGAGGAAGCGCGTGCGGTGCTAGACGAGGCGCTAAAATCTCCGGAAAAATAACTTTACTAGCGATCGCTCGATTCTTGGCAAGGGCGATCGCTATCAACACATTAAATGCACAACAACTGAACGTAAAATGATTCAATTTGGTAGTACCTCCCCTGATTCTGGGGAAAAGAACTGGCGAAACCAGCTAAATCAATTTGTTAAAGCAAATCAGCAAGAATTAGCAGCACTTGCTTGGGGATTGTGGTTGGAAAATGGAGACACTAAAGGTACTTTAGGGCTGGATATCAAACCAAAGCCGCATTTCGTTTATTGTCCCAAACAAGCTATAGAAGCACTAAATAACCAAGTTGAAAATAAACTTCAGGAAATATTGGGAGTTGTGGATGCTCATAAACCGGAAGTGGAAGTTCTGATTATTGGAATTGGCGAGGGACAAATAAAGATAATTCAGTTTGAACCAGATCCCCCACCACCCATTTGCTTTGAGCAAGTCGGCGCAGATGTTGATACATTGCTAGAACGAATAGAGCAAGGCATGGCGGAACAGATAGACTAACTCTTCTAAGTTCTTCTCTGCGTCCTCAGCGCCTCTGCGGTTCAAATCTACAACAACATACCCGCGATCGCAGCTGTCATCAAACCCGCCAACAAACCCCCAATCATCGACCTTACACCCATTCGCGCCAAATCTTTCTGACGATTCGGTGCGATCGCGCCAATCCCGCCAATCGTAATACCAATCGAGCCAATATTGGCAAAGTTGCACAGCGCATAGGTCGCAATAATTACTGCCCTTTGGGAAATCCCCTGAGTTTCAATCAGCGTCTTCAAATCCAGGTAAGCGATAAAATCATTCAAAATAGTCTTTTTGCCCAACAACACCCCAACTTCCCGACAATCAGCCCAAGGCACCCCGATCAACCACGCCACGGGAGCCATTACATAAGATAAAATCGACTCCAGCGACAGGGTTGCCACCCCCACCAGTCCCCCCAACCATCCCAAAACGGCATTCACAAACGCCAGCAATCCCAAAAAGGCAATAATCATCGCCGCAACGTTAATTGCTAGTTTCGTCCCCTCCACCGCTCCCACAGCCGCTGCATCGATGACATTCTCATAGGTGCTTTCCACTTTTATTTGCACTTTGCCAGCTGTCTTCGGTTCTTCTGTTTCTGGGTAAAGCAATTTTGAGGCAACGAGTGAAGTGGGCGCAGTCATGAAAAAAGCAGCTATCAGGTGTTCGGCGGGAATTCCAAAGGATAGATATGCGCCTAAAACTCCACCCGCAATTGTGGCAAAGCCCCCAGTCATCACCGCGTGCAGTTCTGATTGGGTCATTGTCGCTACATAAGGTTTAATTAGCAGGGGTGACTCAGTTGGCCCTAAAAAGATGTTGCCAGCACAAGATAAAGACTCAGCCCCCGATGTTCCCATTGTCTTCATCATCACCCACGCCAATCCATTCACCACGCGCTGCAAAATCCTGTAGTGGTAGAGTACGCTGATGAAGGCCGAGAAAAAGATAATTGTCGGCAGCACTTTGAAGGCAAAAAAGTGATCTTCGTATTTTTCCCCAAAGACGAATTTCGCACCGACATCAGAAAATGCTAGAAAGCGACTCACCACATCGCCTAGTGCCTTAAATACTGCTAAACCGCCTGGTGTTTTAAGAATTAGAAGCGCCACAATAAATTCTAATCCCATCCCCCAGAATATCGGACGCCAGCGCACCGCACGGCGATTTATCGAGAAGGCGTAGGACAACCCAATAAAAACAGCCAACCCAACTGCTGAAATTACCCGCTCCATCGATTCTTAAAACGCTAAGTTAGAATACGGCGTATCATAGCCTGGATACGCGAACAAGAAAGTATCACTTGCTCCTCCGGATTCAAGCTTTATGGGGATGAAGCACAATAAATAACTATAACGTCCAGAAATAATAGAATTTTGGGGAGATAATTATAATGGTAAGGATTTTTCTTTCCGCTGGACATGGTGCTGGAGATCCGGGCGCGATCGCGGGAGGCACTACGGAAGACAGGGAAATGAGACTCACCCGCGATGCTGCTGTAGCCGAAATGCGATCGCGTGGTTTAGATGTCACCTCGGTTCCCGACACGCTGAGTTTAAAGGAAAGTATTACCTGGATTAACGTGCGATCGCGTCGTGGCGATGTGGCCCTAGAAATTCACGCCGATGCTGTTAATAACCTTAACGTGCGGGGTGCCAGCATCTTCTACGTCGCTGGCAACGCTCAACGACAAGCCGATGCCCAGTTGGTACTGCAATCTTTGCTCAGAGTAGTTCCGGGATTGCCTTCTCGTGGAACTAAACCAGATACTAGCACGGGAGTTGGGAGTTTGGGTTTCTGCCGTCAAGTGGATGTTCCTTCAATGTTGTTGGAGTTGGGGTTTCTTACCAGTGCAGGCGATCGCGCTTTACTGCAAAGTAGACGTAAAGAGTTCGCCCGTGGACTAGCTGACGGACTGCAAGCTTGGAGTACGCGAGAAGCGCAGCGACAAGGCATGACTCCCCCGCCTCCTCGGTCATACCCAGTTATCAGTGTCAAAATCAACGACCAGCTTTATAATAATCAGGGTATTCTGGTTAACGGTAATGCCTCTATTCCCGTTGTTTTTCTGAATTCGTTGAAGATCGATCCGAGTAAAGTTGCCAATTTTCCCAAAGTTACTCACCGCAATCTTGAATATATCAAAGCGGTTGATTTACAGCAGTTGAATGTGTCTATTAAATGGGATAATCCCTCTCGGACGGTTATTTTAAGCGCAAAGTAAATTCTCAATTAGCCCGACAGTCAGCCCGGAATTTATGTAGGGACATGGCATTGCCATGTCCCTAACCTTGGTGGGGAGAACGTCAGAACCGCGATATATTCCACCCAACTGAGAAACGCTATCAGCCATAAATTCAAATCCAAGGCGGGCGATCGCAATTGGTGCAAGATAATGAACATTTCCCAGGCTGAATCGGTGACAGCAATTGTGTTGGCTGGCGGACAAAGTTCGCGGATGGGAAGGGATAAAGCCTTAATTTCTGTTAATAATGTGCCGTTGATTCGGCAGGTTTGTGAAGTCGCCCAAGAGTGTGCTTCTGTAGTTTATGTGGTGACACCTTGGATTGAAAGATATCAAGATATCTTGCCAAGTAACTGTCAATTAATTCGAGAAGTTTATGACTTGGAAGCAGGGAAGCCTCACGGGCCTTTAATTGGGTTTAGACAAGCTTTAGAATTGGTGCAAACAGATTGGGTGCTGTTACTTGCCTGCGATTTGCCCAATTTGAAAGTGGAAGTTTTGCAGAGTTGGTTACAGCAGTTGCCACAGCTGCCAGAAGATGCGATCGCGCTTCTTCCCCGACACCCGAAAGGCTGGGAACCCTTGTGTGGTTTTTACCGCCGTTGCTGTTTGCCGCTACTATCTGAATATATCAATCGAGGCGGCAGATCGTTTCAGCATTGGTTGGCGGAACATTCTGTACAGGAACTACCCGTAACTCAACCAGAAGTGTTGTTTAATTGCAACACTCCCGCTGATTTGAAAGCACTGGAAAATTAATTTACCCGCATTCCCTGGCTGGGCTGGGGAATGCGAAAATGGCTACTGAGAGGATGTCTGAAAAGTCATAATCGAGACGCTTAGATGGTGGAGATCCCCCTTGCATCCCCCTTGAAAAGGGGGACTAAGACTTGATTCTCCCCCCGATGAATTGGGGGGCTGGGGGGATCAAGCTAACTTTTGACACTTCTGAGACATCCTCTGAGTATTTAAGGATTAACTGGTCTTGGTCTAGCCGGGATAACTGGATCTGCGTCCAAATTAGGCAGAGGTGTCAACCCCGGCGGAGGTGCTACCGGAGGTGTAAACTGCGGCGTTGGATTTGGGGCAGGCGGTGGCGCAAAGGTGGGGGACAAGCTGCTGGGATAATCTTCCGCCGAATTGCAGCGATTCATTGCGGTGCTGGCGGTGATTTCCAGTTGGCGAGTTAAGCCAACGACGCATTCAGCAAAGCGGACTGGCAGCAGGCTGCGGCGACAATTATCAAGAACATCAAGCGCCGCCGCATTTCTGGTGTCGTTGTTAATATTAATTACACACCTGCCTAACTCTATCGGGCGGCGAACGCGGGTACAGGCAGGCAAAACGTCTTGCGCGGCAAGCTGAGTTTCTTGGTTTATATAATACACGCAAGCGGATAATTGTTGAGGATCGAGTGCGTCTGAACAAGCTGCCGCAGCTTGTTCTACGGAAATACCAACATTCCTCAAGTCGGCGGCACAGTATTGATATGGACTCAGATGGGTGGCGGCGGCAGGATTGCTGGGGATGATAATTGCAAAAAATCCTGCTGTTAGCGCGATCGCAGTAAACTTATCGCTACTTTTGTTTTGCATTTTGATTTCTATACAAGTCGCTCAAAAGCTATCCTACTTGTACTTTGGACATACTTTGCACTTTACACTGCCACTGATGCTTTCCAGCAGCTTAAGACAATGCCACAAAGCCCAAAAAATACCTGTTGACAATTAAGCCAAAGTATGCCACCGAATTTAATCCAGGAATGTAGCAGCGTAGGGTACGTTACGCTGTCGCGCTTCGCACCCCACACAATGTTTTAGTATTCCGGCACTGAAGAGTCAATTTCTCGACTCCAAGCAGTAATCCCACCTTTAACGTTGGTGCCTTCAATACCAGCTTCTTTCAGAATCCCCAACGCCTTCGCGGAACGTCCACCCATTTTGCAGTGTGCAATTAAGCGATGACCATTGAGTAATTCCTTAACTTTGGCAACACCAGCGCCGCTTTCAATATCCGGTAACGGCACTAAAACTGAACCGGGAATTTGGGCAATTTCGTATTCATTGGGGTTGCGGACATCAAGCAGCACAAAATCATCTGTACCGCGGTCTATCAATTCCTTCAATTC
The DNA here is from genome assembly GCF_014695505.1 of Trichocoleus sp. FACHB-90. Taxonomy (NCBI): domain Bacteria; kingdom Bacillati; phylum Cyanobacteriota; class Cyanophyceae; order Leptolyngbyales; family Trichocoleusaceae; genus Trichocoleus; species Trichocoleus sp. FACHB-90. The sequence goes on from NZ_JACJOK010000058.1 coordinate 37,980, forward strand.
CTTAACGGTCATTTCTGACATTTCCATCTGCTGCTTAGCCTCCTCTGCTTTTGCTTGTGGAATCCCGCAGAAATGTTCGTAATCTATCAATTTTTCAATAACTGGTCTTTCTGGGTTCGGACGCAGTTTCAGTTCCCGAAACTTCATTTGCAGGGCATCATACAACAGCAGTCGCCCACTCAGAGTATTACCCTGACCCAAGATAATTTTAATGGCTTCAGTTGCCTGAATGGTGCCAATAACGCCACACAAAACACCCAAAACGCCGCCTTCAGCACAAGAGGGAACCAATCCGGGTGGTGGTGGTTCGGGGTAGAGGTCGCGGTAATTGGGGCCGCCTTCGTAGTTAAATACGGTAGCCTGACCTTCAAAGAAGAGGATAGAGGCGTAAACGTTGGGTTTATTTAACAGTACGCAGGCATCGTTAACTAGATAACGTGTGGGAAAGTTATCAGTGCCATCCACTACAACATCGTAGGGTTCGAGGATGTCCAGGGCGTTCTCTGAAGTCAGGCGGGTTTCGTACAAGTCAACTTGGCAATCAGGATTTATTTCTAAAATCCGGTTTTTTGCCGATTGAATTTTTGGTTTACCTACCCATGAGGTGCCGTGAATTACTTGCCGTTGTAAGTTGGAACTATCAACGACATCAAAATCGACAATGCCGATGCGTCCGATACCAGCAGCGGCAAGATACAGCAATAGTGGTGAACCCAGTCCCCCAGTACCAACACACAGGACGCTTGCTGCTTTCAGGCGTTTTTGTCCTTCTAGTCCCACTTTGGGCAGGATGAGGTGGCGGGAATAGCGTTCGTATTCTTCTTTCGTTAACTGGATTTCATCCAGATTGGGATTAAGCATGACCTTTCAGTGAGGGCAGACAGAGTTAACAGCCTATCAAAAATACAATAGTCTTTGTATCTTTGTGTCTTAATAGTTTTTAATCTAGGTTATTTCTACCGTAATCATTTCTTCTGGCTGAAACTGGTGTGCATCGTCCAGACTCCAGTTGCACAGGTCGCCAGCTTTGCCTTGTTGCACAGAGACAATAATATAAGAGTATACTGACCAAGCGCAGGCTCGATCAAATTCTGAGGGAACTGCGGGATGGTCGGGGTGGGAATGGTATATGCCGATGATATCAAAAGAGCGATCGCGTCCTTCCCTCTGAGCTTTTAGCATATCTAGTGGTGCGATCGCGTATCTATCTCTTTTGCTACTACCTAGTTTATCCGAACCCGCGATCGCCGCGAACGCTTGGGCTGCTTCTGCATCCCAACTGTTCTGGGTTGGTATCACTTCCGCAACGATTTTCTCATCCCCAGCCAATCCCAGCAACAAGCCGCAGCACTCGTTAGGATAACTGCTTTCAGCATGAGTGCGAATGGCTTGCAAATGGTGAGGGGAAATTTTTAAAACTGCCAAAACCCAATCATCCTCAATAGATAGCGACCAGCAAGGCTTAACAGGTTATATTGAAATATTTCATACTACCATGCGTAAATGAATAGGGAGCATCCTTATGAGAGCAAATATAAGTCTACAGGCTAGAAGCCTTGATGGAACAAAGCCTGCTAACGCAACGGCTTTATATTATTAGCCTGCCTTGGCAGGCTTTGTTTGTTCGCCCTTGACTTTAGTCGGACATTTTTACTTAATTTTATCTTTTGCTGAATAAACTATAGCCTTTCTCAGTGTTTTGATGTTCGGGGACATGGCAATGCCATATCCCTACAGATGTATTGCACCCACACCTTGAATTTATATAACAAAAATTAAATTGCGATCGCATTATCTGTAACTCATACCATTTCCTGTAAATTAATGATTTAATACTAAGAGAATTAGGAGTGCATCATGTCTAGATTAATCAAAATATTGTCAATTGATGGAGGCGGTATTCGCGGCATCATTCCAGCTATGATTTTAGCCGAGATTGAACAGATAACATCAAAGCCGATTGCAGAGCTTTTCCATCTGATTGCGGGTACTTCAACCGGAGGAATTTTGGCTTTAGGTCTTACTAAACCCAATGGGGGAGGCAAGCCTGAACATCCTGCCGCAAATTTAGTCAGACTGTACGAAAAAGAAGGAAACCGCATTTTTCCTCAGTCTAATTTTACTAAACTCAAAAATTTACAAGACGAAAAATATCCCTCAGATGGGATAGAAAGAGTTTTACAAGAATACTTTGGGGAAACCATGATTGGGGAAGCGCTGACAGAAATATTGATTCCCAGTTATGACATTGAATTGCGCCGCCCCTACTTCTTCAAACGCACCAAAGCTAGAAAAACCCCAGACTGCCACAATTTTCCTATGAAAAAAGTGGCACGGGCAACTTCCGCTGCCCCAACATATTTTGAACCCTTGAAACTGGAAACAAATGACTTGACAGATTACTATGCCTTAATTGACGGTGGCGTTTTTGCTAACAATCCCGCCATGTGTGCATATGTTCAAGCAAAAATTAACTATCCAGATGCAAATGATTTTCTAATTGTCTCAATTGGTACTGGAGAACTAACCACAATTCTGCCCTATGAGAAGGTGAAAGACTGGGGACTTCTCCAATGGGCGCAGCCGATCATCCATGTAACTTTTGATGGGGTCAGCGACACCGTACATTACCAACTCAAACAGTTACTTCCTCCGGTAAGAGATCAACGTCGTTACTATCGCTTTCAGACAAGACTGACCGAACGCGGCGATCACATGGATGATGCAAGTAAGGAAAATATTCGCGCCTTAAAACTGCAAGCTGAAAGCATCATTAATGATAATGAAGAGAACTTGCAGATGCTTAGCAATCAGTTGTTATCAGCAGCTAGCTAATAAATATCCGGCGATGTTCGTAATCGCCGGGGCTTTCATCAAGAGCAAATCTGCTGAAAGCCGTTACATTAATCCTTTTTCTATACTGATGAAGATGCAGGCATCTCGTAGGATAAAGATAATCACCTGCGACGGAATAACCAGCTGTGGCTACCGAAGAACTGCATCCAGAGACAGCGATCGCCCGAACTCCCCTATATCAACTCGCCCTAGAACAAAAAGCCCGACTCACCGCCTTTGCCGGGTGGGAGATGGCAGTACAATACATCGGGATTGCCCAAGAACACCAGGCAGTTCGCACCTCAGCGGGGATGTTCGACATCTCCCACATGGGCAAATTTACCTTCAAAGGGAAACAGCTAATTTCCCACCTCCAGCCGCTAGTTCCCTCGGATCTTAGCCGCCTGAAACCCGGTGAATCTCAATATACCGTGCTGCTAAATCCTCAAGGTGGGATTTTGGACGACATAATTTTCTACTATCAAGGCGAAGACAACGGCGAACAGCGAGGAGTAATGATAGTCAACGCCGCCACCAGATCCAGAGACAAAGCTTGGGTGTTTGCACAGTTGGAATCTTACGCAGTTGATTTCGAGGATCTGTCACAAGCGAAAGTTTTGATTGCTGTTCAGGGGCCGAAAGCGATCGCATTTTTACAGCAATTTGTCAAAGATGATTTGACACCGATTAAGGCATTTGGGCATCTCGACACAACCATACTCGAACAGCCAGCCTTTATTGCCCGCACTGGCTATACAGGCGAGGATGGGTTTGAAGTGATGGTAGACCCAGAAGTAGGGGTAGAATTGTGGCGAAATCTTGTAGCCGCTGGTGTGGTTCCCTGCGGACTCGGCGCTAGAGATACCCTACGCCTAGAAGCAGCAATGGCACTTTATGGGCAAGATATTGATGAAAGCACCACGCCCTTAGAAGCTGGTTTGGGTTGGGTAGTTCACCTCGATAGCAAAGGCGACTTTATCGGGCGAGAGGCGCTGGAAAAACAAAAAGCTAATGGAGTAGAACGCCGTCTGGTAGGGTTACAAATGCAAGGGCGTTACATTGCCCGTCATGGCTACCCGGTGCTGCATAACGGTGAAGCTGTGGGTGTTGTCACCAGCGGTACACTGGCACCAACTTTAGGGCAACCAATTGCCCTGGCTTATGTTCCCACGAATTTAGCGCAGATTGGGCAGCAGCTAGAGGTGGAAGTCCGGGGTAAATCATATCCAGCGGTTGTTGTCAAGAAACCTTTTTATCGTTCCTCTACTCGTCTCTCCAGCAAGTAAAAGTGCCTCTGCTTCTAGTGTTGAGTCGAATAGTTACTCGTTAAGAGGATGTCTGAAAAGTCATCATCGAAATGCTTAAACGGTCAGATCCCCCAGCCCCGCTTTTTAAGGCGGGAGAATCTTCTCAAAGTCCCCCTTTTTAAGGGGGATTTAGGGGGATCAAAGTAACTTTTGACACTTCTGGGACATCCCCAGTCAGAAACTCTTACCCAGAGAAATAGATTGGGCAAACTCCTGCAAAGTTTTCGCATACGACTCGCCAGCAACCGACGCTAGATCATCGTGACGTGCGCCATCCACCCAAAAAGAGCGCTTGGGTTCATTTGCTGCGGCAAAAAGTTGCTCCCCGTGCCAAAACGGTACAACTTCGTCCCGCCTCCCGTGCATTATCAGCACTGGAGAAAGCACCTTTTTAATCTTGCTAATATTATTAAACTTATCAAAAGGCACAATCGGAATCTGCGTCACCACCCGAAACGTGCTAAGAAACGGAGTTTCCAAAATTAAACCAGCAACAGCCTTGCGAGAAGCCAAATCAACAGCCGGGCCACTACCCACAGAACGCCCATAGACAATAATCCGATTTGGCGGGACACCCAACTGCTGAGTTAGATAATTATAGGCGGCATCAATATCCCGATAAACATTACTCTCAGTGGGAGTTCCCTGACTGGTGCCATAACCGCGATAATCGTAGCTAAAGACAGCAAAGCCCATATCCCGCAGTTCTCTTAAACCCGGTAGACTGTCTCCCAGGTCTTCCGCATTGCCGTGGCTGTATAGGATTGTGTAGGTAGCGCTAGGATTAGGCAGATGCACCGCTGAGATTTTCACACCATCCGCAGTCGTTAGCTTGATAATCTCCCTACTGTCCTGATAGCTAGAGGGTTGCGGCAAAAAAATCATCCTGTCCGAAAAAAAGTAGGCATAGAAGCAAAGAAAAGCATAGATAAAGATTGCCGAAAAGGCCAGTCTTTTCAAGGAAAATTCGCCAAATAGTAGACGATAGAGCTTTTGTTTATCCATTATTGTGCTGATTCTAAGTCTGAAAGCTGTAAACTTAATGGCTAACTTAAGCTACTTTCAGCGTACTGATGAGGAAGTGAGATGGCTCTGGAATACCCTGATGACTTGAAGTATTTAGACTCCCACGAGTATGTGCGGCTAGAGGGCGAAATTGCCACAATTGGCATTAGTGCCTTTGCTGTCGATCAAATGGGCGATATAGTGTTTTTGGAGTTGCCAGACGTGGGCGATGCCCTGCAAAAGGGAGCCAGCTTTGGCACAATTGAATCAGTGAAAGCGGTTGAAGATATGTATGCGCCAATCAGCGGTACGGTTATTGAGCGCAATGATGTCATTGTAGAAGCTCCAGAGCATCTGGGAGAAGACCCTTATGGAGAGGGTTGGTTGTTGAAAGTTCGCATCAATGACCCCGATGAACTGGATGAAGCGCTAACGGCGGATGAGTATCGAGTCCAGGTGGAAGGGGAATAAGAGTTTTAGGTAGAGACGCGATATATCGCGTCTCTAGTTTTGAGTTTTGAAAACATTCTCTTCATTCAAACTTCAAACTTTTCCCAACTCCTGGCTCTGAAATTACTGTTACAAAGTAATAAGCAGACAATTCTGGAGAGCAAATGGCATATTATACCGCTCAAACGCAGTCTAGCCGTCAGCAAGTGATGGGAGGAATAAGGCAATCGATTTCTTTTGCAGACAGGCATATTGGCCCAAACCCCGATGAAGTCGGGCAAATGCTGGAGGTGTTGGGGCTGAAAGACCTTGATGCGCTGGTTGAGAAGACGGTTCCGCAGACGATTCGCCTTAAGGGAAGTCTACAGTTACCAGAACCAAAAAGCGAGTACGCAGCGATCGCGCTCCTCAAAGAAATCGCCTCGAAAAATCAGGTGTTCCGCTCATTCATCGGCATGGGCTATCACGACTGTATCACCCCGCCTGTCATACAGCGCAACATCCTAGAGAATCCCGGCTGGTACACAGCATACACTCCCTATCAAGCAGAAATTGCCCAAGGTCGTCTGGAAGCACTGCTGAATTTCCAGACAATGATTATAGACCTCACAGGTTTGGAAATTGCCAATGCTTCCTTACTCGATGAAGCAACCGCCGCCGCCGAAGCGATGACGATGAGCTATGGCATCTGCAAAAATAAGGCAAATGCGTTCTTCGTCTCAAAAGACTGTCATCCCCAAACTATCGAAGTCGTGCAAACACGGGCGATACCGTTGGGTATTGATGTCATTGTCGGCGACTTTCAAACCTTTGACTTTCAGCAACCTGTTTTCGGCGTACTTTTGCAATATCCCGCCAGCGATGGCAGAATTTACGACTATCGGAGTTTTGTCGAAAAAGCTCATGCAGTCGGTGCCTTAGTTACAGTCGCAGCCGACCCGTTGAGTTTAACTCTGCTTACACCCCCTGGAGAATTTGGGGCTGATATCGCGGTAGGAAGCACTCAGCGCTTCGGTATTCCCTTGGGCTATGGGGGGCCTCATGCCGCTTACTTTGCCACCAAAGAAGAGTATAAGCGACAAGTTCCGGGGCGAATTGTCGGCGTTTCTAAAGATTCCCAAGGAAACCCTGCACTGCGTCTGGCCTTGCAAACCCGCGAACAGCATATCCGCCGCGATAAAGCTACGAGTAATATTTGTACCGCCCAAGTTTTACTGGCGGTGATGGCGGGTATGTATGCGGTCTATCATGGGCCAGCAGGATTGAGAAATATTGCCGAAAATATTCATAATCTGACTGTACTTCTGGCAGAAGGACTGAAGCGACTAGGTTACAGCATTGGTAATGAGAATTATTTTGATACATTGCGAGTAGAATTAGGCGATAATGCTACGCATCGCTTACGCGATCGCAACTTAGAAGAAATTCTCCAACGTTGCCAAGCCCGTCAAATTAACCTGCGGATAGATACAACTATCGGGATTACTCTAGACGAAACAACTACACTGGCAGATGTCATCGACTTATTAGAGATTTTCGCCCTTTCCGATTCCCTACCCTTCACGGTTGAAGAGTTAGCACCAAAATCTAACTCCCCCTTCTCCCGTACCAGCAACTATCTCACTCATCCGGTCTTTAACCGCTATCACTCGGAAACAGAACTTTTGCGTTATATGCACCGTTTGCAAGCAAAGGATCTGTCTTTAACTACATCTATGATTCCCTTGGGATCATGCACGATGAAGCTGAATGCAACATCTGAGATGCTACCTGTAACTTGGTCTGAATTTGGCAAAATTCATCCTTTCGCCCCCCCTTCGCAAACGCGGGGTTATCAAGTTCTATTCCAACAGCTTGAGGAATGGTTAGCCCAAATCACAGGTTTTGCCGGAATTTCTCTGCAACCGAATGCTGGTTCTCAAGGGGAATATGCAGGACTTTTAGTAATTCGTCAGTATCACGAAAGTCGCGGCGAAACACACCGCAATATCTGTCTGATTCCCCAATCGGCGCACGGAACAAATCCTGCAAGTGCGGTGATGTGTGGGATGAAGGTAGTGCCAGTTAACTGCGACACTCAAGGCAATGTGGACTTAGACGATCTTAAAGCTAAAGCCCAGAAACACAAGTCCGAACTCGCCGCCTTGATGGTGACATATCCCTCCACTCACGGCGTATTCGAGGAACCGATTCGGGAAATCTGCGATGTTATCCATGCTAACGGCGGACAAGTCTATATGGACGGGGCGAATATGAACGCTCAAGTCGGGCTGTGCCGTCCGGGAGACTTCGGGGCGGATGTTTGCCACCTAAATTTGCATAAAACTTTTTGCATCCCTCACGGCGGCGGTGGCCCTGGTATGGGGCCAATTGGTGTCGCACCCCATCTAGTACCATTCCTACCTGGACATTCTGTTGTCAAGATGGATGCGAACAATCCAAAATCGATGGGTGCTGTTTCTGCTGCGCCTTGGGGTAGCGCCAGCATCTTAACGATTTCTTGGATGTACATCGCCATGATGGGTGGCGCGGGTTTGACGGATGCAACCAAGGTGGCAATTCTCAATGCTAACTACATCGCCCGTCGTTTAGAAAGTTACTACCCAGTTTTATACAAGGGGAAAGCGGGTTTAGTGGCGCATGAGTGTATTTTAGACTTGCGATCGCTCAAAAAATCCGCTGGAATCGAAGTAGATGACATCGCTAAGCGTCTGATGGACTACGGTTTCCACGCGCCTACCGTTTCTTGGCCTGTCGCAGGTACGATGATGGTGGAACCAACGGAAAGCGAATCGAAAGAAGAGTTAGACCGTTTTTGCGATGCAATGATATCTATTCGTCAAGAGATAGAGGAAATTGAATCGGGTAAAGTAGATGCTCAAGATAATGTCTTGAAGAATGCACCCCATACCGCAGAAAGTCTGATTAGTTCCGAATGGAACCATCCTTACTCTCGCGAACAAGCCGCTTACCCCGCGCCTTGGACACGCGAACACAAGTTTTGGCCTGCTGTCGGACGTATCGATAATGCTTTTGGCGATCGCAATTTAGTTTGTTCTTGTCTCCCAATGGAAGCTTATTCACAAGGCTAGTCCATTTAGGCTGACATCCAGTAGGGGTTTCTCTGCTAAGCAGCGAGAAACCCCTATTTTCGTTATTAGTTATTAATCGCTACAATTAATTCATAAAATAACGCTGATAACTAATAGCCGTATGGTTCAAACAATTCAAGCTAAAGATATTACACTTCGAGGTTTAGAAACCAAATTTGGTTTGTTATCTTCTAAAAATAATAATTTTTTTACTGAATGGGTAGATAATTTACCTCAAATTACCTCTGAGGAGCAGCACTTTTTAGACGGAGTTAAAGAGGAATATTTACATTTAATCGAACATCGCCCGATGCTAGAAGATTTAGTAAAAATGGTAGTCCTTTCTCCATTGCTAAAACTAGCTGGCTTTTATCGTCCACCTTATGAAATTGAAACGGAAAAATCTGTAACGATTTCAGATGAAGATGAAGACGGAGTTATAGTGCAGGGAAAAATTGATATTTTAGTTTTACAAAGTGAACTATGGGTGGTGGTGATCGAGTCTAAAAGACAGCTATTTTCTTTGGATATAGCAATACCTCAAATACTCGCTTATATGTTAGCTAATCCTCATTCTGATAAACCAACATTTGGATTTATCAGTAACGGCAGTCATTTCAGATTTATAAAACTCACCAAGCAAGACATACCCCAGTACGCCTTATCGGATGAATTTACGCTTTATCGACGGGGGAATGAGTTGTATAGTGTTCTGAGTATCTTAAAGCGATTGGGTGAATTGGTGGTAAGGTAGCGATCGCATTTAATAATTTGAACTACAAAGACGCGCTAGTGTAGCGAAGGCGATAGCCGTTAGGACAAGGAAGGAAGAGGCGATCGCATCTTTTTTTAAGCGCAAAGAAATCTCTCACCTACGTCGCTGATTCTGACATACTATTTGCCACAGCCATTGCACCCAGCGTCGCACAAAGCCAATTATTGCCTGTATCCAATTCTGTCTAAATATAGATTTATTTCGCTTTCTCAGCCTCTGCCTCATAGTAACTTCTGGAACTACAGGAATTGATTCGCGCTTAGCCCCTATTTCTGGCGCTCTAATTGGTGTGGTTGCAATCACCTTTCCTACATTTTGAATGGCAGCATCACAATTTTCAACTTTTGCACTGAGTCCTATTTCCTGATATAAGTAACGGGCATTTTTATAAGAGCGAATAGCGTCCCACTTTAAATCCTGCTTTGCTAAGGCGTTTCCTAAATTAAATAAAGAATTCGCTTCCCCTTTGCGATCACCTATCTCCCGGAATATTGCCAGGGACTGCTGAAGGTAATCAATGGCGAGTGGGTATTGTCCCAGGGAATAGTAAGCACTGCCCAAATTACCGAGAGAATCCGCTTCCCCATTGCGATCGCTAATTTCCCCAAATATTGCCAGGGACTGCTGAAGGTAATCAATGGCGAGTGGGTATTGTCCCAGAGAATTGTAAGCATTGCCCAAATTACCCAGAGAAGCCGCTTCCCCATTGCGATCGCCTATCTCCCGTTTTATTGCCAGGGACTGCTGATGGTAATCAATGGCGAGTGGGTATTGTCCCAGAGAACGGTAAGCATTGCCCAAACCTATGAGAGAAGCCGCTTCCCCATTGCGATCACCTATCTCCCGTTTTATTGCCAGAGACTGCTGATGGTAATCAATGGCGAGTGGGTATTGTCCCAGAGAACGGTAAGCATTGCCCAAACCTATGAGAGAAGCCGCTTCCCCATTACGATCGCCTATCTCCCGTTTTATTGCCAGGGACTGCTGATAGTAATCGATGGCTAATTGGTATTGTCCTAGGGAATTGTAAGCATTGCCCAAATTATTGAGAGAAGCCGCTTCCCCATTGCGATCGCCTATCTCCCGGAATATTGCCAGGGACTGCTGATAGTAATCGATGGCTAATTGGTATTGTCCTAGGGAATTGTAAGCATTGCTTAAGGTAGTTAGAGAAGCTGCGAATTCCCAACTGTCGGAGTTATTTTGCTGCCATGCTTCAACTAACTGCCCGTACAGTTCAACTCGGACAGTGTTGTAACCTCGTAAAGTTAGAAAATCGTCACATAGGCGAATTGTGTTGAAGGTGTCGTCATACTCTCCCCGCTGATAGGAGTGATAGAAAACTTCCAGGTATTCTGCTATATCACTTATTGTCTGCCAGGGTTGTGATTTAGCATTTTCCCTGTAGTATGCGATCGCCTTTTGGTGCGCCTCGGTTAGATCGCCTCCCTTTTGCTTGACATACGCCAAAATGAACGGGTGAAACTGAAACCATCGTCCTCCGTTGTTGTCCCTTTCTTCCTGTAACAGAGAACGTCTAGCCAACTGTCTTAAATCCTGCTCCGATACATTCTCTCCCAACAACTGGGCATCTGCCATCGCCGCATTGAAAGCAATCCGATAAACACTCAAATTTAGTAGCAATCTTTGTATCTTGTCACTGAGGCGGTTACAGCTGGCATCTAACACTAGGCGCATCCAAATATCGATTTTGCCCCGGTGCAACCCTTTCAGCTTCTCGTCAGTCACTAGCTGAGTTACATCAGCCAAACCATACCTCTGCAAGTAACTAATCTGCGGATCTGACTCCTCTTCTGCCCGCAAAAAACCTGCAACCAGCGTCAGCAGCAAGGGATGCCCTTCGGGAGCATCCCGGTTTTGTAAAACTACTATCAAGAGAGGATAATAGGTAGAGCGTCAACAGAAGCGTGAACTGCATTCGTAGGAGGAGCGGTTATGACCCCTGAACAAAAGGAGCGTTTAAAAGCTTGTGCTGCTGAGATTGCCGAGATTATGTACAAAAACACTCCGCACTCAGAATTATCAAGTCTGGAAACAATCGAAAAGCATATTCGAGAGCAATGGCTAGAATTAGTCGGGCCGGAGGTTGGTTTTTTTTTATCAAACAGGCAACCGGAACAGAATCAGGACGGTCTCGCACAGTAAAAAGTTGCATTGGTAAATTAATAATTACTGAAAAACAAGCCGAAAAATTGGGAGTGAAAAAATCTACTCGTTTAGCTCCATTTAGCTCCATTATTTGAAAAATGCTGCCTCCGTCAGGTGGCTAATCTCTCTTATGAGAAAGCTGAGAGTGAAATAGAAGCCCAGACGGGAGTGCATATAGGTCACACTTGTTTACACCGATTAGTGGAAAAGCAAGAATGGGCGTCCAGAATAGCTACTTCGGAGGTAAAGGAAACCAGTGTGGATGGGGGGAAAGTCCGTCTCAGAAAAGAAGAGGGAGAGGGCAGTCACTGGCTTGACTATAAGGCTGTGCGACTGCACGACAGCTATTACGGGGCATTTTTTCTTGAGAATCAAGCGTTAATTAACTATGTGAACAGTCAGCCTTTATCAGAGGTACTAACCTGTTTGGGAGATGGTCATGATGGCATTTGGAATATTATTGTCCAGTTGAATCCTGACGGGGCGCGGCGGGAAATTTTAGATTGGTATCACTTAGTTGAAAATCTATGTAAGGTCGGTGGGTCGTTGAAGCGTCTGGCGCAGGGTAAGGAGTTTTTGTGGCAAGGACGAGTCCAGGAAACCATCAATTTATTTAAGTCTTGCCGTCAAAAACAAGCCCAGAACTTTTGTGCTTATTTGGAGAAGCATCGCCGACGAATTGTTAACTATGAGCAATTGTCAACACAAAAGGTTTGCTCAATCGGTTCCGGAGCTGTAGAGTCGGCAGTAAAACAAATTGATAGAAGGTTGAAAATTTCAGGAGCGCAGTGGTTGATGAAAAATGTCAATCAAATGCTTAAGCTTCGGTGCGCCTACCTTAACGGATCAATATCCGTTTGATGCTCAAAAGCGCAAAACCGGGATGCTCCCTGCCCTTCTGCCTTTTTCGCAAAATCTAGCAACTCTGTCTCAGTCCCCAGAATCCCCAAAGCCGTCAACAAATTAGCCCCCTCTGCCGGTGACAATCCCGGCAAAGGAAGCCATTGCAACTTAATTTCTGGCAAATCCGGGCGTTCCCGCGTCGTTACCAGAATGGCACTCTTACCGCCACATCCCAACCAACCGTGAAAAAACTCCTCGTAGATAGCATCCAACCATTGCCCATCTTGTTGCAGCAGACTTTCCAGGTTGTCGATGACAAGTAAATACCGCCCCTCCCGCAGATGGTTCACCAACGCATCCACCAGCGACAATTCTGGAATTGCCTCCACAGTGGACTCGGAAAATCCCAACCGCAGCAAGACTCGTCGCGCAAACTCGGTAAAAGTCACGCGGCGGCTGACATCTACCCAGAACTTTTTATCAAACTCAGCGCTATCGTCGTCATAGATTTTCGCAGCCAGGGTAGATTTACCAAAGCCACCCAAACCCGTAATGCCAATCAGCAGGATATTTCCATCCGCCATCCATTCCCCGATTTTCTGCCTTTCCTCTGTGCGCCCTTGCCAATAATTCAAGCCGGGGCGCATTTCATCGAGGTTCGGTGAGTTTTGAACTGGTTGAGGGTTAGTTCCTTGGTTGTCTACCAGCAGTCAGTGGTTGTTGATGGTGTCACCAAACTGCACATTTTCAGAATTAACTGTTTCTACTTGATAGCCCTTGGCATTATCCCGGTTAATCTGAGTCCTGCTATTGTCCTGAGTGTTGCTGATTTGAATTTCTTTAGCCATCATCTGAATCTCTTCGGCAAATGCTGGCTCTTTATCCATGCAAGCCTGCAAATATTCAGCAATCTGCACTAATTCTGACTTTGAGCCTTGCTCAACGGCTTTAATGGCTCTTTCTGCGTCTGCATTGCCCCGAAATTGATTCCAAATTCTCTGGCGTAGCAGATTTACCTTTTCAATGACGATTTCCGTCACCTTACCAGCGCCACCTTCTATCATTCCGCCAAAGGCAATTTCTGCAATCTTTGCTGCTGTAAATTCAAATATCATCTGTCACAGGTTAGCTATGCTTGCCATTTGGTTGTAGCCCATCACCCCTCTATCTGCCAATGTTAAGATTGATGGCTTTACTAACTTTTCTCTAATTATGGCGATTGACTTTAGAGATAAACTGTGTTTTAAATATATGCCGTTATCGCCTAGCAATTAACCTTATGACGAGGAATCCATCAAATCAACGACCAATTTTGACAATAGCGCGATCGCCTATTAGTTGGATGTTAGAAATAGCCGCAGTTGCAGGGATTTTCTGCATCATTGTAATCACCCTGCAATCTTGGGCAAATCTACCCAACAATATTCCCATCCATTTTGAGATGGGAGGCAAACCAGATGCTACGGGTAGCAAAAAATTAATCTGGCTTTTCCCCAGCTTATCTATTTTAGTTTATGTAGCGTTTACAGTACTGCGTCATTTTCCTCATACCTTTAATTATATTTGGGGGATTACAGAGCAAAATGTCGCAAAACAATATCAGCTAGCTATTAACTTATTAGACTGGAATAAGGCAGAATTTATGTGGATATTTGCATTTATAGAATGGCAGATTATCCAGGTAAGTTTGGGACATTCGGCTAAATTTAATGCTGCGTTCTTTCCTGTAGTGTTGCTAGTATTTTTTGTCACAAATGGGCTGTATTTTTGGCAAGCGTATCAGGCTCGTTAGTGAAGTATTTATAAATTACTAGCCGATGATAAATCGCAGCTATACAGGCAAAGTCCGCCGTCGCGGACTAATAAATTGAAACCCGCGACGGCGGGTTTTGTATGTGTAGCCGCGAATTCTATTCGCCAGGACAATTATTAATAAATTGAAACCCGCGACGGCGGGTTTTGTATGTGTAGCCGCGAATTCTATTCGCCAGGCCATTTATCAAACCTTCTTCCGTAATGCCTCTAACTCTTGCCGCACAGATAAAGGCGAATATCCTAATTCAAAAGCTTTTGAACTATCTAAAGAAACATCCGGTGGTCGTGGCGCAGCCATTTTCACATCTTCTTGCTTGCCAGATTTAAGCCCTACTTCAGGAAGCTTAAACACCTCCACTAATAACCGACCGAAATCATAACGCGATATTCTTTCTTTTCCACCTAAATGAATGATGCCACGAACTTTTTCTAATGCTAATAAAAGCCCTTGAGCCGCAGTTACCCCACTAACTGGAGTGCGAAATTCATCTATAAATAAACGTAGCTCTTTTCCCTCCTTCAAAGTTTGGATAAATGGCTGAATAAAGCTGATGGCTGTAGGTGTCGCATTCCCAAACATTAAAGGCATACGGCAAACTGCGGTCATTGGATAACGTTCTAACATTCCTGACTCTGCCATGACTTTTTGTTCGCCGTAAAGGTTGACAGGAGATACCGAATCTGTTTCTTTATAGGGAGGGTTTAAGCCATTGAAAACCAGATCGGTTGAAGTAAAAACACAAGGTATAGAATAATCCGCGCAAAGTCCGGCAATATTGACGGATGCTGTTACGTTGATTAAGTGGGTTTCTTCAGGATTATTCTGACAATAATTTGGGCTAGATTGTGCAGCAGTATGAATAACTGCATCTGGTTTAGTTTGGCTAAAAATACGCTTTAGTTCCTGAAAATCTTTTAAGTCAACTTTCAACAGGTTTACGCCGGGAATGTCTATTGAATGAGAAAAATAGGTTCCATAAATTTCCCATGCTTGTTTAACTTGGCAAAGATGCCATCCCAAAAAACCACTGGCACCTGTGACTAATAGTTTTTTCATTGCAACATGGATGTGTTTATAATGCCGCCATTATAAAGATACTAACTTTTGTGATACTAATTGGTAATTGTGATGTAGCAATCCTACTTGAGTTGTAAAACTGCTTTTTGAAGGCGAGATCGCCGACTTCTTTAGAGAAGTCGAGTATCTGAAGGGCTGGCACCTCACAACTCAAATAGGATTGCTATAGATGGTGTATTTTTGATGGGAGGATTTGTTTCTATATAAGCCCCTCTTCTTATCTCTTATTTCAAATAGAATTTATAACCTGAAGATTCTGGATTTTCAGACATTTACTTCAATCAGCTTGTTGTGTTAAGTTTCTTCACCGAATCTTACAGTTTCTTACACGTTCGCCGCTTTAATCCTAAAGATTGATGCTAGTAACGGTATGAGGTCAAACAATGTTCTTATGGTGACAAATAAATTTACATCCTTTTCATAATCCGGTTTATATCAGTTCTCCCCATTAAACACGGAAGCTGAATTATCACACAAATTCGCTCATTGTCACCATAATTTACAAAAGTAAAAATTGCCCTCGTACATGAGAGATTGCAGGGATAGAAAGCAACCTATAAGTTGCTTTCTATCCCTTGGCAAGCTTTTTGTTTTGATTTTCGCATGGTTGAGCATACCAAAAACAATTTAGCCTTGCATTCAAGTTGAACTGGGAAATTCACAAATGACTATTCACAATAAACCTGTAATGCCTAAAGCCAGCACATCTTATGTCCTGATGCTGGCGCTGGTAGCTGCCATTGGCGGTTTTTTGTTTGGTTTTGATACTGCCGTAATTAATGGTGCGGTAGCAGCTTTGGGAAAAGATTTTCAAGTGGGTAGTGTGGCAACGGGATTCGCCGTTTCCTCCGCACTACTAGGTTCAGCAGTGGGAGCCTTCTTTGCCGGACAGCTCGCCGATCGCTATGGGCGGATAAAAACAATGATCGTCGCTGCTATTATGTTTTTGATCAGCGCCGTAGGTTCCGGTATTGCCTTTAATATTTGGGATTTCATGGTTTGGCGATTAGTGGGTGGAGTGGCTGTCGGTGCTGCCAGTGTTATTGCTCCCGCTTACATTGCCGAAGTTTCCCCCGCACACTTGCGTGGACGACTCGGTTCTCTCCAGCAACTTGCGATCGTTACCGGGATATTCATCGCCTTGCTGTGCGACTACTTCATCGCTGTTGCTGCTGGTTCCGCTGAAGCTCCTTTCTGGTTCGGAGTCCCGGCTTGGCGTTGGATGTTCTGGACTGAGATCCCAGCTGCCATTGCCTACGCAGTAGGCGCACTGCGGATTCCAGAGTCACCCCGCTACTTGGTCGCCCAAGGACGGGAAGCAGAAGCAGCTTCCGTTTTGGCAAAGGTTTTGGGTGGAGATGTTCAGGCTAAAATACAGGAGATCCGGCAGACGGTATCGCGAGAACGCAAACCTCAACTGTCAGATTTAGTAGGCAGGCATGGTTTACTATCGATTGTCTGGATTGGTATTGGGTTATCTGTTCTGCAACAGTTGGTTGGGATTAACGTGATTTTCTACTACAGCAGCGTGCTGTGGCAGGCGGTGGGCTTTTCCGAGAAGGATTCGTTGTGGATTACGGTGATTACCAGTGTCACCAATATTGTGACAACGCTAGTAGCGATCGCTTTCGTGGACAAGTTTGGACGCAAGCCTCTGCTAATTCTGGGTTCTCTGGGCATGACTCTCACGTTAGGAACGCTGGCGACAACCTTTGGCAGCGCGCCCCTAGATGCCGCCGGGAATCCCGCCCTAACCGGAAACTCTGGCATAATTGCTCTGGTAGCGGCTAACCTCTACGTCTTCTGCTTCGGCTTCTCTTGGGGGCCAGTCGTTTGGGTAATGCTAGGAGAAATGTTTAACAATAGAATTCGCGGGGCTGCCCTATCATTAGCTGCCGCCGCCCAGTGGATTGCCAACTTTGCGGTATCCACCAGCTTTCCGCCTCTCAAGGATGTGGGTTTAGGTTTTGCCTACGGTCTATATACTACAGCTGCTGCGATTTCCCTGTTCTTCGTTTTGCTGCTGATTAAAGAAACTAAAGGCAAAGAACTGGAGGAAATGGTATAGTAATCGGCTGATTAATTCCACTAACATAAGGGGCGATCGCTTTGTTCCCCTCAATTTGGCATTCTATTGCGATCGCTATAACTTAGAACAAAAGCATCGTAGCTCATCCTTTAAGATACTAAGGGCAGTTCTGTAGAACCTGACCCTATATGTATCGTTAATCACTTGTGAGTACGTGCTATGCAGTGGCTAAGCGAGCGATCGCTCATGGCAGTCCCGACGGTGGCAGGCAGCGACAACCAGGGAACTGTTGCTGAATTAGTAATTTTTCTGATCGTCTTGTTATTGGTTGCCACCGGGGTTGCCCTACTATCTCGACGATTACGGATTCCCTACATTACAGGTTTAGTATTGGCAGGGTTGGCGATTACAGAGCTTTTGCCAGGTCGCATCCGTCTGGATTCCGCCCTAATTTTTAATCTTTTTTTGCCGATTCTACTTTTTGAATCGGCAATTAATACCGACATCAGTCGCCTACGCAGCACCTTTAAACCCATTGCCTTGCTAGCAGGAGTAGGATTTCCCCTCTGCGCTGCCATCACCTCAGTCTTGCTGAAACTAGAACTCGGCTTAGATTGGGTTCCCGCCCTGCTGGTTGGGGTCATTTTATCAATTACAGATACCGCCTTAGTGATTGCGGTTTTCAAGGAAGTATCTGTTCCCCACCGACTGGTCACTCTAGTAGAAGGTGAAAGCTTAGTCAACGATGATGTGGCGCTGGTTTTATTTAGCCTGATCTTGACTGCAAATTCAACTGGGTCATTAACGCCCCTCGATGTCGTACAAGCATTTTTGTTCGTGATTGTCGGCGGAATCTTAGTCGGCTTAGCCTTGGGCTACCTGAGTATTGGTTTATTTAGCCAAGCAGACGATCCTCTCAGCGTGATTCTACTCACGATTGCCGTAGCGCTGGGAGCCTTCCAATTAGGCGAATTTTTTCACGTATCCGGCGTGGTTGCGGTTGTGGTGGCAGGACTGATTGTAGGCAACCTGGGGGTTTCTCGCAGTACCTCGGCTTCCACTCAAGTAACCTTGTTCAGTTTCTGGGAATTTGCCGGGTTTGGTGTCAATACCTTTATTTTCTTACTCATCGGCTTAGAGATTAATCTCATCACCCTTTGGCAGACGCTTCCAACCGTTCTCCTAGCACTGATTGCCTACCAAGTCGGGAGGGCGCTCACCGTTTATCCACTCTTGGACTTGGTGCGTTTTTTTGACAAACCCATTCCGGTGAAATGGCGGCACGTTCTCTTTTTAGGCAATATTAAAGGCTCGCTTTCAACTGCCTTGGCGTTAAGCTTACCCGCTAATTTGCCAGGGCGAGATAAGCTGGTTGTCATTGTCTTAGGGATTGTGCTGCTGTCGTTGGTGGGACAGGGAGTAAGTTTACCTGGATTTGTAAGACGTTTAAAACTGGATCGCCATTCCGAATCACGGCAGCAGATCGAAGAATTGCAAGCTCAATTGATGACTTCCAAAGCAGCGCAGGATGAGTTAGAAAGTCTCTTGAAATCGGGAGTTTTACCAAAATCAATCTACGAAGAGATGCGAGCCGCTTATCAGGTGCGAGTGGCAGCTTCTGAAAGAACGTTGCGGGAGATATATAATCAGCGTCCAGAAGATGCTGCTAATGAAAGTAGCGATCGCATAAAGTTAGACTCGATTCGTCGGCAATTACTGTTAGCAGAAAAGCAGGTACTCAATGATGCCCTCCGCAGGCGAATTCTCTCAGAAGAAGTGGTGCAAGAACGCATCAAAATCATTAACGAGCAACTTCTAAGTTTGGAAGATGACTAGAACACAAACCTAAGAAATCAATCACCTGATGTAACTTTTCCGATTTAGTGACGACTAGCACGGTGGCTCCCGCCTCTAGCACTGTCTTGCCATTCGGAATGACGAGATCGGTTTGGGAATGGGATTGATAGCCAATAATTAAGGAACCACTGGGAAACCGGGAATCCTGAGCGACTTGTAACACGGTACGACCCGCAATGTCAGACTCCGGCGGCACTTTGAGTTTGAAGACTTCTACCTGACCCTGCTCAAAGTGCATCATCGATTCTACTTGGGGATATTCGATCGCATTTACCATCGTGGTCACGGCTAGGTCAACCGTACTGATGACATGATGCGCTCCGGCAATCCGATAAGGTTCGGCAAAATCACTTTGGCGCATCCGAGTCACGATATGGGAGACGCCATAGTGCTTGGCAAGTGTCACCATTGCCAGATTTAAAGCATCATTGCGGAGGGCGGCAACAAGCGCATTTGCCTTGCGAATGCCTGCTTCTATTAGCACTTGCGTACTGACGGCACTGCCTTCAAAAGCCATCGCTCCTACTTGTTCGCGAGCATACCGGCAGGCGGTGGGATCGGGATCGATGACGGCAACCGTGTGTCCCAATTCTACTAATTGTTGGGCTAAGTTCAGCCCGACCAGCCCTGCTCCACCAATCAATACGTACATGGCTCACTCACCTCTGTTGCAGGTATTTACGTCTGACCCTCAAAATCTACAGTGTAGTTGCTGGCGGCGAGAGTAGTAAATTATTCAAATGGGCGATCGCGTTTTTGAATTTGAACTGCAAAGGACAAGGCAGCAAGCGTGTCAAAAGTTAGCACCTTAGGCAGTTGAAATTGTTAATCTCGAAAAACCTTCCTTCTCATTCTTGAGCAGGCACTTGCCAAATCTTAATGCTGCCGTCATTACTGCCACTCGCTATTTGCCCGTCGGGACTGAAGGCAAAGGAATTTACTTGGCTGTCATCTCCTGCCAGAGTGCTTTTGAGTTCGCCAGTGCGGGGATTCCACAGCTTGATAGT
Source organism: Trichocoleus sp. FACHB-90 (assembly GCF_014695505.1). NCBI lineage: Bacteria > Bacillati > Cyanobacteriota > Cyanophyceae > Leptolyngbyales > Trichocoleusaceae > Trichocoleus > Trichocoleus sp. FACHB-90. The sequence continues at coordinate 58,242 of NZ_JACJOK010000058.1, forward strand.
ATTATCTAAACTGCCACTGGCTAACGTCCGCCCCTTGGGACTGAAAGCGACGGAATTAACCATAACTGCCTTTCCTTTGAGAGTGCTTTGCAGTTCTCCGGTGGCAAGATTCCAAATCTTGATCGTGCCGTCATTGCTGCCACTAGCTAATGTTTGCCCATCCGGACTGAAGGTGACAGAATTAACCCAGTCGGAATGCCCGGTGAAAGTGCGAATCCGGATGCCGTTGTTGGGATTCCAAAGCTTAATAGTTTGATCGGCACTCCCACTGGCTAATGTTTGCCCATCTGGGCTGAAGCTGACAGTATTAACTGCCTCTAAATCCCCAGCCAGGGTGCGAATAAGTGTCCCAGTGCGGAGGTTCCAAAGCTTGATAGTTTTGTCTAAACCACCACTAGCTAATGTTTGCCCATCTGGACTGATGGCCAGACAGAGAACTGAATCAGAATCGCCAGTCAGGGTGCGGATGAGTTCTCCAGTGGCAAGATTCCAAATTTTGATGCTGCCATCATAACTGCCAGAGGCTAGTAACGCAGGCATCTTGCTGACATCAGATGGGCTAATGGCGATCGCATGAACTGGTTTAGAATGCCCGGTGAGGGTGCGGATGCGTATCCCCTGTGCCAAATTCCAAATTTTGATGCTGTTGTCATCGCCGCTACTGGCAAGAATCTGCCCATCGGAGGTGATAGCGATCGCCTGAACATAGCTAGGATGTCCGGTAAGGATGGCAACAGGCTTGGCGGTTGGTTCAGACTCCGCGATCGCACTAAGATTTAAGGTGGAGTTTTCCAAGCTGACGAGTTTTGCAGAAGATTGCGGTAAACTGCACCCAGTCACAGCTACTACTGCTGCATATGCGATCGCCCTTACCACTTTCCCAGACTTAGGCTTTGAATTCATTGCAAGGCACCCAAGAATAACAGCAGGTTTATTCAGGATTGTTACAATAGAAATTTGGAACTTTCATCATCCCGTTGGATGACTATACCCCGTTATGTCCCTGCCAATTGTCGCTATTATCGGTCGCCCAAACGTGGGCAAATCTACTATTGTCAATCGTTTGGCAGGTGTACAAGATGCCATTGTGCATGACGAGCCTGGAGTGACACGCGATCGCACTTATCGCCGCGCCTTCTGGCAAGATCGGGAGTATGTAGTCGTGGACACTGGCGGATTAGTGTTTGATGATGACACCGAATTTCTCCCAATGATTCGGGAACAGGCAATGCTGGCGCTTACAGAGGCAAAAGCGGCGATATTTGTGGTTGACGGTCAAGCCGGATTAACCACCTCAGATGAAGCGATCGCCCGATGGTTGCGTCAACAAACCGTACCTGTAGTGTTAGCCGTCAATAAATGCGAATCACCAGAACAAGGTTTAACCCAAGCCTCAGAATTTTGGCAACTAGGATTAGGTGAACCTTTCCCCGTTTCAGGCATTCATGGCAACGGTACAGGCGAGTTACTTGACGAACTAATTAAATACTTGCCGAGTGCAGAAGAAATCGAAGAAACCGACGAAATTAAAGTTGCCATTGTCGGACGACCAAATGTCGGCAAATCGAGCTTATTGAACGCCTTTGTCGGCGAAAATCGCTCCATCGTTAGCCCAATTTCAGGCACCACCCGCGATGCTATCGATACCGTTGTGGAACGAGACGAGAAAACCTACCGCTTGATCGATACCGCAGGGATTCGCAGAAAGAAAAACGTTGAGTACGGCGCAGAATTTTTTGGAATTAATCGCGCCTTCAAAGCTATCCGCCGTGCAGACGTAGTTCTGTTAGTAATTGACGCAGTTGATGGTGTCACCGAACAAGACCAAAAACTAGCAGGACGCATTGACGAAGAAGGGCGAGCTTGTGTAATTGTTGTTAACAAGTGGGACGCTATTGAAAAAGACTCTCACACGATCTACGAGTTTGAAGAAATCTTCAAACAACGATTGAGTTTTATCGAGTGGGCAGAAACAATCTTTGTCAGCGCTCAAACTGGACAACGAGTAGAGAAAATTCTAGAGTTGGTGAACGTAGCCGCCGAAGAACACAAGCGACGAGTAACCACCGCCGTCATTAACGAAGTGCTACAAGAAGCGATTTCCTGGCACTCGCCCCCAACCACCAGGCAAGGGAAACAAGGTAAAATCTACTACGGCACTCAGGTAAGCAGTCAACCGCCTGCGATCGCGCTATTTGTTAACGAACCCAAGCGCTTTAACGACAACTACCGTCGCTACATCGAACGTCAATTCCGCCAACAGCTAGGCTTTAAGGGAACACCGTTGCGCTTGATGTGGCGAGGCAAAAAAGTCCGCGAAGTCGAAGCAGGGAACCGAAACCGAGCCACCCGTGTATAAATTTTAAAGCGATTTTTGGGGACGATCGGGGAGTTGAACCATTACTGGTTCTTCCTCCAACCTCCCGTTCTTCCCAAAACAGCGCCTGATTTTGGATGCAAAGATTTTGGACAGGGAAGAGAATCTAAAATCTAAAAGCTAAAATCTAAAATCTAAAATCTAAAATCGGAATATGGATTTACTGCGAAGTCTGCCACTGGGACTGTACCTCGAACAACCGATTACCTGGCTGCATAACCTTGACCCACGGGTGAAAATAGCTTGGTTGATGAGCTTTCTCATAGCGCCAGTCCTAGCAAATCCCTACTGGCGCATAGCCTTAGTACTCATACTAATTATTATTACTTTCAGTGCGGCTATCCCCTTGCGTGTTTGGCGACAGCAAATGGGTTGGCTATTAATGGTAAGTTTTTTTGTCTTCATCCTGAGCGCGATCGCCCCCGACGCATTAGCATCTGACTATCAGCGTCGCCTTCCATCAGATGAAATAGCCTTTACAGTACAGGCGAAGCCTTCAGCAGAGCAATCCGGACAACAGCCGACAAAGAATAACCAGAATGCTTCGCCCTTACAGTCCCAAGCAAAAAACTCCAAAAACTACCGCTACATCCTGTTTCACCAAGGGCCGATTAAAATTACTCGCAAGTCCCTGGATCTAGCAATAAGCGTCAGCACCTTACTGTTTATCCTGATTTACAGCACCAACCTCTTTTTGCTCACAACCGCACCAGAAGAAATTACTGCTGGTATGGAAAGCTTAATGCGACCTCTGCGCCGCTTCAAACTGCCCGTAACAGAAATTGCCCTCACCTTAACCCTTTCCCTACGCTTCATTCCCCTAGTTCTAGAAGAAATACAAAATTTAATTCGTTCCGTGCGGACGCGGGCGATAAACTGGAAAAAGTTAGGTCTCCGCAGAAGTCTGCAAGTCTGGTTGCTGGTAGCCGAACGACTACTGGAAAATCTCCTCCTACGAGCCGATCAAATCGCCAGTGCCATGAACGTGCGCGGCTTCACCAGTCCCGATCGGCATCGCGTTCAGTGGCACCAGCTGCGCCTCAAGAAGGGCGATCTGGTGGCGCTGGTGAGTTTGGTTGTACTATGGGGAGCGCGGCTGATTTGGGGATGGGAAACATAAGTTATGAGTTTTGAATTAATAACTCCTCGCCTCCTACTCCTAGATAATGACTAATGACTAAAGATGCAACCTTGGTACTGGCGATCGCTTCCTCTACAACATCGAACTGGATCAATAGTATTCGCTGCATTATTTCTGGATTCTCAAATTGCTACCCTTCTAGAAAGTCCCTATACTGAAAGCTCCAACCAAACTAAAAACTCCTTAACTCGATATTCCATCTGTGCTGGTGTCCCCCGAATTGTGGATGGACAACCTCAGATGTGGACACCACCTATAGGCAAAATTCTCCCCTTCCTACGCCGGAAGCTGCAACACTCAGGAAAAACAGGCCCCACCTCAGCCGAAGCCCTTCCTTTTACTGGTGGCTGGCTGGGGTGGTTAGGTTATGACCTGGCTTGGGAGATTGAGCAATTACCCAATCTCAAAAACGACCCGTTGCCGTTCCCAGTCGCTTATTGGTATGAACCAGCGTCTTTTGCCGTTCTCGACCACTGGGAACAAACCCTTTGGTTAGCAGCTAGCGACCCCTCTGAACTCGACTTGTTGCAAAGCCAGCTAGAACAGAAAAGCCCTGAAGACAAGGAAGGATTCCCCAATCCCCAATCCCCAATCCCCAATCCCCAATCCCCAATCCCCAATCCCCAATCCCCAATCCCCAATCCCCATTTCTTTTCATCCCAAACTGATTACGAAGACGCTGTGCGCCAAGCCAAAAAGTATATCCAGGCTGGCGATATCTTTCAGGCAAATCTTTCCCTCCGATTTGAGCAGCCCACCAATGCCCTCCCCTGGGATATTTATCAGGCGTTGCAGCAAATTAATCCTTCCCCCTTCGCTAGCTACTGGCAGACGCCTTGGGGAGCGGTAATTAGCTGTTCTCCAGAACGATTGGTACAACTCTGGGAGCAAGAAGCGCAGACGCGACCAATTGCCGGGACGCGATCGCGCGGCACCACCCCAACCCTCGACGAACAACTAGCTCGTGACTTGCTCGCCAACGCCAAAGAAAGAGCTGAACACATCATGCTGGTGGATCTAGAGCGTAACGACCTGGGGCGCGTTTGTCAGTGGGGTTCTGTAAAAGTCAATGAACTTTTCACCATAGAGCGCTACAGCCATGTTATGCACCTCGTCAGCAATGTTATCGGCACGATTACCCCAAACTACGATACCGTTGACTTAATTCGCGCCCTCTTCCCCGGAGGCACCATCACAGGTTGCCCCAAAGTCCGGTGTATGGAAATCATTGAAGAACTTGAACCTGTGCGTCGCAGCTTGTTCTACGGTTCCTGTGGTTATCTTGATTGGCGGGGACACCTGGACTTAAATATTTTGATCCGCACCCTCCTGTATACCCAGCGCGACAACAAAGCTGTCGTTTACGGGCAAGTTGGCGCAGGGATCGTTGCGGATAGCGATCCTGAGCGAGAATGGCATGAATCTTTATACAAAGCTCAAGCTCTGCTGGCAGCACTGAACAGTTTTAATATCAGTGGGTAGGACAAGACGGAGATCCTGTCTGTCCGTTGGCACTGGAAAAACAACTACCGACAGATAACACAAATATCACAACTACCACTTCATCCCAGTGGCTCCAAATCAAGCTATCATCTGCATAGTTTTAAACGGAGTCAACTCCCTGAGTATAAAAAGAGGGGGGCTTGTGCGAGTCAGACTGCCATCTCCACTCTTTGACTCTCCCCAATCCCCAAGCTAGGGATGGGTATTCCTTATGTGAATGTTAATGAGTACCGAAACCTATCTGAATCACCCAACATTTGGCCTACTTTACAGAGTTTGTTTACTCGAAGACAACCTGGAACTATTCACCACCCTGTATGCACAGCGTCTATTTTTTTTGGTCAACACCACACCCACGGGAATTAAATTTGAACCAATTGGTCGCAACGATGCTCGTCTTATGGTGGAAAACCGTATGCGGATGCTCCGTCGCAGCAGTCAATTACAGGAGTACGATAAGCTTCAGGTTATTCACAAGCAAACATTTTGCTAAGAGATAAAATTAAAAATTAAAAATTAAAATTAAAAATAACCTTTTTTGATTTATAATTATATGTTTTTAATTTTATCTCTTAAAGCTGACCTGCCGATGTTTAAGTACGATCCCCATGCACTTAAAAAAGGCTTTCATGCAAAAAGTGAAAGATTCATTTTGAACATGAAAGCCTTTTTTAACCCCTAGTCCCTTTTCAACATAGGTCTAATGACCGGAGACTTAGCCCAACGAATTGTCAAGATTCGGCAACAATTACCAGAATCTGTTCGCCTGATCGCCGTCACTAAACAAGTGTCGGTAGATGCCATGCGCGAAGCTTATGCTGCTGGAGTAAGAGATTTTGGCGAAAGTCGCACACCAGAAGCCGAACTCAAACAAACCGAACTCCAAGACTTACCAGACATCACCTGGCATCTAATAGGACATCTCCAGAGCAATAAAGCCCGAAAAGCCCTAGAGTTATTTCAGTGGATTCACTCCGTGGATAGCTTAAAATTAGCCCAGCGACTCAATCAACTGGCTAACGAGCTGTCCTTATCGCCACAAGTCTGCCTGCAAGTCAAAATTATGCCTGATCCCAACAAGTATGGCTGGAGCGTTCCGGAACTGCTTGCCGATTTACCAGCCCTAAATCAGTGCTACAATCTGCAAATTCAAGGTTTAATGACAATTCCGCCTTTCGCACTAAAGCCGCCAGATATTCGCTCAGTATTTGAGAGTACCAGGGAATTAGCTGATAAAATCGGGCAACAAAACTGGTCAAATATTCAAATGCAGCAGCTATCGATGGGGATGTCAGATGATTACCCTCTAGCTGTGCAAGCTGGGGCGACGATGGTGCGTTTGGGGAGAATTATTTTTGGCGAACGGAATCCTTGAGAAGCCTTTCCACGCCTGAAGAAGACAACAATTCTGAAGATAAGGGTAGGGTAAGGGAGAAGACATCAGCTATTATATTGCCAACACGACTATATGATTGTTATTGTCGTTTCTTTAACCAAGACTTCTGTCTCAAGGGTGCTATGTAAAATAATCCCCAGAGTAAACCTGAAGTTGTGATGGAGCGTGAACTGTGAATAATATTTTTTCCAAATTGCGAGATTTCGTGGGACTCAACGAGCCTGCCAGTTACGAGTACGATGAGTACGAAGAACCAGACGGCGAAGAATACCAAAACATCTATCAGGAACAGCATCCTCAGCAAACACCAGAGGAAGAACGCCGCCAGAGTCGTCGGACACGGGATACAAGAGCTGTTGTACGAGAAGTAGAATTGGGGTCAACAATGAATAATGTGATTGGGATGCCCGGAGCCGTAAATGGCATTTCTGAAGTGGTAGTGATGGAACCGCGTTCTTTTGAAGAAATGCCCCAGGCGATACAAGCTTTGCGGGAGCGGAAGTCAGTGGTGTTAAACCTGACGATTATGGATCCGGATCAGGCGCAACGGGCTGTGGATTTTGTTGCTGGCGGCACCTACGCCATTGATGGACATCAAGAGCGAATTGGCGAAAGTATTTTTCTGTTTACACCAAGCTGTGTTCAGGTAAGTACCCAGACGGGCGTAGTTCACGAATCTCCCCAACCGCAAGTCCGCATTTCTCGTCCAGCAGCTCCGGCTCCAGCTTGGTCAGGAGAACAAACGCGGATGGCGCAGTAAATGTTATGAGTTTTGAGTTATGAATTCAAAATTCAAAATTCAAAATTAATTTAAGTGATGGGGGCAAGGTTGTCCATCAAGTTTGGCATAATTGGCGGCGGGGTAATGGGAGAAGCTCTGTTATCTCGCCTGATAGCTCAGCAGATTTATCCGGCTGAGGAGATTTTGGTGAGTGACCCGCAACTACATCGGCGCGATTTTTTGGCGCAGCAGTACGGCGTACAGGTGACGGCAGACAATCGGGCGGTAGCAGCAGCAAGTAATGTGCTGTTGTTGGCGGTTAAACCGCAGGTGTTTGAGGCGGTGGTGGCAGACTTGGCGGATGACGAGCGTGCCGAATCACCGCCGTTGGTGATTTCGATTATGGCGGGTGTTTCTTTGAGCCAGTTAGAAGCGGCTTTCTCGCTTTCTGGGGCGATACGCGCCATGCCGAATACTCCGGCGACGGTGGGGGCGGGAATGACTGCTTTAGCACGCGGCAAACATGCCACTAATCAACACCTGGAAGAGGCAAAAACTATCTTCCAGGCGGTAGGGGAAGTGGTAGAGGTGCCAGAATCTTTAATGGATGCGGTGACTGGGCTTTCTGGTTCAGGCCCCGGCTATGTGGCAATTATGGTGGAAGCTCTTACGGATGGAGGTGTCGCTGCTGGGTTGCCAAGAGCGATCGCGTCTTCGTTAGCTCTCCAAACTGTACTGGGTACAGCCCAACTTTTGCACGAATCCGGGCTACATCCCGCCGAGTTGAAAGACCGCGTTACCAGTCCCGGCGGTACTACTATCGCTGGGATCGCACAGTTAGAGCGTTCGGGTTTCCGTTCAGCTTTGATTGAAGCAGTTGTGGCAGCTTCCCGGCGATCGCAGGAATTGGGAAAATAGCAATTAGCAATTAGCAATTAGCAATTAGCAATTCCTACTCTTGTTGTAACTTTTGCCCTAATTGAGGTTCGGTTCCGGCGAGTAGGCGTTCAATGTTGCCCCTGTGTAGCCAGATGACGTAGATCCCGCCAGCGATCGCAAATAGCAGGTAGGGTAAGGGCTGTTTCAGGAGAATCATCAGCAGAGTAACTGCGATCGCTCCGGCAATGGAACTGAGGGAAACTATTCGGGAGAAGGCGAGAAATACGCCAAATACCGCCACAGTTCCTAATGCTACTGGCACCGACATGGCTAATAAAACGCCAATGCTAGTGGCAACTGATTTTCCACCCCTGAAGGAAAGCCAGATAGATTTACTGTGACCCAAGAGTGCGCCTAAGGCGGTACCAGCGACTAGCCAAGGTTGCCAGGTGGCAGGTAAAAGAGGCGTGGGAGCAAAGGTATACAAAGCGTAAACCAGAGCGATCGCGCCTATCCCCTTCAACATATCAATCAGTAACACCATCGCTGCTGGGCCTTTCCCCAAAGTCCTCAGCACATTGGTAGCACCAGTCGAACCCGATCCCTGTTCTCGAATATCAATCCCTTTAAGCCAGCGTCCCGCCAAATAACCCGTAGGAAGCGAGCCTAGTAGATAGGCTGCTATTAACAATCCTCCACTGACAGCGTACTGTAGCATCATCGCAAGCGTGCCTCTTACCTGTAGCTCGATTGTTAATATCTCATATCAGGGGACATCTGTTGAGGATCGGCCGCAAAAGCTAACCACAGAGGAAATTGCAGCAGCGACAGATTGATCAAGTCTTCTGTCTCATCAATGATAATCAAAGGCATCTGCCGTTCCTTAACCAGTCGATCTGCCTTTTGTACTAGGGCTTCTGCCGCCTCAAATAGAACAATCCCTCTCTCTGGGCCAAAATCAGCACGGGAAATGCCCAGACAGTCCTGCAAACCCCGCCGCCATTCTCCCAAGCGTTCGGGAGAATTAGCAAGAATTAAAGCGCGGACGCGATCGCCATACAGCGTATTTAGCACAGAAGTCACCGCTGAGGCGACCAGAATATTTTGCAAGCGGCTTCCCATCGTCCGCAGTGCGCCTCGTCCCCCCTGAGTGAAAAACCAGTTAGCAACTCGTTCCGCATGAACTGGTTCAAAAGTCCGGCGCAATTGCCACGGAGGGCCATAATAGTCTGGCCGCGTCCGATACTGGTCTAAAATACTGCGAATTTGTTTCGATGTCGATTGAAAACCCTGTTCCGTAAATTTAGGATTTGTCGGCGGTGCAGCTGCCGCTTTTGACTCTTCAACAACTGGCTTTGGCGTTTCCGATTCTTTCTGTAATTGCAATTCTTCAGCCGCCAGCACTAAATCCTGTAAGCTACCGACGAGATAATCTTTAAAGCCTTGCACTCTAATCGCTAGTTCTTGGGAAGTGCCAGCAAAAGTTCTTCGCATTTCCTCCCGGATGCGATCGCGCCGTCGTTCCAGTTGTTCCACGGCAATTTGTAGGGTTTGTTTGCGTTGCTCTAGTTCGCCTAAAGACTCTTGCATTAAGCGATTCATTACCGTTTGAGTTTGTACCACCTGCTCTTGCAGCATTTTATTGTGAGCAGCTTTTTGAGCGGCAATTTCCTGTATCAAAAACTGTTCTTGGCGTTGTAGATCGGCTACTCGTTGCTCTAACTCTGCTATAGAGTTCTCGACATCGGAGGTTGTCGGTGCAACGGTTGCCATTTCCGGCTCTAAATTCTCGCCGGATACTTGAACAACAATTACCGTTTGTTCCTCTGTTTGTTCCTCTAAATTCTCATCCGATGCTTCAACAATAGTTGCCGTTTGTAATTCTAAATTGTCATCGGATGCTTCAACAACCGTTTCTGTTTCCGAGTCTAAATTATCGAATGTCTCAACAGTTGGCTCTTGCTCTTCTTGGGTATGGATTTCGTCTGAATTCATTAGTCCGTAGTCCGTAGTCGGTAATCCTTAGTTTTTATTTTCTACTGGTTAGTTTTTAGTCATTAGTCCCTAACTGGCAGCGCCAAAGACTAATGACTAAATTCATTAGTCTTTAGTAAGTAGTCATTAGTTTCTAGTTACCAGCACCAATAACTAATAACTAATTTCTAATAACTAATGACTAATGGGACAGCGTTCTTCCAGGCAAGTTCTTAGCATCTTGGGATCGAACAACATCGGCAAAAAGTGGATGCTGTTAACTTCTTTGAAGTAAAACAGAATTGGCACTGGTGTCCAAAAAATCTTCCAATTTTGCCATTCCTGGTAAGGAAAGCGCCGAATCATTTTATCAGAGCGATAAACATCTAATGCTGTTGGGGTGAATTGCAAGCGGATTGTTGCCGCCTGAAAAACCAGGAACAACCCAAAGATAGCGATCGCGCTTGCCACCCAAGGTGAAAAGAGCAATAATGGAACCGCAACTACTAACAATCCCAAAGGTAGTGTGTAACTAGGTGACAGTTCAATAGTTTGTGACGGTAAAGAAGACGCAGCAGTAGTCACAGGCATAAACCCCGTTTTGTAAAAAATCGTCACTCTATTTTTTATTTTAAAGGTTCTTAACCTCAGGCCCCCCGCAGTACGGCACTGCCAGTTCCCTGAAACATCACCCAAGTCAAGAAAAAGTTAGAAATAAAGATGGCAAGTAAAGCTGTGACAACAGCTGTTGTGGTAGATTGACCAACGCCTTTTGCTCCTCCGGTGGTGGTTAAGCCCCAACTGCAACCGATTGTGGCAATTAGCCCCCCGAAACAAAATGCTTTAATCGCCGCACTACACAAATCCCAGACTTGAAGGAAATTCCGGGCAGAATCTAGAAATACGGTTTCGGAAAGATGGTATAAATTTGTGGCAACCAGCATTCCCCCAGCCATCCCGGTGATGATGGAAAGAACTGTTAAAACTGGCAGCATTAAGCAGCATGCGATCGCGCGGGGAATCACTAGGTAATCTATCGGGTCGGTTTTTAGCATATATAGCGCGTCGATTTGTTCGGTGACGCGCATAGTGCCAATTTCCGCAGCGAAGGCTGATCCAACTCGCCCAGCCAAAACCACCGCAGTCAGTACGGGTGCCAGTTCGCGGGTCAAAGAAAGCGCCAATACGCCTCCCACAGCCCTTCCAGCACCCAGATTAATAAACTCTCTTGCCACCTGAATTGTAAACACCATGCCGACAAAAGCGGCAGTTATTAGCGCAATTAGCAGAGATTCAGGGCCAACTGCTGCCATTTGGTCGAGGGTGTTGCGTCGATGGATTTTCCGAGTCAGTAGGTGAACTATCACCTGTCCACCCAGGAAAATCGCCGCCAGCAACCGCTGACCCCACACCCCTAAGCTGTTCGTTTGCGTAGTCTCGCTCAATGATGCTAATGCTCGGTTCAACCACTGCGTAAAGCATAACTGATGCACCACCTAAAAAAGCGCTTATGCAAAAGTAAAAAGGCAAAAAGCCCTCAATCCCCAGAAATTATGAGATACATTTACGGACTTTAACCAAGATTTTTAAGGTTTATTTAAGATTTCTGACATATCGGTGCAGATTTAGCGATCGCACCTATTGTATATAGAGGTAAACAAGCACTGTTCCCTTAAGGCTTCTCGGTCAGTTCCTTCGCAGTAACGTCCTCATGAGCATTTTGCCTAACTTCTTCCGTTCCCTGATTCTGGCGAGTCTTCTCAGCTTTGCCGCTCCCATAGTCCTTTTTGGCGGGGTGTTGGCAACTTTGTCTCTGCTGAGTTACATTCCTTTAGTCGAAGCGATTGCCCAGTTCACCCAGGCACAGATTTTGCAATTTCTCGCCGTCTTCGGCAATGGCTGTCCTCTAGAGGGCATTTTGACCATCGGCTTCACTTTTAGCATTGTTGGTGCGATGTTCGACACCTACGCCTTCTATCGTTACCAAAATTTACGCGGAAATTAATAATTTAAGTAGTTAAGGCACAAGCCTTGCTGAATACTGGTGGCTGTTGACAAGCGATCGCGCAGGCTAACCATGTCAGCTTAACAATTTGGGATTAGCGGTGAGGATAGCTACATTTTCCTCTTGAAAATCTGCATCGTGCGTTACCAGTTTTAGATTTCTTGCCCTACACATTTCAGCCAAAATTCGGTCATTGAAATCTACTTCCCCCGCCTGATAGTCGCGCAGTATTGTAACTAAATCTACTGATTCAAAATTGCTCTCTATTCGCTGTGACTTTTCCAAGATACGCCTAGATAATTTGGCAATTCTTTCAGCAATTGGTTTAAAATCAGCACTGTTGCGAAAAGCCTTAAATTCTGCTGACTTTGTTGGTGCTGGCAATCTGTTGTAAAAGAATCGAGCAGAGGCGTTAATGAATTCTGAAAGCACAAGCACGTCTATAAAAATAGGAATCTTTGCACTCCGAATTCGCCTCAATGCTAACAAATATTTGTTTTTTATTTGAGGAGATAGCTCACCTTGTCGGCCGTAAATGTACAGCCAGACATTAGCATCAAACAGCAAAGCATCAGTTGTGCTAAATGTGTACGATTCAATGCGGTAAATTTGCTTACTCATAGATAATCATCACCGAAGGTTTCCCGCACAGCATTGATGTATCGCTGCGGATCTTCCAAATACTCCTTTTTCCATTGGATTCCATACCCAATGTCTTCTGCATCATCTGGGTGAATATCAACTATGCTAAGAGATGATTCTATCTGTTCCTCAGAAAAATGTTCGTATAACTGAGTAATTGCAGCATCCAAAGCACCTGGAGTCGTTTCTTCCACACCCTTAAATGAAACGATTGCATTCTTATTTTCCCTAAAAGCAGCTGTAATCAAGTCGTACACTTTCTGCCCATCATCCATTGTCATAAATAGTTCGTCGCCGACAACATCATAGACGCTAATTCTGATGGCGTTTTCCGTATTCAGAGCGGTGGATATTAAGAAGTTCATAATTTGGAGGATGTAACTTTACTTGACATTATTAATGAGGAATTTACCTCTTTTTTATCATCGTAACAACTCTGAGACCAGTTTTATTTTATAAAACTGGTCTCAGAGTTGTTACATTAAATTTTTCGCAACAATCCTAGACGGCCGCAACAGCAGCAGGCTCTAAAGTAGCTACTAATTTAACATTAAACTCCCCTTCAAACACGTCTTTTTTGTAATCTAAACTCCAGAGTTCCAAAGCACAGTCATCTTCTAAATGAGCTGGAAAAAGGTGCAAGTGTAGTTCTTGTTCTGGGCGATATTCGCACTGCAACCGCTCAATAGCACCAATTTGTCTGCGGTCAAGAGCAACTGCTAGTCTCAGCAATGCACTGAGTTGAGTCACCATCTGGCGATGCTTTTTGCTGGGGAGATTTTGATAGTTTTCGTGCTTTTTCTTGGGAGGATTTTTGCGGTGATAGCGGGCGATATTGGCGATGACTTCAATTTCAGCTTCTGTATAGCCTAAAAGGTCGCCGTTGCGAATTAAGTAATACGAGTGTTTGTGGTGAGAAGAATGACTGACATGGTGTCCGCAGTTGTGTAAAATTGCGGCAGCCCAAAGCAGTTCCCTTTCTTCTAGACCCCAACTGTGGAGATGTTCCTTGGTTTGGTCAAACAAACTGAGGGCAAATTCTGCTACTCGCTGAGAGTATTCTAAGTTGACTTGATATTTTTGGGCAATTTTGATGACGCTGCGTTGACGCACTGAACTTTGGTAGCGCAGTTTGTCTTCAATTAAACCGTGGGTAAGCATCCAGTCTACGATGACACCTTCCCTAAGACTTCGTTCGCAAACCGTAAGCGTTTCTTGGCGCAGCAGGGTCATCGCTTCTTGTAAAATTATTGCACCTGCAACAATGATTTCTGAGCGGCGATCGCTCATTCCCGGAATTGCGGCGCGTTCGGCGTTATTCATCTTCCGCAGACGATTAACTAAATCCCGCAGGTATTTGAGACTCAACTGGTAGCCAGTTAGGGGCGTTGGCACCATTCCCATCTGTTCTCGCGCCTGCATTGTTGCTAAAGTCTCTATGGTGCCAGCTGTTCCCACTAAACGCAGTAATTCCCCCGGCTGCAAGTAAGCCTGCAACTCTTCCACGGGTCGTTCTAGCTGTCCCCGCACGTAGGCTTGCAGGTAATAAAATTCGGCATTGCTGATCGGATCGGTGGTGACAAGTTCTCTTGTAAGGCGCACCGCACCAACTTTGGTGCTGCTGAGACTTCGCGCGTCGTGACTATCCCCTAAAATTAACTCAGTGGAACCGCCGCCAATGTCAATAATAATGTGGGGCTGGTTGTTGAATTCCATCCCTGAAAGTACGCCCAGGTAAATTCGTCGGGCTTCCTCTTGACCAGAGATTAGGTTGACAAATAAGCCTAACTCTGATTCTACGTGTTTGAGAAAGTCTCGACCGTTGGGGGCTTCGCGCACAGCGCTAGTTGCAACGGCGATAGTATGTTCGGCGTTCAAACTTTTAGCAACTCCCTGGAAGCGGCGTAAAGCAGCGATCGCGCGATCCATCGCTTCCGGTGTCAGATCGCCTGTCTTTTGATCGCGATCGCCCAGTCGCACCGTATCTTTTTCTCTGGCAATAATACTAAAAGCAGGCAGACTAGGTTGAATTCGCACTACCACCATGTGTAGGGAATTTGTACCTAAGTCAATAGCAGCAAGAATCCGATCTTGATTCATCGTAGGAAAGGGAATATTCACAGAATTATCTTTGGTGGCGATAAATGAATTAACCATCGCAACGTATCTAGGGTTCTAAACCCAGCCGAGACTTGATGAATAAGCATATTCTATAGGGGATAAAGACACGATTAATCGCATATATCTATAGGAATTATTAGCAAATTGATGATTCTTTGTAGAATTTATACGGGGTTTGGCAAAGTCAGCTTTAAAATCCCTATTAGGGATTGAAACTTAAGGATTAAAAATTTCATAGATCATGCTGACCCAACAAGAACCCCAATCTGAACCAATATGGCTAACTATCATCCGGCTTTTGAGGTGGGATAAGCCGGAAGGACGATTAATTTTGATGATTCCCGCCCTTTGGGCTGTATTTTTGGCAGCAGGGGGAACACCACCGTTACCGTTGGTTGGCGTGGTGGTATTGGGTACTCTTGCGACAAGCGCTGCTGGATGCGTTATTAACGATTTGTGGGATCGGGATATCGATCCGCAAGTGGAAAGAACGCGATCGCGTCCCCTCGCTTCTCGTGCTTTGTCAGTAACAACTGGTATCGTCGTCGCCTTGATAGCGATGAGTTGCGCTGCTGTTCTCGCCTTTTACCTCAACCCGCTAACTTTCTGGCTGTGCGTCGCCGCAGTTCCGGTTATCGTATGTTACCCCTTAGCCAAGCGCGTCTTCCCGGTGCCACAGCTGGTACTTTCTATCGCCTGGGGTTTTGGCGTTCTGATCAGTTGGACTGCTGTAACTGCCAAGCTAGAAGAACCCACCTGGATTTTATGGGGGGCGACGGTACTTTGGACACTGGGATTTGACACAGTTTACGCCATGAGCGACAAGGAAGACGATCGCAAAATTGGCATTAACTCCAGCGCTTTGTTCTTTGGTAAATACGCCGCCGAAGCTGTGGGCGTTTTCTTTGTTGGCACCGCAATCTTACTAGAATGGCTAGGGATCGAGATGCAACTACATCTGAGTTTCTGGTTAGCCTTGGCTGTTGCTACTTTAGCCTGGATTTGGCAATATGCCCGAATTAGCCAAAAAGATGTCCCCACACCTGTTTACGGGGAAACTTTCCGCCAAAATGTTTGGATTGGCTTCATTGTACTCGCCGGGATGATTGCCGGATCTCTGTAGTTTTGAGTTTGTAGGGGCGACCACAAGGGTCGCCCTGAGTTATAAATTGGATGAGTGCGATCGGGCAAGTTTGGGTTAATTGTGCCAAGCTTTGTAGAAATCTGGATAAGTCAGATTTTGGCTACAATGCCAAATGATGCGATCGCAAGCTTCAAAGCGATAAAAACAGTTTTTGAAAACTTGTTCGCTTAGATAATCCTTTAAGGCTGTAACGACTTGCATTAATTGGCTGGTTTGGGAAATTCTCTTGAAGCTGTCAGCTAGACGCCGGAGGGATTCTTCATCTTCATTCTCATCCTGAACCGTTTGAATGAACTGGATGAGGGTCGCAACTGCCGTTTCATCGCTTGCATGAATTTCCCCTAAACTACAAGCTGCTAGCCTACGCCAATCAGCTTGCTCAGAAGTTTGAACGAGTTTAACTAAGGTAGCGATCGCTATTTTATTACCTGGGTCAATTCGCCCTAAGCTTTCAGCCGCAGCCCAGATCTTAGATTCATTCTGAGTGGTCTGGATTAAATGAATTAAGGCAGCGATCGCATCTTCATTTCCTGCACCAATTCGTCCTAAGTAATCAATAGCTTTCCAAAGCCAAGAATCAGGCTGATTTTGAATTAGATGAACCAAGGCATTAATCGCGAGTTGATGACTGGGGTCAATACTTTCCAAGCTATCAACTGCTCGCAGAGGAGGGTAATCCTTTGGAGAGGTTTGAACTAATTCAAATAGAGCATCGAGCGCGAGTTGATGGCGATTGCCAGTTCGTACTAGACTGTCAGCTGCTCTCCAACAGATAGTTTCATTCTCAGTAGTTTCAAGTATCTGGGATAGAGTAGCGATCGCATCTGCATTACCTGGATCGATCTTCAATAAATTGGCGGCGGCACTACAACGGATCGCTACATCCTGAGTAGTTTGAAGTATCTGGGATAGAGTAGCAATGGCAGTTTGATTACCAATGGCAATTTTTCCCAAAGCCTCAACCACTTCCCAATAGGTGTAAAACTGACTTGAGGAAATGCTGTCTGGACAAGACTGCGTTTTCTGCATCAGCTGGAGCAAAGCAGCGATCGCGGTTTCATTGCCTGCGCCTATTTTCCCTAAATTCCTCGCTGCATACGTATGAATGAATTCATCATAATGGCGATTCTGTTCTTTAGGAATAAACCGATCTTCTGCGATCTGCGTCAGATGGATCAAGGCAGCGATCGCCATTTCATTACCTGCACCAACTTCCCCTATCCCCTCAGCCGCATCTCGAAGTATCTGTACTTGGGCTGGAGTAGTTTGAGTCAGTTTAACTAGAGCCGGGATTAAGATGGGATTGCCTGGATCGATTTCGCTCAAGTTAAGAATGACCTTCAAGAGCGTCGATTCATTCTGTGTCACCTGCATCAGCAGCACTAAAGCAGCGATCGCAGTTTTATTTCCCGGATCGAGTCTCTCCAATCGAACAGCCGCGTGTCGGAGAGTAAGCCGACTCTCAGTCGTATGCAATAGCTGGACAAAGGCAGCAATTACCCGTTCTCTGTCCGTCGTTTCCAGTGTTTTTCTTGCTGTTTCAGCCAGCCGAGCGGGAAATTTTTTCCAGTCTTGTTTTTTTTGGTTGAAATAGACATAGCTCCATTTGAGCAACTGTCCGACAATCGCATCCCCCAAGCTACACTCCTTGAAGTGAGCGATCGCCTCTGCTGCTAGGAAATAGGCACGGGTATTATAAAAATCTCCGCATCCGTCGTCAAAATCTACCAGAGCCTTGATAAACTCTTCTTTTTGATCCCTTGCCATATCCTCTCGCCCAAACCAGTGCAGAATCTCTGCTTTCCACTGCGGCTCAAAGATGCGGTAAGTGCCTTCTTCTAGATTGTGAGAGTGGTGAAAGAAATAGCGCCAATCATGCATTGCCTCCTACCCACCAAAGATGTGGGACGAAAGAATTTAAGAGCTGCTACATCACTTTGCTATGAAGTTTGTTTGATATAGCCTAGTGTTGCAATAGTAACTTAAATTTTCACTTTGCGGGTTAGGCACTGCCTCTTACCGACGATATTAAAGCTAATGGCGAAAAGCTAATCTGTATGAGAAAAATCATCATTGGCGTTATGGGGCCAGGTGCCAACGCCACCGAAACCGACTTACAAAATGCCTACAAACTAGGCGAACTCATCGCCCAAGCGGGATGGATATTGTTGACTGGCGGTAGAAATGCGGGTGTGATGGATGCAGCGAGTAAGGGCGCAAAAGCTGCCAATGGTTTAACGATTGGAATTCTTCCTACTAACGATACCAGCGCTGTTTCTGATGCCGTAGATATTGCGATTGTCACCGATATGGGAAATGCGAGAAATAATATTAATGTCCTCTCCTCTAATGTTGTGATTGCCTGTGGCATGGGTGCGGGAACGGCTTCGGAAATTGCCCTGGCTTTGAAAAACCATAAAAAAGTAATTTTGTTAACCAATCATTCAGAAAGTAAAGTCTTTTTCCAAAGCTTGTCTGAAGACTCTATTTTGATTGCCAATACTCCAGCAGCGGCAATCGAAATTGTTAAAGAAGTTTTGAGCCACTATTAATTATCCCTTTGGATAGATGCAATCGGGAGAAATTACTGGATGGCACCTTCTGAATTGGCAAAAAGCGTTGATTTTGGCTGTCTCTTGACTTTTAAGGTACAATCCAGTGGTTAAGTTTTATATCGCTAGCGATCGCAACCTGGATCTGGCGAGACTTATAGCTTTAAGAAGAAAAAACCTTCTCCATTGGTTTTAAGCTAGAAAGCAGTTAGCAGAGGATTGAACACAATGGCATTTGAATTACCCCCTTTACCTTACGATCAAGACGCTTTAGAGTCGTCTGGTATGTCGGCGCGGACACTTGAGTTCCATTACGGCAAGCATCACGCTGCTTACGTGAACACTCTCAACAACCTGGTTAAGGACACGGAACTAGCCGACAAGTCGCTTGAAGAAATCATCAAGGCAACCTACAAAGCTTCAGACAAAGCTGCTATATTCAACAACGCTGCTCAGGTGTGGAATCATACCTTCTATTGGAATGGCATCAAACCGAATGGAGGCGGCAATCCTAGTGGCGAACTAGCGGAAAAGATTAACGCCAGCTTCGGTAGCCTCGATAAATTCAAAGAAGAGTTCAAAACCGCCGGAGGCACCCAATTCGGTAGCGGCTGGGCTTGGCTGATCAAGGATGGCGACACCCTGAAAGTAGCCAAATCTCCGAATGCGGAAAACCCAATTGCCTACGGACAAACTCCCTTACTGACGATGGATGTTTGGGAACACGCCTACTATCTGGATTACCAGAATAGCCGTCCAAACTTCATGCAGAACTTTGTTGACCACTTGATCAACTGGGACTTTGTTGCCCAAAATTTATCGGCTGCTGCTTAAATAACTGCTGATGTTTAAGCTACGTCAAATTTAATCATCTTGAAAACAGTCACCTTTTAAGTAGTGGCTGTTTTTTTATGATTATCTGTATTTGGTTGCCTGTATCTTTAAAGAAAGTAAAATAACCACCAGCTAAATCATGGATAGTAAAGAACTAGCGCAATACCTCGAAGCAACAGATAGCATCTCCAAGCCTTGGCTATTAGTGCAATTGCGCCTAAAGAAACTCCAAGAACGTCGCCCGACGATTTCCCCAGAGGAATATGCTAAAGAATTAGCAGATATTTATCAGGATTTAATGAATCTGGGTGAGTGGTGGCGGGGAAGGGAAGATGAGGTATTTGGTTGAAAAAAGCTTATCGCATGGCTATCGTCCGATGGGAATAGGCTTGGCGACCAGCGCTGGTGAAGTCTAAGGCGAAACAAAGGCGTAGCGATCGCTCCTTTTATCTCCACACGGCTTTCACCTACCGTCAGATAGTTTCTGGCTCTTATATCGCACGATAGTATAAAGCCATCATTGATGGAATAGTCATCCCTTTGTGTCCCTTAAGATTATGCCGAAATCAAAAAAAACTACACAAGAAATTAATCTCAACGATCCACAATATTATTTCAGCCGGGAACTCAGCTGGTTAGAGTTTAACAATCGGGTGTTGAATGAAGCCATCGACCCCCGGACACCCCTATTAGAACGCCTAAAATTTATAGCCATTTTCTGTTCTAACCTGGATGAATACTTCATGGTGCGCGTTGCGGCGCTGAAGCAACAGGAAGAAGCGAAAGTAAGCAAACTGCCCCCCGATGGTCGGACACCAACTGAACAGTTAGAACTGATTAGCATTAAGACCCGCTCCCCAGTAGCACTACAGCATCAACACTTTGAACAAGTATTGCGGCCCTTGATGGCGGCAGAGGGCATTCATCTTCTAGACTACGTGGATTTGAACCAGGAACAGCGAATTTACCTGCAAAAGTATTTTGAGGAGCAAATCTTCCCAGTTCTGACTCCGCTAGCTGTTGACCCCAGCCATCCCTTCCCCTATATTTCCAACCTTAGCCTCAATCTCGCCGTAGTGGTGAAAGACCCGGACACTGGGGAAGAATTGTTTGCCAGAGTCAAAGTCCCGAACACCTTACCCAGGTTTGTACCCTTGCCAAAAGAAGCTGGAGTTGGCAGTCGGTCATCTATCATCGAAAATCAGCGACACATTTGGACTGGCATACCCTTAGAACAGGTAATCGCCCATAATTTAGAATCTCTGTTTCCGGGGATGAATATTCAGGAATATCACCCATTCCGCATCACCCGCAATGCAGATATCGACGTGGAAGAAGACGAAGCCGATGACCTGCTACTGGCGATTGAACAGGAACTGCGGAAACGCCGGGTTGGGGGTGATGTGGTGCGGATGGAAATTTTAGCTTCCATGCCTGAAGCAGTGCGAGGAATGCTGATTCGGGAAATGGGACTATCAGAAAAAGATGTCTACGAGGTGGAAGGAGTGCTGGGACAGGCAGATTTGATGTCGTTTATGGCATTGCCAATCCCGGAACTCAAAGATCCTGCGTGGACTCCAGTTGTACCGCCACGCCTGCGACGCCTCAATGAAGAGGGTTCGGATGAGAAAGAAGATTTTTTTTCTGTAATTCGTAATGCAGATTTGATGGTTCACCATCCTTATTACTCGTTTGGAGGGACGGTGCAGCGATTCATTACCCAGGCGGCACACGATCCGAACGTGTTGGCGATTAAAATGACGCTGTATCGCACTACTGGCGACTCGCCGATTCTTCAGGCGCTGATTACAGCAGCGGAAAAGGGAAAACAAGTAGCCGTGCTGGTGGAACTGAAAGCCCGTTTTGATGAAGAGAATAATATCAACTGGGCGCGGAAGTTAGAACAAGCTGGAGTCCATGTAGTCTATGGTTTGGTGGGTTTGAAGACTCACACGAAAGTAGTGCTGGTAGTGCGCCGCGAGGAAGACCGGATTCACCGCTACGTCCATATTGGTACGGGGAACTATAACGCGAAAACGGCGCGAATTTACACAGATTTGGGGCTGTTAAGCTGCCGCGAAGACTTGGGGGCGGATTTGACAGATTTGTTTAATTACTTGACTGGTTACTCACGACAGCGTTCTTATCGGAAGCTGTTGGTGTCGCCAGTGAACTGTCGCGATCGCTTTGTCGCCTTGATCCGCCGCGAGATGGAACACTGTAGGGATGGTAAAAGCGGTCGCATTGTCGCCAAAATGAACTCCCTCACAGACCCCCAAATTATTGCCACCCTGTATCAAGCAAGCATCGCTGGAGTGCAAATCGATCTGATTGTGCGGGGAATTTGTTGTCTGCGTCCCGGACTGGAAGGGGTGAGTGAAAACATCCGGGTGGTTAGCGTTGTTGGGCGCTTTTTAGAACATTCCCGGATTTATTACTTTCACAATCACGGTAAACCAGAAGTGTATATTGGCAGCGCTGACTGGATGTCTCGGAACCTAGATCGACGAGTGGAAGCGATCGCTCCCATAGAAGATCCAGACATCTCCAACGACCTGCAAGAAATACTCGGCATCATGCTGGCAGACAACCGTCAAGCCTGGGATTTACAACCTGATGGCAAATACGTCCAACGTCACCCCGACGGCAAGGAAAAAGAGCAAAGCGCCCAGAAAATCTTAATGGAAATGGCACTGCAAATTTAGATTGGGGACTGGGGACTGGGGGCTAGGGAATGGGGAATGGGTATAGGGAAAAGTTAAGTGACTGGGGACTAAGGACGAGGTATTGGGTATAGGAACAAGTTATCAAACCAAGAGTAACTAATTCATAACTCATAACTCTCCCAATCCCCAATCCCCAATCCCCAATCCCCAATCCCCAATCCCCCCCTTGCAAACTTCCCCACACAGTCCGACACTGGTCTTGGAAGTTCATTGGCAGTCGGGAGGCTTAAAGCGTGAAAAAAGTATTAGCTATTATTCTCGGTGGCGGCGCAGGCACCCGTCTTTACCCGTTAACTAAGATGCGGGCTAAACCAGCTGTACCGCTGGCAGGAAAATATCGCTTGATCGATATCCCGGTCAGTAATTGCATAAATTCAGAAATTTTCAAAATTTACGTCCTAACTCAATTCAACTCAGCTTCACTCAATCGGCATATCACCCGCGCCTATAGCTTTTCTGGGTTCACAGAGGGATTTGTTGAGGTGCTAGCCGCCCAGCAAACTCCGGAAAACCCCAACTGGTTCCAAGGCACCGCCGATGCTGTCCGCCAATATCTCTGGCTGTTGGACGAGTGGGACGTTGATGAATACCTGATTTTGTCGGGAGATCATCTCTACCGGATGGACTATCGCCAGTTCGTGCAACGCCACCGTGATACCAATGCCGATATTACCCTCTCCGTTGTGCCGATGGATGAGCGTCGCGCATCGGATTTTGGCTTGATGAAAATTGATGATACCGGGCGGGTGGTTGACTTCAGCGAAAAGCCGAAAGGCGATGCGTTGCGGAGTATGGAAGTCGATACGACTACCCTGGGTTTAGATCCAGAACAAGCAAAGAAAAATCCCTTTATTGCCTCAATGGGGATTTATGTCTTTAAAAAAGAGGTGTTGATGCAGCTACTGCAAACTAACCTCGATAGAACCGATTTTGGTAAGGAAATCATCCCAGCTTCGGCGAACGATTTCAACGTTCAAGCTTACTTGTTTGATGATTACTGGGAAGATATTGGAACCATAGAGGCGTTTTATGACGCTAATTTGACTCTGACCCGGCAACCACAGCCTCCTTTCAGCTTTTATGATGAAAACGCCCCGATTTATACTCGCGCTCGTTATTTGCCCCCCAGTAAGCTGCTAGATTGCCAGATAACAGAATCGATTATTGGGGAAGGCTGCATCCTGAAAGAATGCCGGATCCAGCATTCGGTATTGGGAGTGCGATCGCGTATAGAATCCGGTTGTCTGATCGAAGACACTCTGGTAATGGGTGCAGACTACTATCAACCCTTCGCTGAACGACACTCTAACTCTCAAGATGGGAAGGTTCCCCTGGGTATCGGTGCAGGAACAACAATTCGCCGCGCCATTATTGACAAAAACGCTCACATTGGTTGCAATGTCCAAATTGTCAATAAAGACCGCGTGGAAGAATCCAACCGTGAAGACGAAGGTTTCTACATCCGCAGCGGTATTGTTGTAGTGCTGAAAAATGCCGTAATTGCCGATGGAACGGTGATTTAGGTATTAGGAGTTATGAGTTTTGAATTAATAGCTTCGGGTGCATCTGAATGAGAGCAAAAATATCAGGGGATGTTCCTAATCGCAACCGCACAAACAAAGTCCACCTTCGCAGACTTATATATACCCTGCTCCCGGCAGGCTTTGTTTGTGGAGCATCGATTCTAGTCTGAGGGCAATTAATTTGTTAAATTCTGATGCTCCCATAACTCCTCATTCTTCACTCTTAACTCCTAAATATTCAGCACTTTTTTTACTAATTGGACTTCCCGGTAGTGGCAAATCGTCTTTAGCAAAACAACTGGTTGCAGAATGTGAACAGCGGCGACTGATTTCCACAGATGGGATTCGAGAGCAACTATTTGGAGATGAAGCCGTACAGGGTGAGTGGCATTTTATATGGCATGAACTACAGCGGCAATTAATCCAAGCCCTTCGGGAGAGACATCAGGCGATTTACGATGCTACAAATGCGGCTAGGAAACATCGTCGGGAAGCGATCGCTATTTCCCGTAACATTGGTTTTACCCACATCACAGGGATATGGTTGGATACGCCACTAGAGGAGTGTCTAGAGAGGAATAGAAGGCGCGAGCGTCAAGTTCCAGAAGAAGTCATACTGAGTATGTACCAACAACTAAAAGACGCACCACCAGCCCTGAATGATGGATTGGATCGTCTGAGCCGGTACTCTGTGACAAGTACGGAAATTGCGATCGCATCCATGAGAAAGAACCGAACTTAAACCCATTGACTCCTTTGATAGCCTAGCTCTGAGGGATCTAAATAAAAAAACTTAAACTAAATATTAAAGCAGAGGAGATAGGCTGATGGCTGCAACCGACTTCAAAGACTATTACGCCATCCTGGGAGTAAACAAAACCGCCAGTTCAGACGAACTTAAAAAAGCCTACCGCCGACTGGCACGAAAATACCACCCCGACATGAACCCAGGTAACAAAGAGGCTGAAGCACGCTTCAAAGAAGTCAGCGAAGCCTACGAAGTGTTATCTGACCCAGAAAAACGCCAAAAGTACGACCAATTTGGGCAATACTGGAGACAAGTCGGAGAAGGATCGCCATTCAGCGGCGGCGGCGGCGGCGCTGGAACTAACGTTGACTTTGAAGGCTTTGACTTTAGCCAGTACGCGAATTTTGATGAATTCGTCAACGATCTTCTCGGCGGTTTAGGCGGTGCTAGTGCGAGAACTGGTGGACGCAGCACCGGACGGCGGACAAGCTATCGCACATCCACTGGAACTGGATATACAGACTTTGGCGGTTTTGCCGAACAGCCTTCTGGAGTAAGCGCCGATAGAGAAGCCAGCATCAAACTGGGTTTATCCGAAGCATTTCACGGCGTTCAGAAGCGTCTGTCTTTAGGAAATGAAACTATTGAAGTGCGAATTCCTCCCGGCGCTAAAAACGGCAGCCGCATTCGCGTCAAAGGCAAAGGCTCTGTCAGTGCCTACACCCAACAGCGGGGCGACTTGTATTTAATAGTAGAACTTCTGCCGCACTCTTTCTTCCAATTTGAGGGCGATAATCTAGTCTGCGAAGTGCCTGTAACGCCAGATGAAGCCGTCCTGGGGGCGCAAATAGAGGTTCCGACACCAGATGGCACCGTCAACGTCAACGTTCCCCCTGGAGTCCGTTCCGGTCAATCTCTGCGACTGCGCGGCAAAGGTTGGCGCAACCCTAAAGGCGATCGCGGCGACCAGTTAGTGAAAATTCAGCTGGTAACGCCGAGAGACATTACCCCAACTGAACGCGAATACTATGAAAAAATCCGCGCCAGTCGCACCTTCAACCCCCGCAGCAACTTAGCGCAGGTGAAGCTGTAGGCGTAGACCTAACCCCCAGCCCCTTCCCTTGAAGGGAAGGGGAGCAAACTGGAAGTCCCTCTCCCGTAAAAAAAATCTTCCTTTTCCCTCTCCTCTTAGGAGAGGGTTAGGGAGAGGTGGAGAGGGGTTGGGGAGAGGTTTACCTGAATCTACAATCGGCTGACTGCATCTAACAGCGTCTCCACAGAGGCATTATGGTCGAGGAAGGAAAACAAATGCCTGTAGCGCAAAATTCCATTTTTGTCAATAACGAACTGTCCAGGCAAAGGCGCACCCAAAGCCTGACCCGTACAGTAAGCCCGGAATGTGCGACAACTGGGGTCACTCAGCAACGGCATCTTTAGACCCAAGTCTTTAACAACAATTTTGCTCTGTTGCTCATCGGTACTGGTAATCATCAACACCTCTGCCCCCCGACTGGTGAACTGCTCGTAGTTTTCATTCAGCGCTTTGATGTGCGGGAAGCAGAACGGGCAATATTGCTTTTCGGTGAAGATGCGGGTAAGTGCCACGATAACAGGCTGTCCCCTGTAATCGGATAACTTGACTTTCCCGCCGTTGGTGATGTCCGGTAATTCAAAGTTTGGCGTAGTTTCTCCCAGATTCAGACTATTTGTTGCTGGAATCGGAAAGAAATTCTGGAAAAAGCGTTGATTCAGCAGTCCGCTAAAGTCGGTAGAAGTCAGCATTTTAATACCATTTTGCTCTTATTGTTGTAATTTTAATATTGCTTTACTTCTTTGTGAGCAGGTTTGAGGAAGAAGCGATCGCGCTTTCATCCCCAACAAAAATCGCATCCTTGAATTGGAGATGCGATTAACCTTCAAACTGGCGGATTGCTACTTCTTCTTATTAGAAGTACCTGAATTTTGTTGCAACATCACTGGGCGCAAGACCCAAAGCACGATCGCGATGCTAAGAATAATCGCAGTTGGGCTATTGCTCTGTAATAACGGAGTTGGATCGATTGGTAAAGTCGTTGAGCTTGGTTGGCTGGTGTACATTATGGGTTGTAATTGAGACATTGAGTTATTTGTCCTTAAAAACTCTACAACCCAATATTCTGAAAATGCTTACTGAGGTCGAATCTGAGTGATACCTGAATTGATAGCTGAGTTCATAACTGACTTGGACTCAGTGTGTAGGTTGCTACAATCTAGGTAAATTTTTTGGGATGAACCATGCCACGAACTGTCAAAATTCACCCAGACCGCAAGCAAAAAGTCATATCGGCTCTTGAGCGTAATGGTTTTCTAACCCAGGGAGACTTAGCAGCGCATCTAGAAATAGCTCTATCCACAGTCAGTAACTTTATCAACAGCAAGCCCATTTATATCTCCAAGTTTGAAGAAATTTGTGACGCCTTGGGGTTAGATAAACGAGAAATTACTCAGCCACTTGGTCAAGGTGGCGATACAGTCGTCTTTGAGCAGTTTGCTCCCCCAGAAGGTTTTTTTGCCTATGATAATGCCTGGGTAGGTCGAAAGGAGCTAGTTAGCACATTGAGCGAGAAGGTGCGTGGTTCATGTCGCCTCCTGCTCATCCTGGGACTCACGGGAATAGGTAAAACTGCTATAGCTGAAAAATTAGCAGTTGAACTGCAAGACTGGTTCCAAGGAGACTGGAAGAATAGGTTCAAGAGAGCAAATTTTGACAATGAGGTGAAGTCCACAGACTTTGCTTTTGCTAGTGTCGCTGCTAGATGGCTAGAGGAGTGGGGAGAGAAAGTTCCACCAGAGGATAAAAAGCCAGAGCGATTGTTGGACAGGTTAGTGAAACACCTACGAGATAATCGGGTGCTAGTGCTAGTTGATTCTTTGGAGACATTACTGACACGAGATAAAGAAAATCGCTGGGGTGATTTTGTCGATAACTGCTGGGAAAAATTCTTTAACAGCATATTGTCAGCAGAATCTTGCCAAAGCAGATTAATCATCACTTCACAAGATTTACCTGTTAAGTTAAAAAATATAGCTTCCCGTTACCCCAATTTTTGGCATCGCCAAATCTTATATGGACTAGAGGAATCGGAGCAGTTAGCATTGTTTGAAACTACAGGTTTAGATGTGAGCCAAGACTCACCGGATAAACCTCTGCTGATGCGAATGGGAAAAGCGTACAAAGGTCATCCTCTAGTGTTGAGAGTGATTATCGGAGAAGTTGTAAATGAGCCTTTTTATGGAAATGTACAAGCGTACTGGAATGATGAACGAGAAAAGACACGCGAGAAAATAGAAGAAGTAGAAAAAGCTTTAGCGGAAGTAGAGCAAGGAAAGATTCTGGGAGAAAAAGATGAATGGGAGCTACACAAACTTACTAGAGAAGTGCGAGACCAAGTGAACGAAAGACGCTTAGAAGCTGCATTTGAACGACTACAGAAGCAAGTTAAGGATGCTTATATTTTGATTTGTGCGGCTTCGGTGTATCGCGCTCCAGTGCAAGCAGAAGGATGGTTAATGCAGTTGCTCAACTTGGTGAAGCGTTTAGAAAATCAGCAGTGTAGCCAAGAACGCCAAGAGAGAGCATTAGAGGAATTATGTAACCGCTTTCTGGCTGAGGAATCAGTTAACCACAACAATAAGCGCGTTTTGGGACAACACAATTTAGTTCGCAGTGTGGCCCTGGAACACAATAAAAAGTTATTGCAAAGCCTAAAAAATGAGGTGAAGTCAGCATGACAACTACCACTCAACCCAAGCTTAATTTTGAACAATACTTGAACTATGATGACGGTACAGATAATCACTATGAATTGGTGGGTGGGCAACTAAAACTAATGAATCCGCCGACATTGCTACATATTAGAATTGCCAAGTTTCTAGAACGCCAGTTTGATAGTGAAATAGAACGGCTTGGCTATACATGGGAGGCATTTAGGGAAGTTGGACAACAAACTGAGGAAGATAGCGCACGACTGCCTGATGTGTTAGTTGTACCGCTAGAATTGGCAGAAACTCTAATGAATCAGTCAGCAGTGTTGCGAGTTCCTAGCTTGTTAGTTGTGGAAATAGTTAGTCCTAGTTCAAAAGCAGATGACTACAAAGAAAAATTAGAAGAGTATCAAAAATTAGGCATTCCTGAATACTGGATTGTCAATCCAGAATCTAAGCGAGATAAGCGCGTCACAGTCCACCAGTTGCAAAACCAGGTTTACCAGAAACAAGAATTTAGGGGTAGTCAACGAATTATATCTGCAACCTTTCCGGAGTTGAATCTAACTGCTGAGCAAGTTTTGAGAGCAAAGCTTTAGGTAGATGATAATACACAGCAATCTATACCCGATCATCAAAAACTCAAAATCTCAGCCGTCTCATGTAGATTATGACTGATTCAGCCGTCTCAACTACACCGGGACAATTGCTGTATGCCAAGCTGAATATCAATTTAGAGGAAGTTCCTATTGACCAACTTGCCAATTACACAGCAGTAGAATACTACCTTACAGTTGAGGACGAGCCACCGCCGGATGCTACTAATTTAGAGAAAGTGCGCGGCTACCTGGAAGCGTTTCATCATCTCTGCGAAGTAGAAGCTTGGGAAGAAGCTGGCAAAATCATTTTTACTCAACTTAATACTCCTAACAATGATGAATTACGCAATCAACTATACATTTGGGGCTACTATCACGAACAGGCTGACTTATCCAACAGGATTTTAGGCAAGTTAAGCCCCACATTAACCTCTACTATTTTGAGCGATCTTGGCAGCATACACGATATTCTAGGCAACTTTGTTAAGTCTATTGATTTTTATCAGCAGAGTTTAGCAGTTGCAAAAGAAATTCCAGCTCCTTGGAGAGAAGGGCGAGTTTTAAACGATTTAGGACTTACCTACAGTGACATGGGAGATAATTGCAGCGCGATTGATTGCTGTCAGCAGAGTTTAGCGATCGCACAAAAGATTCACGATTACCTGGGAGAAATGAATGCTCTGGGTAGCCTGGGAATGATTTACTTTCGCTTAAAATATTATGACAAAGCAACTAATTACCAAGAGCAAAGTTTTAGCATTGCACGAGCAATAAAAGATCCGCATGGACAGCATACGGCTATTGCAAATTTAGCACCTATCTACTGTTCTTTAGGAGACTATAGCAGAGGTATTTATTACTATGAGCAGTGCTTAGTAATTGTGCAAAAATTTCAATATCGCATGATCGAGGGGGGTATTATCGGAAATATAGGTTTTACCTATGCTAACCTGGGAGACTATGACAAAGCGCTTGAGTATATGCAGCAGAGTTTAACCATTGCGCGGGAACTCCAAGACTGTCGTGGCGAGGTGTGGTCTTGGTTAAATTTAGGACTCATCTATGGTTATCAGGGCAAGTATGCCAAAGCAATTGATTGCTACCAACAAAGTTTAGGGATTTCTAGGGAACTCCAAAATTACCAGCAGGAAGGAAATTTACTGGGCAATCTAGGTTCTACCCTAATGCAACTTAAACACTATTCAGAAGCTTTGAAATATTTGCAGGCAGCACTAAAAATTTTTACTAAAATCCAAGATGCTTCAGGAGAGTCGAAGGCTCTAGGAAATTTGGGAAGTGTTTACTATTCTCTAAGAAACTATAACAAAGCAATCGATTGCTATCAGAAAAGTTTGACCATCACACGGAAAATGCAAGACCACCGAGGGGAAGCTCAACTTTTATTCAGTCTAGTCAATGCTTACTGTGCATTAGGAGAGTATGACAAAGCGATCGCGTACAATCAACAACACCTAGACATCGTGAAAGCAACGTTACAGCAGTTACAGTAATTAAGTAAAACCCCAGCACACTTTATCTAAGCTGTGCTGGGGTTTTACTTAATTAATTCAAGACTCAATTAGTCTTGAAATTGACTCGCTATCTGGAAATTAAACAGCGGCAAAGTAAGTCTTGGACTTAACGGGGTCGGGAACCATCGTCTTGTCGCCTTCTTGCCAACCAGCGGGACACACTTCATCGGGGTGTGACTGCACGTACTGGAACGCCTTGAGGGTACGCAGGGTTTCATCGACGTTGCGACCAACTGCGAGGTTATTGATAGTCGTGTGTTGGATAATTCCTTCTTTGTCAATGATGAATAAACCGCGCAGTGCTACTCCAGCTTCAGGATCGAGGACGTTGTAAGCAGCGCTGATGGTTTTCTTGATGTCAGAAACTAGAGGATAGTTCAGGTCGCCCACACCGCCTTGTTTGCGATCGCTTTGTATCCAGGCTAGGTGGGAGAATTCACTGTCAACCGATATGCCGAGGACTTCAGTGTTGAGGTTCTGAAATTCTTCATAGCGATCGCTAAAAGCGATGATCTCCGTGGGGCAAACAAATGTAAAGTCTAAGGGATAGAAGAATAAGACTACATATTTGCCACGATAGTCAGACAGTTTAATCGTCTTAAATTCTTGATCTGCCACAGCGGTTGCAGTAAAGTCAGGGGCAGCTTGTCCAACCCGAAGGCACCCTTCTGCGTGGTGAGTCATGAATCGATTCTCCTTGAATTATTTTGCTACTAAATGAGCTGGTTCAGGGGTAATCTAGTTTGGGTCTACCCTGGACGCAACGATTGTTTATTTACGATCTGTTACGAATATATCATACTCATAACGAGTTTGAGTAGGAATGGATAATTTGGATACGAGAGAGTGGCTGCTTACCAACGGGTTAGGGAGTTTTGCCAGCGGTACGGTCTGTGATGCCCGGACTCGAACTTATCACGGTTGGTTGATTGCTGCCCTCGATCCGCCGAGTCAGCGGACTTTATTACTATCTCACCTGGATGCCAGTTTGGAAGTAGCAGGGCAGATTTTTGCACTTTCAACAAATTTCTGGACGAATGGCAAAGTTGACCCTTTGGGGTATCAGTTGCTGCGTTCTTTTGAGATTGAGCCAGTTCCCACCTGGGTTTGGAGTCAAAGCAACTGGCAGCTAGTCAGGCAGCTGGTGATGCCCAATGGAAGGATAAAGGAGGAAGAATCTGGCAACCGGATTTTGATTCAGTATCGCTATGAAGGCGACACTGCGGCGACGCTGAGGCTGCGACCTGTAATAGGTGATCGCAATTTTCACCACCAGCAATCGGCCGCATCCGAATTACGCTTTTCCCAATTGGTGGCGCAACAGCAAATCTGCTTGCAAGCCATGCGTCCAGATTGGACTGGGACACCCTGGCATCTGCGCTGGAGTGCGGGAGACTATAAACAGGAAGGGGTTTGGTACTGGCATTATTACTATCCAGAGGAGAAGCAGCGCGGTTTAGCCGACACGGAAGACCTCTATAGCCCCGGATACTTGACGGTGACGCTGCAACCGGGAGACGCGATTGCCCTAGAAGCAAAAGTCGGATTGCCCCACCCCGACCAACCAGACCTCAGTCCGCTAGACTTTCAGCAAGCGGTGCAGACACAGGAACAACGATTGTATCAGTGGCCAAGTTGTCAAGTTGAAACGTTATTAGAATCTTCCAACCTACCAACCCCAACCGACAACAGACAATCTCCAATTTTTCAGCAACTTTTACGAGCCGGCGACCAGTTTATCGTTTACCGTGCATCTATTGCTGGCCCTACGGTGATTGCTGGCTACCACTGGTTTAATGACTGGGGACGCGATACGCTGATTGCTCTACCCGGATTAGCTTTAGCAACTGGGCGCTACGCTGTGGCGAAGGGACTGCTGGAAACTTTTGGGCGCTCTTGTCGCAATGGTTTGATTCCGAATGCGTTTCCGGATGCTGGGGCGCAGCCATTTTACAACAGCATTGATGCTGCGCTTTGGTGGATTGAAACCCTAGGACTTTACCTGGAAGCGACGCAGGATTGGGAATTCTTAGCGCAACAGTATCCCGTGGTGCGGCAGATATACAAAGGTTTCATGGCTGGCACCGATTACAATATCCGCATTGATGCGGCGGATGGGCTAGTGACTTGGGATTTTCCGGGCGTGGCGCTTACGTGGATGGATGCGGTGATTGATGGTCAGCCGGTAACGCCTCGTTGTGGCAAACCTGTAGAAATAAATGCTCTGTGGTACTCTGCTTTGTGCTGGGCTAGCCGTTGGGCGCAACAGCTGTTAAGCGAACCGGGTGCTAATAGCAGGTGGCTGAGTAATCAGCGCGATCGCTATACCCGACAGGCGCAACAGGTGAAAGCATCGCTGCAAAAATTCTGGAATCCAGGGCGGGGATACTTCTACGATAGGATTGCGCCGGATGATGTGCCTGACCCCAAGATTCGCCCAAATGCGGTTTTAGCTCTCTCCCTTTATCATTGCGGGTTTCCTGCCGCTCAAGGACGTTCTGTGTTAAAAGTAGCCTCCCGTAGGCTTTTAACACCCTATGGTCTTCGCAGCCTCGAAAGGGACGATCCGGAATATGTGGGTACTTATGCTGGCAATTCCCACTATCGCGATCGCGCTTATCATCAAGGCACAGTCTGGAGTTGGCTGATTGGCCCCTATATCCGAGCTTGGAGCCGTTTCTACGATTCCGAACCCGTTCCCTTTGATTGCCAACCGATGCTGGAACACTTCCAGCAACAAGCTTGTTTGGGTTCAATTTCCGAAATTTTTGATGGCGATCCGCCCTATGCAGCTCAGGGTGCGATCGCCCAAGCTTGGTCAGTTGCCGAACTCATTCGCCACTATCACGACTTAGGCAGGCACGGGAAAGGGGAATAATTCAGCTTTCATCCTTCCGTCTTTAGTAATGGCTCAGGTTGGATTTGAACCAACGACCGAGGGCTTATGAGTCCCTAGCTCTGCCACTGAGCTACTGAGCCGTGCTTTTCTACACCTTTGCAAGTATAGCATAAAAAAAAAGGCAAAAGATTTTTTCTTTTGCCTTTTTCCTTTAAAAGTAAAAAGTAATTTTTACTTTTTAGGTAGAAATGCCATCGGGTTGACAGCTCCCCGTCCAGAGGGATGTACCTCAAAGTGGAGGTGAGGGCCTGTACTGTGTCCGGTGCTGCCCATTTCCGAAATTTGCTGACCTTGATCAACCTGTTGCCCTTCTCGCACCAGAAGGCGGTTGTTGTGGGCATAGCGAGTCAGGCTACCATCAGCGTGCTGAATGTCAACCAGGTTGCCGTAGCCACCAGAGTTCCAGCGTGCATAAACCACGACCCCAGGAGCGGCAGCAAAAATAGGTGTGCCAACTGGAGCAGCGATGTCAATCCCCTTGTGCATCCGTCCCCAACGGCGACCATAGCCGGAGGTCAAGACACCCTTTGAAGGCCAGATGTATCCAGTGAATTGTGGGTTGTCTGGCAGGTAGGGATTTGGCCCTGGTAGAGGCGGTAATTCGGGAGAAACCTGCTGACCGAAGGGGGTTTGAAGTGTCGGATTATAGGTGTCTGCTCCTGATGGTGCCGCTGCTACCACTGGCTGCTGTCTTCTAGTAGTCCGTGGATTGGCGGGTGCAGGCACCTTAATTTGGATTGGAGCCTGCGATCGCTGCTGTTGCCGTCTTTGCATTTCTGCTTGTACGGCTTCGTTGTACCGATTGGGACTATACTCCGGATTGATCGGAGCGTTGTATTGAGAAGGCTTCACCGGATTAGCGGCTGGAGGAGCTACCTTTACGGTGACGGGAGCAGTCGGCACAGCGATGTTAGCTACGGGAGCGTTTGAGTTGCCCGCGCCACCGTTCTGCTGAGCGCGATACTGTTGGCGTAGCTTGACAATTTCCCCCCGGAGTTTTTCAATCTGCGGGCTGTAGTCGGAGTCTTCTTGTTCGATTTGTTCGCTAGAAGACTGACTTACATCGTTGTCAGCAATCAGTGTGGTGCTGGGTAAGGGATTACTAGCAACTAGCACTGGTTTGACGACGGGTTGGGAAGCCTCAGCTTGCGCTCGTATCTGTTGCGCTCGTATCTGTGTTGGTACGACTGGCACCGAGGTAGGCAAAGTGGGAACAGAAAGACTGGCTCTAGGAGACTCAGAGGCGAAGTCTTTTGTCTCTACAGATTGTCCAGGTACTGGTGTAAGACCTGGAATCACTGTTACACTCTGGGCTTGCGGGATTTTCAGGGGTTGAT
Organism: Trichocoleus sp. FACHB-90; assembly: GCF_014695505.1. Taxonomy (NCBI): domain Bacteria; kingdom Bacillati; phylum Cyanobacteriota; class Cyanophyceae; order Leptolyngbyales; family Trichocoleusaceae; genus Trichocoleus; species Trichocoleus sp. FACHB-90. The sequence continues at coordinate 92,639 of NZ_JACJOK010000058.1, forward strand.
TGACCCGAATCACGTTCGGGTTGTCTAACTGATTTGCCCGGATCAGTTCTGATCTGGAAATGCCGTGAGTGCGAGCGATCGCATCAAGCGTATCTCCTGGCCTTACCTGGTAAAGCTTTGCTGGGGTTCCATCTGCCTCAACAACAGCTATCGGTGTTGGTGCTGCTGTCGCAGTCTGAACTGGCAGCGGTTGGACTGGCAGCGGTTGGTTAATTGCTAAATTCGGTACTGGCGCACTCTGGGTTTCATTTACCCCAGGCAGTGGTAACGTTGGTGTTTCTATCGCCTCTTGTGTTTGGCTCGCGGGGAGGTGGTTAATCACCCGATTCCGGACACTCAAGGAAGGTAGCGGCGCTACCACCGAATTTGGCACCTGGGTATCCGCTACTTCTACTTCAGCGGATTGAGGATTAATTGTTTGAGCTTGTTCAGTGACTTCTGGCTGCCCAGCAGATTCACTATTTAACTCCTGAGACTTCCACTCGGACAAACTGCTCTTTAAGCGGCTTTGCTGCTCTTTCAAGCGGTTCATTGCCGCGTCTTGTCTTGCTTTAAGTAGCTCATTTACGTTGCCGGGAATCGTAACTGATTCACCGACCCGAAGCGTTCCTGCATTGACTACCCCAGCTGATTGCTGCACCTGGGAAGAAGGAACTCCATAAGACTCAGATAGCTTTTCTACAGTATCGCCTGGCTTTATTTCGTGAACGATGCCGTTCACTGACGGAATTTTTACCACTTCTCCAGCTGGGAGGACAGAGCTGGATTTTATCTCGTTGGAAGTGGCGATCGCAGCAGGTTCTACCTGGTAATTTTTTGACAACTGCCAAATCGTCTGCCCCTGCTGCACTTTGTGTTCAATCACGCGCGGGGCATTTTTCGATTCTGCTTGAGCTTCCGGCTCTACCTTTGGTGCTGGCGCAATTGCTTGAGCTTCCCGCTCTACCTTTGGTGCTGGTGCGACTGCTTGAGCTTCCGGTTCTACCTTTGGTGCTGGCGCAACTGCTTGAGCTTCCCGCTCTACTAAAGAAGGCTCTGGTGCGACTGAGGAAGTTGTTTCTGCTTCTCCAAAGGTGGAAACAGCAGCACTTTCAGGGGCTACGGTAGCATTTGTCGAACTTGGCTCTACGGCAACCGGGTCTGCTGCCATTGCTTCGTCGCCTTTTTGCGGCAACAAGAGGCTGGAGGCTCCCATTGATATTGCCAATCCAATCATCGCCGCAGATGTGCGAGCGCGACGGTTGGTCTCTTGAGAAGTTTGCTTCAAAGAACCTGCATCTGAGTCGGGTTGCGTTCCTGCGGACAGCAATGCGTTCGCATCCTTGTCAGATGCACAGGAAGAGGAAGGAATCGATTTAATCTTGTGCGTGAATGGGCGTTTCAAACACGACCTCCTAACTTATGACGAGCGCTTAACTGTCCCTGAATGATTTTGTTTTACCAGTCAATAGGACAAATCACATCGAAAAGTGATCTAAATCACTGCCAGTAATGATACTTAGGCAAGATTACCCTGATTTTTAGATTTAGACAAGTTTACACGACTGGGAACATAATTCAGTCATGAACAGCTCAGGCTTGACCTCTTCAGCTGAAGATTTAATCATTGCGTCAACCATGAGCCTTTTGTCAAGAGCTGGCAAGCTATAGGTCTGTTCATTACTCTGGCGTCGATGATATTGGAACATACTTGCTAGACTTGCTTTGCTCCGGAATACTTGCAGAACACTTTAGCTGTTGGCATCCTGCTGTTGGTTTATTACCAGATGAAACTTTAAGCTTATTTTGCCCAATACAACAACCGTGGAATTATCTAGTTCGCTCTAACTTATGGCGTAGATTGCACTGACCCGGCAGCCCCAAAAATCTTTCTATAGGTTGAGGCACGGTGTTTTGGGCAATTGTAGACTCCCAGCTATTGCATGAATAAAAGCTATCATCAGCTGTCCTTCGTGGCTCCTATTATTAATAGAAATTTCTTATCAAAGCCATAGCCATTTTGTAACCTGCATAACTGAAGAATTGTAAATAAAATCTGCGTGAAGGAAAAGAGTCGTTGGTGATTAGTGATTAGTCACTGGTCATCAGCTAATGACCAGTGACTAAAGATTACAGACATTTTTCATCCTTCTAGAATCCCTAATTGGCGACGGGCTTCAAATAGACCAACTGCCGCACTTACAGACAGATTTAAGCTGCGAACGTGGGGCTGTGCCATAGGAATATAGACGGTGGCACTACAAAGGGCAAGAACTTCTGGGGGCAGCCCAGTAGTTTCACTGCCAAATAATAACCAGTCATCAGCCTGAAACTGGAACTTAATATAACTACAACTTCCAGAAACGCTAAAGCCAATCAATCGCCCACCGTGGTTCTCTTGGAAAGCACGAAAGTCTTCTAAACGCTGGTGGTAGTGCAGATTTACATAAGGCCAGTAATCTAATCCGGCACGTTTTAGGTAGCGATCGCTGATTTCAAAACCCAACGGCCCTACTAAATGCAATTCGGTTCCTGTAGCGGCGCAGGTACGGGCTATATTGCCCGTGTTGGGCGGAATTTGCGGATGAACGAGGACAACAAACGGCATGAGATGAAAGAACTCTTTGACTCAAACACCAACTGTATGCTGGCAATTCAAAATGTACTTAATGACAAAGTGATATATACATATTTTTTATATGACCTCCAAATTTCAAATAGATTAAATATTCTGATTTCAACAAAAATCTCCGCCGCCGAAAAATTATCCAGCAAAAAGCCAAGAAAAAGCAACTAAGGGTAGCCCAGGATCAAGAAATTGGGGATTGGGGATTGGGGATTAGGGATTAGGGATTGGGAATTGGATAAAAATATTGCCTAGTCCCCAGTCACCAGCCCCCAGTCCCCAATCCCTCAAATACTTCAGACGACTAAACCCTGGCACAATTTATCTTCTAGTTCTTGTTCTTGGTCAGCCAAGCCTTGAATGGCGGAGACCATCACGCTGTGAGTATCTAGACCTTGCTCTTGTAAATTTAACCACTGCTCAGCAGCATTTCCTTCACGAAGAATTTTTTGTAGGGGTGAGAGGAAGCAACTAAAGCCCATTTGTTTAGCCATGTCCCAAACTTCTTGATAAATTTCTTTAATCCAATCTCGTGCCAAAATCGGTCTACCGTCTTGCCAATGCCGCAGTTCGGCATCTAAACTGTGACGGGCAGCAGCATCTTCGTTGGCATCGGTGAGGGCAATCAAGTCTTCTGAGGACAATTGGCTCATTTGCAACGGGTCAAGGCTGGGATTATCAATCATCTGCAACAGTCGGGCTTCTAACAAGGCTGTGACAGCCAGCAACGCAATCGGATCGGCAATTAAGTCACAGATCCTCAATTCGAGCCTGTTGAGGTCGTGGGGGCGCTCGTTACCATTTGGTCGCACAGATGACCAGAGGTGGCGGACATTTTGCATCGTCCCAGCTTTCAGTTGATCTTCTGTCCACTGGATAAAGTGGGCGTGGCTTTCAAATAAGGGGACGTGGGCGGGAGTTTTTGGGAAGAGTCCCCAACGAGTCGAGTGATAACCAGTGGCTAACCCATCGAGAAACGGGGAGGAGGCGCTGAGGGCAAGGTACAGGGGTGCTTCTGTGCGGATGAGGCGAATTGCCTGCATCAGTAATTCTGGATCGCTGATGCCGATGTTGATATGAACGCTGGCTGTAACTACCTTGGTGCCGTAGGTGTTTTCAATGTAGTCGTGGTAAGGGTTGTTGGGGTCAGAACGCCGGAAAACTTCGCTTCCTCCCAATGACAGCGTACTCCCCGGAATCAGTGTGTAATCTCCCTGGCGTTTTAAATAATCTCGTAGTTGCCGCCGAGGACGCACCAAGGCACATAATAATTCGTCGTAACAATAAAGCGGTTCTGTGGTATATTCCACGTTGCGGCTATCTGGCTCCCGCACGAATCCATCTAGGTCTGCCACAATCCGGTCGGATAAGCCCACAATGTCACCATTGGGGGTGCCAGTATACATTTCAATCTCGAAGCCTTTTGATAGAACCACGATTTTTCCTCAGCGATAGTTTGAGTAATTAGTTAGGGATACGGTTGCACTCACCGTTCAAAAGTGTATCGAAGAAGACTAAACAAATCCTCTGCTTCTAGTTTGGCATCACAGCTGATACTGGCGATATACATTGCTGGCGGCTCGGTGTAGCAGGGAGTGGCGGTAAACTAGGGAATCAAGATCGTCGGCATAACCGCCGCCAATTACGCAAGCGACTGGGAAACCAGCAGCAACACAGGTACTCAAAACTTGCATCTCGCGGCGGAAAATCCCCGTGTCGGTAAGGGCAAGTTTGCCTAAGCGATCGCCTGCATGAGGGTCAACACCTGCATCATATAATACTAAATCTGGCTTGACATCTGACAGCAAATCTGGTAAGTATTTTGCCAAAGTTTGCAGGTAGGCGTCGTCTTCCATCCCGACTGGCAGGGGAACGTCGAGATCGCTTTGTTGTTTGGTGCCAGGAAAGTTGACTTCGCAGTGCATTGAGAAGGTGAAAACACTGTTGTCATTTTGGAAAATATATGCCGTACCGTCGCCTTGATGCACGTCTAAATCTAGGATGAGGATTTTACGGATAAGTCCCAGATGTTGCAAGACGCGGGCGGATATGGCTAAATCGTTAAAAATACAGAAACCCGATCCGTAACTGGGAAAGGCGTGATGAGTTCCGCCAGCAGTGTTGCAAGCTAAACCGTGAGTTAGTGCTAGTTTGGCTGTGAGAATTGCGCCGCCTACGGCAATGCAGGTACGATTTGCCAGTGCAGGACTCCACGGCAAGCCAATTCGCCTTTGTGCTTTGGCATCTAAGGTGCCTTGGCAGTATGCTTGGACATATTCCGGGGTGTGGACTAATTCTATCCACTCTTGGGGTGGGTGTTCGGGTATGTATATTTGCTCTTGTATGGCTACGCCATCAGCTAAAAGCATTTGGTAGAGTTTGCTGAATTTGGGCATGGGGAAGCGATGCCCTTCTGGGAGTGGTGCGACGTAATCGGGGTGGTAGACTATCGGCAAGTCCATTAAGTTTAAGAATTTGAACCACGAAGGAAGATGGGGACTGGAGGCTGGGGGCTGGGGACTGGGGACTGGGGACTGGGGACTAGGGGCTAGGGACTGGGAACTGGGGACTGGGGACTAGGGGCTAGGGACTGGGAACTGGGGACTGGGGACTGGGGACTGGGCAAGATTCTTATCCAATTCCCAATTCCCAATTCCCAATTCCCAATTCCCAATTCCCAATCCAAAATCGGATCAGCGGCGATAACGCAAGAGTTTCCAGGTATAACCGCTAATTAGGCAGCCTAATCCAATGCTGAACAACATAACAATTACTAGATTAGCTAAGGGTAAAACTATGTTTTGTTGGTTGTTTATTTGGTTGGGGTAAGGTTGGGTTATATCTTTGATTAGGGCTGAGGCAGCTGAGGCGGCGACTGAGGCTACTCCTACGCCGACACCAGTAGCGGCGACGATGTTTTCTAGGTTGCGATCGCGTTTTGCCTGTTCTATCTCTACTATGCCTCGAATTGTGTTAATTACGTCTTCTAACACTCTCAATGCTGGGCTGAAGCTGTCAATATCTTGTTGGATTTGAAGTTGGTATTTTTGCTTTACCGTTTTGTTAAAATCTTCTAGAAAAAGCAAATCTGTTTCACCATATCTACTGGCTTTCTGAATTATATAGTCTAAATGCTCTTGGTAGTTCTTCTGGGTTGTCTCAATTGTATGCAACTGAATTTCTAGATGGTTTAAGTCTGAAGCATACTGAGACAAGATTTTTATATTTTCTCCTAAAATAACTTGCAATTTTTTCAAGGGTATCTGTTTGAGTATTTCCCCAGCTTGAAAAATATGGACAAAGCTATTTTGCAGCCCCTGTCTTAGTTTTTGCGACTCACAATAAGCCCAAATTATTTTATTGCGATAGGAGAATAGCTTCATCCAGTCTTCGTAATATTTGGCAGCTTCACTTTCAGCCGCTACATCTGGATAGAATATAATGATAGCGTGGTGATTTTCTTCTATGTCCCCACTATGGGGAGGTTGCCAGATTTCAAAAACTGTTGCACCTAGAAAATTTCCCTTTTTTGGTTTTTGCCATTTCCCAAACATCGCTGCTTGGTAAGCTTCCTGGGCAAGGATTTCTAGAGGCGTGTCAGAATTACGAGGTAAAACCCCAGAAATCATCCAGGTTTTGCCGATATTACCTTGTTTATCAGCCGCCAGCTTTCTAAGAGTTGGGAAGCATTTAAACGATTGTAGATAATCTCGATCGTCGATTTGAGAATTAAACAAAAGCCCGTAATTATCGCTGAAGCGCACCGGATAATAAAAGCCTTTGATGGGATATCCATCCACGCGATCGCTAAAAGTATAAAAAGCTTCAGTTTCCCCCGCAATAGTTAGTAATTCCAGGTAATCAGGATCGGTAAAAATTGCCTCCTCAGCAGAGGCGAGTATTGCTTGTAACTGTGGAGGAAAGTTATTCCAGAAGGCTTGCTGATTTTCTTCTATTTGCATGGGATTGTCTCCCAACCCGTTTCTAAGGTGGTAAACAAATAGATCCAGTTTGGGAAGAAATAACAAGTTCATCGGGAGAGTATACATATGCCAAAATACCTGGCGATTAAAATCGCGGCTATACAAACTTTCGTGCGCCTGCGCGGACTTAGAATTAATATATAGCGTCTGATGAAACCTGCGTGAGTAGGTTTTGTTCGTGTAGAGACGTTGTATACAACGTCTCTACAAAGATTCTCGTAAAAAAGGTAATAGACGCTGAAGCCATTTTTTTTAGCTGTCGCCTTTTCTAATTCTTCTTTAGCCGCTTGTGGCATATTATCAGAATTGAAAGTGTATTGAGCAATATTTTTCAGTTGATCTGGGGGATGGGCGCGCTAAGATTTCTTAGCGAGGTTGGAGGTGGTTTGGCGCAATAAAGTTTGTATAAGCGATCGCACCTAGAAAATCCTCAGCATCCTATCGCTTATTTCATCCTCCCATCACGCTGCATATTGTGCTTCCATCGGGATATTCTCTCTTTCCTCTGCGTACTCTGCGCCTCTGCGGTTCGTTTTAATCGCTTCTGGTTGGGTACTTGCAACTCGACGACGGGAACCGCCAAAACGCCGAAATCATCTTATAAGCGATCGCTAAATCCTGCTTAGCATTACCACCAACGCATTTACCCAATTTTAGAGTGGGCGAATCAAGGAATAAGCGATCGCGCTTACCCAAACTTAGCCAGAGGATGCGATCGCTAGAACTAAAATATTTATGGTACGACGCGATCGCCATATTACGAAAAGAAAACATCAGCGGCGAAATACTGGCATCTTCCCCCAGTAACATCTCGTTTTCATAACCATTAGCACTTGGTTGAAACCCACGCAACTAGCGATTCTTTACATCTAAAACAGAATAATCAGAAATGTTAGCAGCAGAATATAGATGTTCTTTTGCCATGCGATGATATTCTTCAACTGTCTATTTAGGAATATCTAGTTGCATAATATTATCCTGTTTTAATTAATCTTCCTTTATTTACAAAACGTGAGTTACAAATTCTTTGCAAGTGAGTTCGGGACGGGAACCTTCGGTTTAAACTGTAATAAAGAGAAGAGAAATCAGTAAGCGGTTATGCAACCAAGAATCGTCTGGCAACAAGGCAGCAACAACCCCGATAATGCTAATAACTTTGCTACCATCCGTGAATGGTGGGCAAGTCTCGCGGATAAAAAAATTGCTTGGAGACAGCGAATTATTCCCCAAAGCGGTGATGTCATCGAACTGGATTGGGAAACCCAACGCTTTGATGAAGTATTTCAGCTAAAAACACCTGAAATTCGCGGTATTACTCTCTATTGGCACAAAGCCGATGAAGATAGAGAACGCAGTACCACGCCTGGAAAACTCGAATTAGATAACCAGCGTCAGCAAATCTATATCTATCCGCAATCGCAAAAAGAACTGGTTATTAGGGTGGGCATACCAGAAATCATCTATCAAAAGATGGAATTAAAAAATCCCCAGATGCAAGTTACTGCTGCTGGTGAAAACCAAATTCTTACCTTACGCGATACTCAACAGCAGGTAGAAGTGAAAGTAACTCTAAGCCCAGAAAATCTTAACCAACTTAAGACAAATATCTTAACCTTGTAGAGATGCGAGCGCGTTTGTTCATTAATTAGGGGTTCCTCAAAATGATGCAATGGATTGTCCCCCTAGGATTAATCTTAGTCGGATTAATCTCTGGGGGAATTTTTGAGAAATTTTTCCTCGACAATTTGAAAAAATTTGCCGCTAAAACTCGATTGCCAGGAAACGATCTATTTTTTTATTCCCTGCGCGGCATAACTAAAATCTGGTTTATCATTGCCGGATTTTATGGTGCTGTTATTAGCCTTCAGCTAAATGGCATTATTTCCGACAAAATTTCCGATATCCTGCAAAAGTTTCTGACTGTCCTATTTCTTTATTCAGTGACGATAGTCTTAGCTAGACTTGCGGCTGGCTTTGTTCATTTATTAACTCAAAGAATCCAAGGAATTTCAGCATCATTACTTTCTAATTTAGCGAGAATTATCGTTTTTGTTTTTGGCATATTGACGATACTGCAAACTCTAAATATTTCTATTACCCCAATTCTGGCTACTTTAGGAATCGGTGGTTTAGCTGTAGCTTTGGCGTTTCAGGATACTCTGTCAAATTTGTTTTCGGGTTTATATCTGATTATTTCTGGACAAGTGAGGACTGGAGATTATGTAAAAATTGAAACCGGGCAAGAGGGTTATATAGTAGATATCACTTGGCGAAATACAGTTATTAAAGAACTGCCTAACAATGTAGTTATTGTGCCAAACAGCAAGCTGGCTTCGGCCATTTTTACTAACTATCATTTGCCAGCAAAAGAAATTACTTTGAACGTTACGGTAGGTGTCAGTTACGATAGCGACTTGGAACACGTTGAAAAAGTAACTATCGAGGTGGCTAAGGAGGTTATGCAAGAAATTGCACCAGATATTACTGGATTTGAGCCGTTTTTACTTTATCAAAACTTTGGAGATTATAGTATAAATTTTACGGTATTTCTCAGAGTAAATGAATTTTTGGATCAGCGAATTGCCAAACATAAATTTATTAAAACATTACATCGCCGCTATCAGCAAGAAGAAATAACAATTCCATTTCCTAGTAGAGAAGTTTATATGAGGCACGGAGAATAATTAGATATAGCAATCCTATTTCATTTGTAAAGTGTGGGACTATCAGGAGAGCGACTTGCTCTTCTGACGAGAGTGCTAAAAACGAAAAAATTTTTCACAACTGGTTTAGAACTGCTATAGGCGTAACTAAACAACGCGATCGCATCCTACCAAACTGACATCAGGCGGCGATCGCTTATTGCAGTGACTGGTGTTAACAGGGACAATTGAATCTGAACTACGATGGAACTATTCCATACAACGCAAGCTTTCATTGGAGACTGCCGTGAACCAGAACAGCACCAATACCTTTCAGTTCAAGCTTTCTGGCGTCGGCTCTTGGCTTACCCTTCTGCTGATTATTTGGTTGCTGGGGTCGATTGGGCTGGGCTGGTTAGTTAAGTCGGTTATGATTCTGATTGGGTTAATCCTCATCACGCCTGCGATCGCCTTCCTCGGTTTTCGCTGGTGGTTGCAGCGCAACTTAGTTGGTGACGAGTGTCCCGTCTGTAACTATGAATTCCGCGCTTTGAATCGAACTGAGTGTCGATGCCCCAACTGCAACGAACCACTCAAGATAGAACAGGGACATTTTAACCGCTTGACACCTCCCGGAACTATTGATGTCGAAGCGGTTGAGGTATTAGCTAAACAGCTAGAAGACTGAAAAAGCCAAAAGTTAATGGCTAATGGCTCTTGAACAATTAGCCATTAGCCATTAACTTTTGCGATTAGCTATTTACTTGTTTTGTTGGGTGATATATAAGGTATAAGGATGCTTGCCGCCAGTGCGATCGCCTACATAGACCGAGTAATTACCGCGCAGCCAAACTCCCGAAATTTCTGGATTGTCTCCAGAAGCTTTATCTGCCAACACACAGAAGCGTCCTCCTGGCCCATCAACCAGCAACGTAGGCTCACCAGTGGTGCTTTGTACACCCAAGCGCAAATAGTCGATTTTGTCTGCCGTTACCCTAACCACTTGATTCGGTGTCTGGGAAATATAACCGCAATTGCTGTTTTTTTGCCCGCCAGATGTTCCGCTCATCTGAAGCGGATCGCGCTGCAATTTCGGCGTAATTTCTATCACTGGGGCATCACTAAGAGCCACACCAGCACCCGCCAAAATCAAAGCCAAGGTCGCGGGAACAACCATCAACTGAGAAAGTGTCTTCATCATGTCATCCCCTTGCCTTTTTAAGGGCATTTATACTATCAGCTTCCTACATTAGAAGCTAAATGTGTTACGCATATGTTCCTATTTCTCAAGTGTCACTTTCTGGGGCTGGGGATTGGGGACTGGGGACTGGGGGCTAGGGACTGGGGGCTGGGGACTAGGAACTAGGAACTAGGGACTAGGTAAGACTTTTTCCTCTTCCCCAATCCCCAATTCCCAATCCCCAATCCCCAATTCCCAATTCCCAATTCCCAATTCCCAATCAAAAGAAACTGTTATTTTTTTTAGTCCTAGTGTTTTGGAAACAAACCTTGGTTAAGATTGCAAACATAAAGGCATAGCTAAGTGCCAATGTGTCTGTTTTGTAAGCGAGTATAAAAACCAAAGATGAATCCTCAAGAAAATCAAGACTTAGAGCGTAAAATTCAACAACTAGAAGCCGAAATCGAGCAAGTACCATCCTCGCCAACGGTGGAAACCGAGGCGGGACAACCTATCCAGATGACGACTAAGGAATATCCTACAGTCAAATCTCTGTTGAACAGAGTCACTAACTGGTTTAACGGGCTGCCTGGTGTTGGTAAAATATTGGCGATCGCAGTAGCGGCTGTAGTTGGTTTTGCCATCCTCAGAAGCGTTTTGTACCTGACTGCATCCTTGATCAGTCTGGGAATATTGGCAGGGATACTGTACTTGGTGTACAAATTTTTCATTGCCCCCAAGTCCGCAGAATAAACCCTTAGACTAGAGACGCTACGCTTCACCGTCTCTAGTCTTTAGTCAGCGCTGTTGTGGAATGCTTGCATGGCTACCCAAGTAAAAAAAGCCTCGAATCGGAAAAGCCCAGCGTGGCGAATACAGCTGCACCAATTGCCACTAGGTCTACGACGTGGCGCTGCTAGCATCGTGGAAATTTCTCTGGTTGTTGCTAGTGCCTTAGTTCCTTACAGCATCGGGCTTGTAGCCAAGTCGTGTACCGGAACGTGGCCTTGCACCGCTACGGAAACTGTTCCCCTAAACCCAGTACTGGCGAATACCAAGGATGCGATCGCCCAAACTTTAGCGGTTCCCCGCCGAGAAACAAACCAGCAAGTTCCTCCACTCACAAATTTGTTGTGGTGCGCGGCATTGGCGGCTCCTGTCCTCGTGGTAGGGCGGCAACTGTACTTATTGGGAAAAAGGGGTCAAACTTCCCCCAAGCGGTCTTTAGGCGTACAAGTAGTAACGGAGTCTGGCCGCTCGCCGGGATTAATCCGCGCTGTGTGGCGGGAAGGCTTAGGTAGGTGGGGATTACCCTTTACGACGGCTTATCTAATCTGGCGCTACAGCGGCGCTTTTCCCGATTTAGGCATTTTGCTGGGGTTGGGGGCGTTGATGTGGTTGGGGGAGAATGCGATCGCGCTTTTTGATCCAGAACGCCGCACCCTGCACGACAGAATCGCCGGAACGTTTGTTATCGATAGCGCGACTTTTACACCCTATCCAGAAGCTGACCGGGGAATACCTCTGCGATCCAAAAAGCCAGTCACCCTGGAGGTGCAAAGTAGTTGGAGTGAGGCGGACGACCAACGTCACGAAAAAGTCACCACCATCGTTTTATCTTCAGGTTCCAGAGGGCGCAAGCTAAATCTGTGGTACTGGATGCGCCAACACCCCGGCACGATGCTGCTGATTGCCGCCGTCTCCACCATGATTGCTATCCTGGGAACCTTTGTTGGCACTCAGATATATATTCAAAATCAGGCAAACTGGCGCGACGCTAAACAACAGAATAACAAGGTGTTTTTGGCGCTGGTGAATCAGTTGAGCCAAAGTTACCCCTACCAAATAGAGGAACGACGCAGTGCGATTTTAGCGCTGGCAAGGCTTGAGGATTCCCGTGCTGTTCCTTTCTTAGTAGATTTACTTGGTCAGGAAGTTGCTCCGAGGTTGATTGACACGAGTCAGCAAGCTTTGGTGAGCGTGGGGCCGAAAGCTTTACCATACTTGCAACGGTTGAATCTGTCGTTGCAAAAAGACGAAGCGCTGCTGCGTGGTAGTGCATTAGAAGAACGACAGTTAATTGCAAGACGACTGGGAGCAACCAAAAGAGCGATCGCGAAAATTCTCAGCATCTATACTACTCAAATCCACAATACTGACCTCAGCCGCATCAACCTCCATAAAGTAACCACAGAACCTGCCCCATTCACCCTAGTTCTGGACAAAACTGATTTATCGAGGATACAGTTCAAAGGGGCAAACCTCAGAGGTGCCAGTTTACGCGGTAGCCGCTTCTTCGGTGCTGGTGAAGACGGGCGACTTGGCACATTTGATGATTGGATTGCCGACTTAAGCGGTGCTGACTTGAAAGAAGCTAACTTAACGGACGCTTTTTTGAGCCAAGTCCCCCTGAATCGCACCAACCTGATCCGCGCCACCTTAAACCGCGCAAATTTATCTAATGCTCAACTGGTGGGAGCCAACCTCAGCAGCGCCAAGCTGATAGAAGCAGATTTGCGTCAAGCCGTCTTAGAAAATGCCAGCCTGACAGGAGCAGATTTAGGGGATGCTAACCTTACCAAGTCAAATCTCTCTGGTGCGCGTCTGGGAAAGGTGAGAGCCGTCGGTACTAAGTTCGATTTTGCCCTACTTACTCAATCAAACTGGCAAGGAGCAGATATGACAGAGGCTCAATTGCGTAATGCAAATCTCCAAAATGCCGACCTCAGCTCAACTAAATTGACCAGAGCAAATTTTAACGAGGCTCAACTGCAAAATGCCAAGTTTCGCAACGCCAACCTCAGCGCCGCAGATTTGCGCGGCGCTAATTTAGAAGGGGCAGATTTTGAAGGGGCAACTTTTGCCGATGAAAAACCGCGCCAGCCAGATCAATTTATTCAAGAATTACCGCCAGCAGCGTCATCGGCTCGTGTCAAGGGCGTTGATTTTTCCAAAGTTAAAAATTTAGAAACTAAACAAATTCGCTTTATCTGCGATCAAGGTGGGCTGCATCCGAGGTGTGAGTAATTAGGCGCGTTAGCAAAAGCGATGCGAAGCACACCACTGCGGCTTGTATCTCTTGGTGACTGCGATAAATTTTCTGCCGCAATGCTCCTATACTCATTAGACTTCTTGCATTCATAACTAAAGTCATCCTCACGATTCCTGTCTTAGTTCAACATAGCGATCGCGACAGAGTCGTCTTAAGATAAATTTTGTTTGCCCATTTATGGAGAGTGTGGCGATGAGCCAAAAATTGACGGCTGTATTTGACGGTCATATTCTACGCCCAGATGCACAGCTAGACTTGGAACCTAACAAACGCTACGTTATCACCATTGAGACGGAGGCTATAACCGTTGCCCCTGGCGATGCCTGGGATGTGCTAGAGGCTTTCTCTGGAACAGTTGAAGCACCCTCAGACTGGGCTAGTGAGCATGACCATTATTTGTACAATACTCCGAAACGTCAGGCAGAAACTACTCTATGAGTGGTGAGCGAATATTGCTAGATACAGTTTTTATCCAAGCTTTGCTCAACCGCCGCGATCAGTACCATGCTCAAGCTATAGCCTTGCTGCCGCGTGTACGAGCCGCTACTGAGGTATGGGTAACTGAGGCAGTGCTGACAGAAGTTGGTAATGCTCTAAGTGCAGTTAACCGCGACGCAGCTGTTCGGTTTATTCAACAGTGCTACTACACAGCAAATATCCGCGTTGTCACTGTGGACACGCAACTTTTAACCCGTGCCTTAGAGCTTTACGAAGCTCGTCCCGATAAAACATGGGGTCTTACTGACTGCATTTCATTTGTTGTGATGCACGAGCAGGGTTTAACAGATGCCGTGACGGCTGATAAGCATTTTCTTCAAGCAGGTTATCGTGCATTGTTACTGGAGCAGTTGAGATAATTCTGCTGTTATGGTAAAGGTCAATTTTGGCACCAAATAGAAATTGGCACTACGGCAAAAACGCTTAAATAAAGTGGATAGTACAAAATGAAGCTGAGTTTCTGCATAATTGTGAAAAATGAAGAGGCATCATTACCTAGATGCCTCAGTAGTGTTAAAGATTTGGTAAATGAAATTGTCGTCTTAGACACTGGTTCTACTGACAAAACAGTGGAAATTGCCAAAAGTTTCGGGGCAAAAGTTTACTATTTTGAATGGTGTAATGATTTCGCGGCGGCGCGGAATGAAGCGCTGAAGTATGTGCAGGGTGATTGGGTTCTGGTTTTGGATGCGGATGAGGTGCTGACTCCGGAAATTGTACCGCAGATAAAGCAGACAATTGAAAGCGATCGCTACCTGGTTATCAATCTTATCCGCCAAGAAGTCGGCGCGTCGCAATCCCCGTATTCTCTGGTTTCGCGTCTATTTCGCAATCACCCAGACCTTCGCTTTTCTCGTCCTTATCATGCGATGGTTGATGATAGCGTTAGCGAATTGTTGCAACGAGAACCAAATTGGCAGATTGTCGCTTTGCCAGATGTGGCAATTTTGCACTATGGCTATCAACCGGAAGCGATCGCATCTTTAAATAAATATGCCAGAGCGCAAGCGGCAATGGAAGGCTTTTTGGCAACACATCCCAATGATCCTTACGATTGCAGCAAACTGGGGGCGCTTTACGTCCAAACTGGAGACACAAGTAAGGGAATTGAACTTCTAGAACAAGGTTTAAAATCAACTGATATTGATGCTTCTGTTTTGTACGAGTTACACTACCATTTAGGCAATGCTTACACTCGTCTTGACAATCCTACTCAGGCGGCAAAACATTATCAAGCGGCAATTCAACAGCAAATTTTGCCAAAGTTGAAACTCGGTGCTTATAACAATTTGGGTAATTTGTTGATGGCTGCTGGTGATTTTGCCAACGCTGAAAAAGCTTACCAAACCGTTTTGAAAATTGACTCTAAATTGGCTTTAGGTTACTACAATTTAGGGATGAGTTTAAAGGCGATGGGAAAATTGCGGGATGCGATCGCGTCTTACCAGCACGCCACCAAACTCAATCCAGAATATGCAGAAGCCTACCAAAATCTGGGAGTAGCGTTGTTGAAAATTGGTAATGTAATCGAGAGTGTAGAGGCATTTCGCCAAGCGATCGCGCTGCACCAGCAACACAACCCAGAAGAAGCAAACAGGCTACGTCAAGGACTGCTGGAAATGGGTTTTAAGGTTGGCTAATTAAAAGGCAAGTGGAGCATTAGGCTTTTTATTCTCGTTCCCAGCGCCATGTATAGCGCTGGGAACGAGAAAATTTTTTAGGACTTATGTAGCAGCTATCAAATTATTCCTTAGTCTCAGTAATAGTCTTAATTTGAACACTCAGCTGCTCACGCCTAGCCTTAAACCTAGTAAGCTGATCCTGAAATGTAGTTAACCGGGTCTTAAGCACCTCAAACCGCTCGTTAAACTTATTAGCCTCAGAGCTAAACCGACTATTATCAGCAAGAGTCGGCTTTGGTACGCACCCCAGCTCCCATGATTCGACTGGAGCGATATAGATAGCACTTAGCAGCTGGGCTAAAGATTCCCTAATAGGCTTTTGGGTTATCACAATTTCTTTAGCTAATTCCTTAGCTTCATCGAGCGTTAGCCGCTCTGCCATAAGTGCGGTACATAAATCGTGGTTTGTATTACTCAACTCTTGCTGTATCTGTTGCAGTTGTTGACTCTGGTAACTAAGCTCTAGTTTTAAAGTGTCAACCTGCTCTCGCAAAAGCTGATTCTCATCCTGGCTATTCAATTCGCTAAACCCTATAGAAGGATCAGTAGATGCTTTATCTTCTGCCAGTTGACGCTCTTGTTGATATTTCTGCATAGCAGGTATTGCCTCTATAACTGAAAAAATTCACCACCCTGTCTTGACAAAAATCGCCTTCCTTCCTGCTTCACTTATACTAAAAGTTATTAAAATAGTCGTCTATCTTAAGTTTTTACAACAATACTTAACATAAACGTTTGGATGCACTATGAAAGCAGGAATTGGGGATTGGGGATTGGGGATTGGGAATTGGGGATTGGGGATTGGAAGGAGTCTTACCCAGTTCCTTGTTCCTAGTACCTAGTACCTAGTCCCCAGCCCCTAGTACCCAGTCCCCAGCCCCCAGCCCTTTTCATGCTGGGCTGAGGTGGGTTTTGATTGTCGCCCAAGGAGCGATCGCGATCGCGTTCCGCATCGTCTCCTCATCTGCAAATGTTTCCGACAAATAACGTCCCTCGCAAACCAGCGTCACCGTCTCTTTTGCAAAAGGCCAAGGACTCACGCTCACTCGCGTCGGATCGCCATCCAGGGGCGTTAGTTTCAGCGTCGTTTCCCCGTTAGCGGTGGGAACCTTCTCAACTAATCGCTCTTTTAAGAGCCTCATGCACAGGATAAGTGACAGACCATCCCATATTGCAACTAACTGCCGATTCCGGGCGATCACTTCTGGTGTAGTGTAGGGTGCGTAATCAGGATCGTTGCGGAGAGTGGCAATTAATTCCTTTTGGAAAGCCTGTTCGCCCACAAGGAACTTCTGCACAAGCTGGGCATCTTCTGGCGAATCATGGGTAGCATCGTAATGCTCGTAGAGGCGCGTACCGTGCAGCGAAGCCAAAAGCGCTGGATATCTCCCCAGCGCGATCGCTAATCTTGCCGCCCCAGACCAAATATCTATGTGTATCTTTCGTGGCAACTCCGTGAAGCTGTGCGGCAAACCCGTCTTGGGGTTGAAGGTGGGCATCTTTTCCCACGAATACCAGCCGATATCGTGTTGTTCTGCACCCATACAGACATCTTCTCTGGGTGCCAAATTGCCAAAATATTCATTTCCCCAAGCGCGCGCCAACTGACCGGAAACCCACGCATGAGCAGGTTGCGCGATCGCGAGAAGCCCCTCTGGATCTTTGCGATATAGCATTCAATAGTTCCTACCGCACCTTCTTAACTATACTCGTCACGAGTTTGATTTGAGAGCATGCGTAGTGCAGGCATCTTGCCTGCACTACAGAGTCTATCTTCTACTCAGCACTCATATTAAGCATCGTCAACAAGTTGCTCAATACCCACAATTTCCCTATCGCCTGCAATGTCTTGCTTTGTGTGAAATGTGAAGCGGCGCTTATCTCCTTGTTGGTTCCATACCTCTTGCAACGCGGCATTAGGATAAGTGCCACTATTAAGTTGAGCCAGTAACAAAGGCCATGTCACCTGAAGATTACTGGCATCGCCAGCGTAGAGCTTCAGATAACCAATGTGCGCGATCGCATATATCCCAGAAGCCATAGTTCGGGGCATAAATAAATTGCTCAGAATCTCAGAATTACCCTGCTCTTTCTTAGCTGTTTTCAAAAGAATTGACTAAGACTGATATAGCAATCCTAAATGATTCGTGAACCCCTGTAGTGACACGGCACTGCCGTGTCACTACACCAGGGCGAATACTCCACAACTTAAATAGGATTGCTATACTTCGCCAACCAATCCAAAATCAACTCATTCACAATGTCTGGTCGTTCATCATGGGGACAGTGACCAGCCTTGGGAATGCCCACAACCTGAACAGGTTGACCAGTTTCACCTAGTTTTCTGTAGATTTCAGCAGCTTTAATCGGTGTCCAAGGGTCATTTTCTCCCCAGAGTACCAACAACGGGTGTTGTACTTTTGGCAACAACTCTGATGGACTAGGGCCAGGGGGTGCAGTCAGAATTGAAGCGAAAACCTGCTGTGCGCCAGTGTCACAAGACGGATCGTAAAGCATATCCACCAGTTCATCTGTAATCGCTTCCGGGTCTTTGTAAACCTGGCGGAGAGTGCGACGGAGGCGGTCTTTCTGGCGGATGCGGTTGAACAAAAATGGCCCAACAATTTTGGAACTAACCAGCTTAGTAAAAGTTCCCATCACCAACCGCAAGGGTAAATTTAGCTCATCTGAACGATGATTTAGACCACCCGCACAGTTAATCAAAATCCCACCAGCAGAAATCTCTGGATGATTTGCCACCATCATCAGTGCCAGTAGTCCGCCGATGGAGTTACCCACAAATACAGTTGGCTCCTGAATGTGCGTTGTCCAGAAATCCTCTATCAGTGATTCCCACAACTCCAAGGTATAATCTAACGCTGGCTTATCAGAACCGCCGAACCCCAGCAAATCCAGCGCAAACACCCGATAGCCTCCGGCGGCTAACACTGGTATATTTTTCCGCCAGTGTCCAATAGAGGCTCCAAAGCCATGAATCAGTACCAAGGGACGACCAGTTCCCATCACTGTGTACGGAATTTTGTAGCCTTGCCAAGCCCAGTTGAGTTTTTCAAACGTGCTTGTTGTTGTTATCTGTTGCGTAGTCACAAGAATTATTAAAATTTATAAACTCTTTTTCTATCCTAGTGTTTTATGACTTAAAAAAAGAGAAATCAGGGAACATTCTAACCGCATTCACAGTCACTCTAACGGTTTATACAGGTGTGAGAACAGCGCGATGAATCGAAGTTCCTTTGCTTTTTTAGGCAGCATGGTATTAGCTGCTACGAGTCTTAGTATTGCCACTACTGCAAGTGCCTTACCTTCTGAGATTACACAAGCTGGCAAGTCTGGAGAACAAATATTAGTGCAGCAGCCTGCTGTAAGCCCAGCAGAAGAAGAAGCTGTTGAGTTGCCGCAACCTGTTGCTGATGCGGTTTTAAAAGATATTGTCCAGCGGACGGGTGTGGAAAATTCTGCCCTTCGCGTCCTTCAGGTGGCAAAGCAAACTTGGTCAAATGGTTGTTTAGGTATCACTACCGCCGGTGTTGCTTGCACTGAAGCTACTGTTCCCGGCTGGGTGGTACTGGTAGCCAACGCCCAAACAAAAGACCTCTGGATTTATCGGGCTAATGAATCTGGTTCTTTGGTAAAGTGGGATGAAGCGGCTACCAAGACTCTGACTGCTCGGCTGAGGACTCAAACCACGACTGAAGAACGAACGACTACTGAGCAGCGCACTACAAGCACACAGCAGTCTACAGTTGCAGTCAGCGAGTCAGCAGGATTTAGCCTCACGGTTCTGCAACCAGCAGGTACTTTATCTGATGTGATTGCTCGCGTTTCGCTGAAGGAGAAACAAAGCAATAGCTATACCCAAGAAAAATATCTGGGTGACTTCAAGTATAAAATCAAGCAAAAGGCTAAGTTTGTCCAAGGGGTAAAACCAGGCGATCGCGTCGTAGTTCGCTTATACAATTTACAAAACAGCCTGATTGGTTACAGCGAGTTTGAACTTCTCTCGGAGAACGCCGCCGTTAACTTAATTCTGCCGCCGAACCCTTCCCAAGTGCGCGTAGTGCGGACAGTATACGGGATTGATGCTAACGCCGATGGCAATATTGACAGCGGCACCACTGTTTACAACTACTACACTCAAATTAATAGCCAGGAGCGCGTCACTTTCCTCAGTAGCGTTGAGAAGCTTAACCTCAGCTCTTTCCAGCTAAGCGGAGTATCCGCCTCTGCTGCAACCAACGTTTACCCGACTTCCTTTACCAGTGGTGAATATGCAGTCGCCAGCCAGACGATGAGCGCTTACAGCTCAACCTTAGCGGCGGTTTTGACATCTGTACCTGGTAAGCTGGTGCAAGTGGTGGACGTAGGCGCTGGTAACGCCATCTACCAAGTTAGCCAACTGCTTTCCAAATATCAACAGGTGGCGGCGGCGGCTCAAACTGTTCAGACGAGTTTTGTGGATGTGCCGCAGGGACATTGGGCAAAAGGTTTTATTGCCGAGTTGGCATCCTTGGAGATTATCGAAGGCTTCCCTGATGGTCGTTTCCGTCCAGATCAGCCGGTGACTCGCGCCCAGTTTGCGGCGATGATTCGGAAGGCGTTTGAGAAGACTAAAGTCAGGAATGCGATCGCTTTCAGAGATGTTTCCTCAAACTATTGGGCATATACTGCCATCCGAGAAGCTTATGAAATGGGCTTTTTGGGCGCTTCCGGCAACCAGTTCAACCCCACGCAAAATCTTTCTCGTCTTGACATCTTAGTAGCCTTGGCAAAGGGAATGAATTACTCTTCTGCCACCACCACTACCGAAACCCTGCTGCAAGTTTACAGCGATGCCTCTACTATTCCTAGTAGCGATCGCAGTTTGATTGCCGCAGCTACTGAACGCGGTCTGGTAGTGAACTATCCCGACATCAAGTTACTCAAACCCAATGAAGTAGCAACTCGTGCAGATGTCTCGGCTTTCCTCTACCAAGCCTTAGTCAGCAGTGGCAAAGCTACCAACATCACCTCACCCTACGTGGTAGGAGAAGAAGCGAAACCTCAGCCGACTCAAGTCCGCGAGGTAGAACAAACCCCTGGTGACAACCGTCAGGTAGATGATCGCGATCGCACTAACCAGCGTCAAAATTGTAACCAAGGCGTAGGTAATGGCCCAGAGGGTTGCGACCCAGGCAACTCAAATCGGAACCAACCAAGTAACGACGAAGGAGCAGGAGCAGCACCTGGAAATCCAGGTCGTCAAGGCAAATAATATCAAGTTTGTCTAGCCGATAACAAAAGAACCCCACCCCCTACTCCTCCTCGCAAGCGGAGAGGGGAGGCGGATCTACCGCTGGCTGAGGTTCCTCAAACGCTACGCCCCTGTGCGCGGCTTGCCCGCGCACAGGGGTAACTCCCCCTACAATACTTTCCTCTGCGCTCTCTGCGCCTCTGCGGTTCCTTCAATCAACTGTTTTAACTGCACCGCAAGAGCTTCCTTGCTAAACAAAGCAAGGCTTTGTTCTCGCAACCACTCACCATCACAGCGCCGATCTGCTCCCTGAAGAATTTCAATACAAGCAGCTGCAACGGCTTCCGGGTTGCGGTGAGGGACGCGCCAGCCAAAGCGTCCATCCTGTAGAGGGTCAGCGGAACCATCGTCGTCACCAGATAGAACCGGGATACCACACGCCATCGCCTCTAGGTAGACAATGCCGAAGCCTTCTTGGGAAGGCATGATATAAGCATCAGCAACGCGGTAATGGTCTACCAAGTCTTCTGTGGGGACAAACCCGGCAAATACAACTCGGTCAGCAACTCCTAAATCTTTGGCAAGCTGGGCGAGTCTGGGTTGATCGTCGCCGCGACCAATCACCAGGTATTTTACCTCTGGGAATACTTGAGCGATCGCTGGAATTGCCCGAATTGTCACATCCACGCCTTTGTAGATATCGCCTGACCACAGCCGCGCCACAGTCATCAATACCTTGGCACCAGCAAGATTATACCTTTCGATCAATTTCTGCGGTTTCGGCCCTGGGGTAAAGTAATTTCCATCAACCGCACAGGGTAACATCTGCACTTTGTGGGGGTCGAGGTTATTCACAGCACAGGCGCGATCGCGGCTATAACGACTGATTGTCCATATCCCCGATGCCTGCGCCAAAGCCGTGCGATCGCTTATGCCTAAAGGTTCCCAAAACTCTTTTCCGTAAGTAAGCACCGTGTAGGGAATCCCTAGCGGCTGACAGAAGAATCTAACCAGTGGTGCCAAATTAATGTGACCGCAAAAAACGTGCTGAGGGCGTTTTAGTAATAAATACTTTAAAAATGCGCTTGCCAGTAGCAATCGCTCTAACTGACGAGTTTTACCTTTAAAATAATGAAATTTCAGGTTCTTACCTTCAAACGAATTTGGGCATCCAGAACCATCTCTCAGCAAAAATACCTCCCCCCTAGCTTGTCTCAACGAGAGATAGGACTTCAAAATGTCCTTGACATAAGATTGAATGCCACCTTCGCAATCAAAAACACTCAGAAAAATGAAAGCATGGTTGGCGGCTGGCTTAAGTTTCTCAGCAAAATCTGTATTTTCTCCCACTTCAGTATCCCAGGATGTTAGGAGTTCTATTTCTGTTGGGGTAGAGGCACTGGAATGGTTGGTCAATGTTTCAAGTCCTTAAAAACCATCTTCTTCAAAAGACTTTCAAAGCTGATTGCGGTTCCCAGTTAAGTTTAAGTAGCGCTTTCTGTTAAGACTACCAATAGGAAATATTTATCATCACTATTTCGTAATTAACGCCTGTAAAAGTTTCCTAGCTGCACCGTAGAACTGCTGAAGAAACTCTCACAGGCGTTAAATCGCAAAAATGACCGTTTTAGAAAAGACCAAGGGTCAGAGATTTGTCAATTGGGAAAGTAGCACCGATACCAAGCCAGATGGTAACAACGGTTCCAAAGAGGAAAACCGTTGTAGCGACTGGACGACGGAAGGGATTTTGGAACTTGTTGACGTTCTCAATAAAGGGAATCAGAGTCAACGCCAAAGGAATAGCGGTCATGCTGGCGATACCCAACAGTTTGCTGGGTAGAATCCGCAGGATTTGGAAAACAGGCCATAAGTACCATTCTGGAAGAATTTCCAGAGGGGTAGCGAAGGGATTTGCTGGTTCGCCAACCATCGCGGGGTCTAGCACAGCTAACCCGGTACAAAGAGCGATTGTCCCCATAATCACCACGGGGAAGATGTAGAGTAGGTCGTTAGGCCAAGCAGGTTCACCATAGTAGTTGTGACCCATGCCTTTGGCAAGTTTTGCACGTAATTCTGGATCTGCCAGATTCGGCTTTTTTAGAGTTCCCATTTTTTGAAGTGTTCTCCTAATGAGTTGTTAACGGTTTGTTTGGAGATTTTTAGTGATTTTTAGCTAATGGCTATTAACCATTAGCCATTTTTCACTATTTACAAAGGACCCGAAATGCCCTGCTTACGAATCATCAAGAAGTGTAGCAGCATGAAGACTGCAATCAGCCAAGGCAACACAAAGGTGTGCAGGCTGTAGAAGCGAGTCAGAGTGGCTTGACCAACACTTTCACTACCGCGCATTAGCTCAACGATTTGATCGCCGACAATGGGGATAGCAGCTGGAACGCCGGAGACAATCTTAACCGCCCAATAACCAATCTGATCCCAAGGCAGGGAGTAACCTGTAACACCAAAGGAAACGGTGATAACGGCGAGAATTACACCTGTCACCCAGGTCAGCTCACGGGGCTTTTTGAAACCACCGGTGAGGTACACCCGGAAGCTGTGCAGAATCATCATCAGCACCATCATGCTGGCAGACCAGCGGTGGATGGAGCGGATCAGCCAACCGAAGTTGACATCCGTCATCAAATACTGTACTGAGGAGAAAGCTTCGGTGACGGTTGGCTTGTAGTAAAACGTCATCGCGAATCCAGTGGCAAACTGGATCAAAAAGCAAGTTAAAGTAATCCCACCCAGGCAGTAGAAAATATTAACGTGGGGAGGTACATACTTGCTGGTGACGTCTTCGGCAAGCGCCTGTATCTCTAGGCGTTCCTCAAACCAGTTGTATGCTTTTGAATCAGTTACCTGCTTAGAAAACATGAAGCCAGAGTTCCTAAAAATTTATTCTTGTTTTTGACACGATTGAAGCCTATGAGACAGTGTGCCGCTCTTTGGGGGGGGCTTTCAGTTTCGATGAGGCTAGTTTAAAGGCAGCGCTTGCGGGTTGTCTAGGCGTAGCCTCTACAAAAAATGTAACATAGCCCGAAAGGGAGATTAGAGTGTTATGCACAATCGAGTTTTTCGGGTTCTATTTGTACTGATCATACAAACTATCGTTGCCTTTAGTTGGTTGAGTGCGCCTGCTTCGGCTTTGACGCAGGAACAGCAGATCCTGAACGAAGCATGGCGCATTGTCAATAACGCCTATGTGGATGATACTTTTAATCATCAAAATTGGTGGTTGGCGCGGCAAAAAGCTCTCAAGCAGCCGCTGTCGAATCGTGAAGAAACTTATACGGCAATTCAGAAAATGGTTGGGATTCTGGACGATCCGTTCACGCGGTTCCTGAAACCAGACCAATACAAAAGTTTACAAGTGAATACTTCTGGAGAGCTTCAGGGTGTGGGACTGCAAATTGCCCTGGATTCTGAGACGAAGCAGTTGCAAGTGGTGGCACCGTTAGACGGTTCGCCAGCGCAAAAAGCCGGAATCAGATCGCGCGATCGCATTCTGGAAATTGATGGCGTGTCAAGCGCCGAACTGACTCTCGACGAAGCTGCTGCCCGGATGCGCGGAAGAGCAGGCACCAGCGTTACCGTTTTGGTGCAACACGAAGCGGAAACGCCAAAAGAAATCAAGCTGGTACGCGATCGCATTGCCCTCAACCCAGTTTATGCAGCATTAGATTCTCGCAATTCCGAGATACCAGTAGGTTACATTCGCCTCTCTCAGTTTAGCGCCAACGCTCCAATCGAGCTAGCTAATGCTGTCGCCAAACTAGAAAAACAAGGCGCACAAGCCTACATTCTCGATCTCAGAAATAATCCCGGCGGACTGTTGCAAGCAGGAATTGAGATTGCCCGTTTCTGGTTAGATGAAGGCACAATTGTATATACAGTAAACCGACAAGGAATCTTAGGCAGTTTTGATGCCAATCAACCAGCACTAACTCGCGCTCCGCTGGTAGTTTTAGTTAATCAGGGAACAGCTAGTGCCAGCGAAATTTTGGCAGGGGCGCTACAAGACAATGGTCGCGCTCAACTGGTGGGTGATAAAACCTTTGGTAAAGGCTTAATTCAATCTTTGTTTGACCTTCCCGATGGCTCCGGACTGGCGGTGACAGTTGCCAAGTACGAAACACCAAACCACCACGATATTCATAAATTGGGGATCACGCCAGACCGAATAGTGCCAAATGAGCCAATTACTATTGAACAGATTGGTACACAGGCAGATCGCCAATATCAAGACGCATTGGAGGTGTTAACCGCTAAAACCGTAGTTGCTGGTGCTGCCTGATTTACAACTAAGATATGAAAACTGAGTAACTAACGGGATTTCTCGTAATCCCAAAAATTAGCTACAAAGTGACAAGATTTTACTCAGTTCTTAGTTTTTAATACTCTGTATTAAAAGACCAGCGTAAATTGGGAATAAATCAAGAGGCTTGACGATAAATAGAGTGTTGAAAAATCTAAACTTGAGAGGGTTAAGAACTGCGATGCGGCGACCTGTCGGTTACTGAATTTCTAATGCCCAATCACCAAAACTGGTGAGTGTTTTTACCGCCTTTCCCCAACGCTCACGCTCATGGTTTTTCTGCAAAATAATCCTAGATACTCTATCAGTCGGTTATCTGTTTTGTCTGTTGCTCATTCACTGCTAAAGTTTTTGGCTTCAGAGCAAAATTCTAGAGTGTTACTCATCAAACCTGGCGAGTCAGATTTCACTTTTGACGACCTTTGTCCGGATTTGGTATCAAATACTCCCCACGATTTGCCGGATTTGTCTCAACACAACTGTTATTTGACACTGGCGACCCAGAAGTCAGTAAGTAGGGTGGGGGAGAACGCTGCACTACGCTGCTGCTTCCCTTGCTCTGTCGAACTGGGGGAGATAATAATTGAAAATGCCCTTTCCCTGCCATCTGTGGCGATTTTGGGAATGGGCGATCGCTTCAACGTGCTATGTTCAGCCTACAAAGCAGCCGAAGACTCACCAGGGGGCGCTAACTGTTATGAGTTGTCCTTTGTGTTCGATCCAGCAATTGTTGCCAAAATTTGCACCCAAATCCAAAGCGGTCTGGTCTTAACACCAGAAACAAAGCAGATATTTGAGCAAGCGATCGCATCTTGGCATCCTCAACCCAATCTACCAGAAGCACAAAGCGAATTTACCTCAATGCTGGTAAGTGCGCTCTCTACCACACAATTACAGGGGGAGAGTGGGAGAAGGGGTTCAGGGGTTCAGGGGAGAGCAAGAATTCTCCAATCCCCAATCCCCAATCCCCAATCCCCAATCCCCAATCCCCAATCCCCAATCCCCAATCCCCAATCAACAGCTTCGCAACAGCAGCAATGGTTACAGCAAGAAAAGTTACTGCACGAATTGCTGCGCGTTAGCTGGACAACTCAAGGAGTCCAGCCGATTTTGCAGGGTTCGGCAGCATTAATTCAGGAGAATTTAGGAGTCAGTCGGTGTTTAATGGGGTTCTATAGCCCCAAAGATGAGCGCGTCATCTGGGGTGCGATCGCTCACGCTCCATCTATCCCCGTTGCTTCGCGGCAAAACCATTATCCCGACTGGGAGAAGGTTGAACAGTGTCTTTTACAACACCATCAATCTAATCCTTGGGCGATAGAGCGATCGGCTATGGACTCGTACCTTGAGCAAAACCTTAGCGCCAGAGCAGCCCAATCTGCCTTTCTAACATGGCTGCATACACACCCGAACCAGAATCTAGAGATGCAAAATCTCGCGCCTCTAAATGGCACGTCTGTAGTCGTTGGTTTGCTGGTGGTTGAGCAATGGGATGAACAGCGAGATTGGCAACCTTGGGAGCGGCAATTACTTCATCTGACACTCCATCTGATGCACAGAGCGCACGATCTGTCAAATCTTTATCAGCAAGCCGAGGAACGGATTACATATACAGCGCTGCTAAATCGACTGGTTGCCCAGATCCGTGCTTCTCTAGACGTGTCTCATATTTTTCAGACGGTAACGTTGGAATTGGGACATCTCCTGGTGGCAGATCGATGTTCAATTTTTCAATATGTAGAAGATCAGCATTGTTGGAAGCCGCTCGTGGAGTATCGCGCTCATTGTGATGTTCCCACAGCCATGAACCTGATAATTCCCGATCAAAATAACCCTTATTCCAGAGCGCTGCGGAATTTGCAGATGGTTCAGGTGAGCGATACGCGCACAGTAGATGACCCGATTAATCGCTCGTTGGCAGTAAAATATCCCGGAGCGTGGCTAATGGTGCCGATTCACCGCAGTGGCTCTATCTGGGGTTTCCTCAACTTCTGTCAGGATAAGTATCCCCGCTACTGGCACGAGTCGGAGTTACGGTTTGTCACTACAGTTGCCGATCAGCTGGCGATCGCTATCTACCAAGCGACACTCTACCAAAAAATTCAAGAGCAAAACCAAACTTTAGAAGTCCAAGTACAAGAGCGCACCGCCGAGCTTGAAAGTTTTTTTGACGCTCACCCAGATTACATTTTTGTGGTAGAGCGCGAAGGTATGCGTCTGCGCTTTTGCAACCATGCTTTTGCCAAAGCGATTGGCTTTGATAACCGTTACTCAGTTCAGGGACGGTCTATAATCGAATGCTTCCCGCTGCTAGTTGCCAATTCTTTTGCCAAACAAAATCTGCGGGTATTTGAATCTGGAGAAACGCTACACGAGCAGGAAACGTTGATTTTCGCAGACGGAACTCACCACTTTGATACTTTCCGAGTGCCGCTAAAACACCCTAATGGCGAAGTTTATGCTTGCTTAGGAACTTCCCGCGACATTACCGAGCTACTTAAAACAAAGCAAGCTTTATCCGAACGCACTGAGCAGCTGCAAGATGCCTTAACCGCGGCTCATGCTGCTTCTCAGGCAAAAACCGAGTTTTTGGCAACGATGAGCCATGAATTGCGGACACCGCTTACGTCTGTGATTGGTATGTCTTCAGCTTTAATGCAGCGGTACTTTGGCGAACTGAACGTTAAACAGACAGAATATCTCAACATTATTCATAGTAGCGGACAGCATCTGTTGCAGCTAATCAACGATATTCTCGATGTGTCTAAGATTGAAGCAGGTAAGGCATCTTTATCGCTAAGTCAATTTTCTCTGCTGCGGGTGGGTAATGAATGCTTGGCACTGTTGCAAGAAAAAGCTCAAGCTCAACAAGTGAGCTTGATGGAAGATTTTACTGGGTTGCCTCAAGGCGACGAGTTTTGTGGTGATGAACGGCGGGTGAAGCAAATTTTGCTGAATCTGCTCTCAAATGCAGTCAAGTTCACACCGCCTGGGGGTGAGGTATGGCTGCGAATCGGGTATACCGAGGACAAGGTGATGATTGAGGTATCCGATACAGGAATTGGGATTCCTCTAGATAAGCAGCATCTTTTGTTTGAGGCGTTTCAACAAATTGATAGTTCTCTAAATCGGCAGCACGAGGGTACTGGCTTGGGGTTGGCTTTGACTCGCCAGCTAGTGGAGATGCACGGCGGTACGATTGAGTTTAATTCTCAAGAGGGTGTCGGTACAGTGTTCACAGTTTATCTGCAAGCGCAGAATTTAGATTGAGGGATTGGGGATTGGGAAGTGGGGATTGGGAATTGGGGATTGGGAATTGGGGATTGGGGATTGGGAATTGGGAATTGGGAATTGGGGATTGGGAGAGAAAAACCACGGACAACTGATTCTAAAACAATCGTTCAGGATATTGCCTGGGTTTTCTACAATGGAATATAGGGTGTGGCACTCAATCTATCTAGATTGGGTGGAAAAGTCTAAATGGCATCAAGGACATCGAGAGGTTATTTAATAGCCCCAGAGTGTTCTGCCAGAAGCTGTGAGGCGGGAAGGAAAGCGCTGTATTCTGGAGAATCTGGTTGTATTTTGCCAGTGATTAGAGCAGCTAACAAGCTTAAGCTGCTCTCGTTAATTCTCCTGTAGACCAATTCAGATTTATATCATGGAACTCTGGTTGCTCCTAATCTTACTGGGTCTATTTACTTACTTGCTCGTGAAGAGAAGTGTTGCCAGCATCACTCGAACGCCAGTCTGGCTATTGTGGCTGGTGATGATGACTCCTGCACTGATTTGGACTGGCTGGATTTTGGTCAACGGTCAAGACACGCAAATGCCTCCAGCCTTGCAATTTGCTCCGTTCGTCGTCTGCCCGTTATTGTACTGGGTGTTGATTCAGATGGGTCGCAGGGAAAATAACACACCTTCGACAAAAACGCAAGAGATGACGGCAACAAACCAGAGTCAGAATCCAACTGAGGCAAAGGCTGTTGTGCCTCCCGTGCCGGTTAGTAGCTATCGTCCCATCGATAAAACAGAAGAAACTAATCTCCGAAATTGCTTTCCCTGGTCGATTTACTACCTCCAGAACATTGATTATCGACCGCAAGCGGTGATTTGTCGGGGTAAGTTACGCTCTAACCCGGAGGTGGCTTACAAGACAATTAGGGAGAATATTGAGAATTTATTTAGCGATCGCTTCTTCGTTGTCTTTCAAGAAGGTTTGAACAAAGATCCGTTTTTTGCTCTAGTTCCCAATCCCCAAGCACATCCAGAGACGCGACAGAACACCGAACCCTTAAAGCGACCAGTTTTAGCTTTGGCGTTGCTGGTCGTTACCTTGCTTACCACGACTTTAGTTGGGGTGGAGATTGCAGGCGTTTCTAACTCACAATTGCAATCAAACCCAGCTTTGTTACTAGCAGGATGGCCCTATGCTGTAGCGTTAATAGGAATTTTGGGCATCCACGAAATAAGTCATTACCTGACAGCCCAATATTACAAAATTCGCACCACACTGCCTTACTTTATTCCCGTGCCGTTTTTCCTGGGGACATTTGGGGCGTTTATTCAAAGGCGATCGCCTATACCCAACCGGAAAGCATTATTTGACGTGGGCATTGCCAGCGCCCTAGCTGGCTTTGTGGTAACGTTACCGCTATTGTGGTGGGGATTAGCTCATTCTGCGGTAGTTCCCCTGTCTGACCAATCGAATATTTTAAACTTCACTTCCCTCAATCCCCGGTTTTCTCTGTTTTTAACCGTGCTGAGTAAATTGGCGCTGGGAACTGAATTAACGTCGAATATGGCAATCAAGCTGCATCCGGTAGGAGTGGCGGCTTACATTGGTTTTGTGTGGACGGCATTTAAGTTGATGCCTGTGGGACATCTCGATGGCGGTCACATTGTCCATGCTATGTTTGGGCAACGAACTGGCGCTACTATTGGTCAAGTTACCAGGCTGCTGATG
This sequence comes from Trichocoleus sp. FACHB-90, assembly GCF_014695505.1. Taxonomy (NCBI): domain Bacteria; kingdom Bacillati; phylum Cyanobacteriota; class Cyanophyceae; order Leptolyngbyales; family Trichocoleusaceae; genus Trichocoleus; species Trichocoleus sp. FACHB-90. Next base: position 122,816 of record NZ_JACJOK010000058.1, read on the forward strand.
CTGGGATTGTCTTTGGTTCAGACGGATTTGTTTATCTGGGCAATTTTCTTATTCTTGATGCCTGTAGCTGATGAACCAGCGCTGAATGATGTCAGCGAACTCGACAGCAAGCGAGATTTTGGGGGATTGCTGGCATTAGCACTTTTAGTCAGCATTCTTTTGCCAGTGCCTGGGACTATTACTCAATGGTTAAATATTTAAAACGCGGCGAGTGCTGCCAGTTAATTTGGTTTTTTAAGGCAATTCGCTAAGGATTTCTTTGCGTTCCTTTGCGTACACCTTTGCGTTAAAAGAAAATCCGCACTAGGGATGGAAAGATTTAGATGGAACAACAACCAATTCAAGTTATAGGCGGCGGTTTAGCGGGGACGGAAGCAGCGTGGCAAATTGCCAATGCTGGGTTGCCTGTAGTGCTGCACGAAATGCGCCCCAAGCGGTTTAGTCCTGCCCATCACTCAGAACATTTGGCGGAACTGGTGTGTAGTAATTCGTTTGGGGCAATGTCAAGCGATCGCGCCGCTGGTCTTTTACACGAAGAACTGCGTCGCCTCAACTCAATTATCATTGGCAAAGCTGACGAACACGCCGTTCCTGCTGGTGGTGCTTTAGCGGTTGACCGGGGAAAATTTAGCAGCGAACTAACAGAAACTCTCGCTTCTCACCCTAATTTAGAGTTGCGGCGCGGCGAATTGCCGCAAATCCCGACAGAAGGCATTACAGTTCTCACTACTGGCCCTCTAACTTCTCCCGATTTGGCGGCAGATTTGCAACGCTTCACGGGGATGGAATACATGAGTTTTTTCGATGCCGCCAGCCCGATTGTGGTGGGAGAATCGATTAATCGTGACATTGCTTTCCTCGCTTCTCGCTACGACAAGGGGGACGCTGCTTATCTCAATTGCCCGATGAATAAGGAGCAGTATCTACATTTCCGGGAGGAACTCTGCAAGGCTGAACAGACGGAATTGAAAGACTTTGAACGGGAGACGGCAAAGTTTTTTGAGGCTTGTCTGCCAATTGAAGAACTGGCGCAACGGGGAGAAGATACCATGCGCTATGGCCCTCTGAAGCCTGTGGGATTGTTTGATGCCCGCAAAGGTGATTTCCGCGCCCCAGAAAATCAGTCGCAACGTCCTTATGCGGTGATACAGTTGCGCCAAGAAGATAAGGCGGGGCAACTCTGGAATATGGTAGGATTTCAGACAAATTTGCGCTGGGGTGAGCAGAAACGGGTGTTTGGGTTGATTCCAGGCTTGGAAAATGCGGAGTTTGTGCGGTTGGGCGTGATGCACCGTAACACGTTTATTAATGCGCCGCAGTTGTTAAAGCCTTCTTTGCAATTTCACAACCGTCCTACGTTGCTTGCAGCAGGGCAGTTGGTGGGAACTGAGGGTTACACGGCGGCGGCTGCTGGCGGTTGGCTGGCGGGGACGAATGCGGCGCGAATTGCTTTGGGTAAAGAACCGCTGACGCTACCAGCTACGACGATGATGGGGGCGTTGTTTGAGTTTATTAGTTCGGCTTCACCAAAGCATTTTCAGCCGATGCCGCCCAATTTTGGCATTTTGCCGGAATTGCCTGTTAGGATTCGCAATAAGCAGGAGCGATATGGCGCTTATCGCGATCGCGCTTTTGCCGATCTCGCTAGTTGGAAGTCTGCCATAGGTTAATTTCTCGTTCCCAGTCAGATGCTGGGAACGAGAGATTTGCATTTAAGAGTCTTCTCTGAGCATATTAATAGCCGATGAGTCCGTAATAATAACTTACAGCCAAAATCAGAATTGTTAAAACTCCAATCGTAGTGCTGATGACAAATTGCTTAGATGTTTTTTGATTGAGATCCTTTTTACTTTCACCTACAGGATTTTGGGAATTCGTTGTTTTGTCAGTGTTCATTGTTGTTAATCGCTTATACTTATTTATTACCTAGTTTGCTTTAACTGCAAAAAACTTCATCTAACTTTAGGGCTATCAAAAAACGGTGTACAAAGATACCTAACAGTTTTAAGTTTTTTATTTCGTTATGCAGTTTGTAAAAATAGTAATTTGTGGTATATTTATATAATGGAAATCCGTGCGCTCAGGTAAATGTTTAAATAACCCACATCGCTTCAACTGGTGGGGCAGGCGGTCTTTCCTGCAATTAGAGATAATGAAAGCTTTATTTCCCAATCAAAGCCAGAATTCTTACTTTTTGCTGCTGTGTATTGCCCGAAGATTTGGGGAGGCAAAGCTACACCGAAATTTCCGACGCTTTTTAAGCTTTGTTGGGGGTATCGTCCTTTGCTTTTCCCTGTGGCTAATGCTATCAATGCCCGTGAAGGCTGAATCTCCAACGCCGCCGCCAGTCACAGTGGACACGTTGAAACAAATGCAGCAACAGTTAGATCGACAAAGGACTAATTTTTCCCAAGAAAGCGATCGCTTGCAAAAACTTGAAAAAGCCGCACAGGGACAACTCGGCAAAGTACAGCAAAATATTAACTTAACCGACACCCAAATCAACGATTATCAATACCAATTACAACAAGCCACCCAAACATTAAAAAAGTTACAAAACCAGTTATTTCTCGCCCAAAGGGATTATCAACAAAAGCAAGCCGCCACCGTCGCCAGATTGCGTTTCCTGCAACGCCAGAACCTAACTAACCAAGGCTGGAATATCCTGCTTTCTAGCCAGAATTTTAATCAATTTTTTGACCGCCGTCGTCAGATAAAATTAGTTTTTCAGGCAGACAGGCAAATCTTAAGCAACCTGAAAGCCGAATCAGATCAAATCAATAGCCAGAAAATCGCAGTCGAACAGCAGGAAAATCAAATTGCCCTAATTAGCCAGCAGCTACTGCTACAAAAAGCAGACTTTATGGCACAGGGACAGGTGCAGGAACAACTGATTGAACGCCTCAATAGCAACAGACAAGCCTTAGAAGCTGCCGAGAGAGTTTTGGCAGAAGATTCCCAAGGCATCGCCACCTTGATTCAAAAACGGGTTGCAGAAGCTAAAGCAAAAGAAGCAGCCGAAAAAGCTATTCTGCGCGGCGACGACATTAAGCGTAGCACTGGTGGCATCTTCGGATATCCCAGCGATGCCGCAATTAGCAGCAACTTTGGCTGGCGGATACACCCAATTCTAGGCTACCGCCGCTTACATTCCGGTCTTGACTTTGGGGCAAGCTATGGCAGCACCATCCGCGCCGCCGAAAGTGGAGAGGTAATTTTTGCGGGTTGGTATGGCGGTTACGGCAAAGCAGTGATAATCAACCACGGCAAGGGTATTACGACTTTATACGCTCACTCTAGCCAACTCTATGTATCTGAGGGACAATCGGTGAGAAGAGGAGATGCGATCGCATCTGTTGGTTCCACCGGATTTTCTACAGGCCCCCACCTCCACTTCGAGGTACGAAAAAATGGCGAACCAGTAGACCCCATCAATTACCTCTAACAGTGCTATACTTATCCAAAGATATCAGGGCACGTAGCTCAGTGGATAGAGCACCAGATTCCGGTTCTGGGTGTCGGGGGTTCAAATCCCTCCGTGCTCGTTTAAAGCAATAGCGAAACCCAACAAATCGCTAAAACTAAGCCCGCGTAGGCGGGCTTAGTTTTTTCGCCCTTGACTTTAGTCGTCAGGCGTTTTTCCCAAAAATTAGACAAGCCCCAATATTTCTATGCTCCACAAGCCAAGCCATTGCCTTCGCAACCGCTAAAATATCTTGAGGCTGCTTTTGGCAGTCTTTGCCCCTGTAACCGCGCCCTTGAGGATGACAGCTATTAACCGAGAAGTATAGAGACAACCCTATCTAAACTTTGCTGTAAACGCTATAACCACAAGCTAAAAACTCTTTCAAAAATTTGGGAGGATTTATTTCCTTATTGATGTCATTAGAGACACGCATCCCCACGTTCCCAAATTTTTCTTGCAGCAAAGCAGGTTTATGAGGTTTGATAGTATATTGGGGACACTTCTGCGATAATTGAGAATTTTTCAACAAACGCTTTATCTCACGTAAAGAATATTGCTTTAAATGACCGAAATCGAGTTTGGATTTCCTCGCTTTATTCAAAACGTTATCCAAAATATTCATCGGACAGTAGCGATTGTAGAATAAATCTTCAAATACAAAAACTCCCCCCGGCTTAATAACGCGAGCAATCTCTGCCAGATTGTTTTTTAGTTGCTCTGTTTCTAGACTCAAAAAAATACTACTTGCTCTAACAAAATCTATTGAGTTGTCCTCAAATGGCAATTTATCCCCAGCGATACAAATTAGAGAGAACTCGGCTGACGGAAACAAATTATATGCTCTTTTATACCCCAGCATACGCCGCAGAAGACTCTCGGAAATATCTATTCCATAATATTTGTTGCAGGTAATCTTTTTCTGTTTTGAAAGATAGGCAGCGAGTCTGCCATATCCACAACCTAGATCCAAAATTGAATCAAAATGTTTACCAATAGGTAGGGGTTCCCAAACTTCCCCAAAACTTCCTAGAGACTCTGCTGTTTGTTCCCATTGCACTACAGCTGTTTCCCACAAAAACTGCTTGAGTTTCCACATGGAACTAGCCTCATAGTTTTTGGGGAAATATATCTCTTGAACCAGTTGAAAATCGCTTAACTGAAGTTGAGATTCTGCGAGTGTAACCACTTGAATATACCTCCCCTGTAGCTTTGGCGGAATACGAAGAACCTGTATCCTTACCCTAGCCGCCTAAAGATCGGGTATTTACGTGAAAATGCGGATTGACATCAATTGCATTTTAATTTCTATTTGAAAAATTTTGCTATAGCTAAAACCCATCTTCACTTAATCTTTAAGTAAGAGGCTAACCGAAGGCAGAATTATGAAGCTTGTGTAAAGTCTAGTTGTAATTACCAATAAGCGGAATTTAGGATATTTCATTAAAATTAAGGCTGACAGGCAATTGAAGAAGCTATACTATCCCGACTGAGGTTAATACTAGGTAAAAATTTGCTTATACCCGTATTATTGCGGATATAAGCCCTTAACTGACAGACCCAAGGTTAAATTACCGTATCGCTACTATTGTCCCTCATCCCTCGAACAATGCGGGATAATTCGCTCTTTTCGTCAACCGCAATCCGGGTGGGTGAGCCACTGATAATTCTTTCGTAATTACGGAAAGAATCTTTAATTTCAGCTCCCTCATCACTGATAGTGTACTCGCGGATACCTTTTTCGTGCCAAGAACCCCGCATCTTGAAAACATTGATAGCACGGGACATTTCACCGCGAATTTCTACATATTGCAGCATCAAAATCGTGTCTGTAATTGTGGAAATATGGGAATCCGTAATCGAATGGGAACCCATAAATTGGTCGGTGGTGTTGGTAAAAAAGCCAGTTATTTCCTCTTGCTTGGCATAACCAGTAACGCCAATTACAAACTGCCGGAAGGCATTACTGCTAACGCCGCGTGCTAAAGCAGAGAGGGAATCAATGGCAATGCGACACGGCTTAAATTCAGCAATTTCTGATTTAATAATTTGCAAATGGTCTTCTAACCCAGCCGACTCTGGATAAGTACAGAGAATTTTTAGCAAACCTTTTTGCTCCATCTCCTCAAAATCAATGCCCCAAGAATAAGCATTGCGAGAAAGTTGGGCGCGAGATTCTTCATAGGCAAACAAAATGGCACGTTCGTCCCTGAGGCAGGCATTTTCCAAAAATTTGCTTACTAAAAGCGTTTTTCCTGTACCTGTAGCACCTGTTGCCAAAATAATCGAATCTTTGAAGAATCCACCACCACACATTTCATCAAGGGTTTTGACACCAGAAGACACCCGAATATTGGAAGAACGCTGGGTGAGCCGCATTGCTCCTAGTGGGAAGATATTGATTCCATTATTGGTAATGGTGAAAGGGTATTCCCCTTTCATGTGGGTAGTACCGCGAAGTTTAAGAATTTCAATGGTGCGGCGGCGACGTTCTCCTTCCAAAACGTTGCGAACAATGGCTACGTTATCAGAAACAAATTCTTCTACCCCAAATCGCGCCACTTGACCATATTCCTCAATCCTTTCTGTCGTCATTATGGTGGTGACACCAATTTGTTTGAGGCGGGCTACCAATCTAAAAATTTCCCGTCGTACTAGCCCTGCGGCATCATATTGCTGAAAAATAGCTGTTACAGAGTCAACGGAAACCCGCTTGGCTTTGTATTTACGAATGGCATACTGAATGCGCTCAATTAGGGCGGAAAGGTCAAAGTTACCGACAACTTCCTGTCCTTCGGGATCGGGAGAAGCATCCAGAATAAATAGCTGGCCTTGATCTATTAATTTCTGCAAATCCCAACCAAAGCTGGAAGCATTTTTAATGATGTCTGTGGGAGATTCTTCAAAAGTAACAAATACGCCAGACTCTTCAAACTGAGTAATACCGTTGTAGAGAAACTGAACTGCAAACAAGGTTTTACCAGTTCCGGATGTGCCACTGAATAAGGTGGTTCTCCCCAGTGGTAAGCCTCCATGACTAATGTCATCGAAGCCTTCAATCATTGTGCGAATTTTTTGGACTCCTAGCGGTGCCAATTCGTCTTTATGATCGCTTGGATTAGTTTGATTCATCACTTGAGTCAAAAAAATAAGAGATTAGCAGAAACTGAGTAAGGGCTATAGACCAGTCAAAAGTTTAAAGGCGCAAGTACCTCTGGTTGTAAGGGTTTATTAGTAATACACCCGAATATAATTTATAAATCTAATTCGGCTTGGCTGAGTTCTTCATAGAGAAGATCCAATCCGACTAATACCTTTTCTCTATCCGAAAGATCCCCGATGATTCTGCGGACTGGTGGAGGTAATACTTTTGCCAAAGTCGGCGTGGCTAAGATTTTATCTTCTTCAGCCAGTTGGGGATTTTTGAGAACATCAATCACTTTCAGGGCATAGACACCCTGGAACTCTTGTTCCAAGATATTTTTGAGCGTTTTTAAAGCCCGTACTGAGTTGGGAGTGTTCCCAGCAACGTAGAGCTTAAGAACATAGGTTTTTTTCAGGGCGACCATAAATTAGCAATTGAGGACTTGAAAAAAGAATTAAGAATTAAAATTTAACTTTTTTGAATTCTTAATTTTTAATTAGTTAGGATTCTCTGGGAATGGAACGGCGATACATTTCGCACAGATGAGCAATGACATCAATCAAGGTCAGACGATAGTCTAATAATATTTCTTCGCTCCGCCCTTCTAGTTGCAAGTATTTGGAGAATTCATCCATTAATTCCATATGAATCTCGACAATTTGAGACACGGACATATCGGCAAAAAAAGCCACAGTGACAAATTGATCGATGGCTTGATTCAGTGTACTCTCTTTGGAGAAGTAATTTATGACAATCTGGCGATATTCGGCTTTGAGTTGGTTTAAAAGTTCTTGCCTTTCAGTTCGCGATAGATGACGGAAAAAAGCCTGGGAATTTCTCTTGTAGTACACGCCTAAATACCCTAATCGTTCCTGAAGTTTTTCAGCTAGCCGACGCTGCTGTAGCATTAGGAAACTTTGAGTATTTAGCTCAGTAACGGGATCGAGGCTGGCGGAAAGGTCAGGGAGACGACAGCTGGGTGCTAGGGTGAGGAATCGAGCGATCGCTTGCTCAATCAACAGCGTCATTTTGTTGGCTTGGTTTGCGCTTACATGAACTTCCCCAGGGTGGTACAGATAAGTACCCAACGATTGGTTAGCATCATCGACGCTACTTACGTTACTCGGCTTATCTGTAATCACCGCATAATTACTGAGTTCATCAGTTACCTTCTTGAAAATTACAATCGGCAACAGAGTGCCTTGTTCGTACAATTTGTTAAACAGGGGTAGCAACTCGCCTTCCTCCTGTAAAACCAAACAATCGATCTCCTGCTTGTGTTGCTCGATTTCGGCAAAAAACTCAGATAAGGAGCTGGACTGAGTTACAAGATAGTGATCGCTGCTCAAATCGTCCCTCACGGACTTAGCCAGCGATTCATTAGAAACAAACGTACAAATAGACAGGGGGGAATCCAAAACTTTAGGCAGTGTAATAAATTGCTCCAGTGTTTCCATTGAGACATCCTTCACTAGAAGGATTTCTCACCGGAATCGTTCAAAAACCACTTAATAATAATTTAAACATTAATCGAATTGTAATTAATTGTAAGTATAAGTATCTGGGAGTCGCCTGGATGGAGCCATAATTAAGCAGAACCTCTACTTTCATATTCCCGAAGAAACTGCGCGATCGCCAGTTTTTTTTTAAAGCCAACTTTTTTTGGCAGCAGGCAGGAGAAACCCCTACCGAAAAGCCAAGGAAGTACGTCCGCGCAGAAGTCACTCTCCCAAGAGCCAGGTTTGTCATGTTCATTACCAATCCCAGTCTAAAGGAATTTATTGAACGAGTTCCTGTTTGCGAACAAACAGCTGCCTTCGCATCTCTTTTAGAGATTTTTCGCTCTGGCGGTTGCGATCGCGTGGTGGTGGTGAGCGAACAACAACACCCCCTAGGAGTAGTAAACCTCCGGGCAATTATGCCTCATCTGATCGTAAAAAACCAGTTTAAGAAGCAAGATTACCTAATTGCGGGGGTAGCAATCGATTTGCAGCAACCCCTGTGCGAGCTGGATTTGCCGCTGATTGAAAAAGTGGCAACCTTGCCTGCTTGGATTTCTTTAAGCCAATTCTGGCTCTATTTGCGTTCTTCTAATTCCCAAACACATCTCCCACACTGGGCTGTAGTCGATCCCTCAGATAAATTCTTGGGTTTGTTGGATAGCCAACGTCTGGTGAAATTTCTGGCAACGATAGAAGAAATTCCAGGGGAATTGGAGCAAAGGAGCCGAGGAACCCAGGAACCCAGGAACAAAGGAACTCAGGAGAATTGGAACACAGGGGAATTGGAATCTACTTCCCCTACTGGCTATACCAAAGAGTCCCTAATTCAACTCTTGGAACAACTGCCTTTGCCCTTGAGGTTGCAAACGATAACTGGGCAAATTATCGCCCAGAATCTGACCTGGAGACAGCAGATAGGGGAAAGTCTTGACCCTCACCTAGAAGAGCCTGAAGCACCTGTCTTAATAGATTCCTTGTGGCAACAGGAGTTAGTGGGCGTAAGTTCTAGCGGCACCGCAGCAGAATTTGTAAATTGGTGGGAAGGTGCCGACCAGACAAATCACCATCAAATGTCAGCGACAGAAGCAACCATTGCCTCTAGGGAAACGACCTCTTGGGAGGCGGTGACGCAAAATCCAACTACAAAAAAGATAGGCGATCGCCTCTGGCAATTTGTCACAATTCCCCTGCGCCAAAACAGCACTAACGTAGAGGAGCAGCGCATCCGAGTATCGGAGTGGGAACACCTACAACACTACAACACTACAACGCCCCTGCATTCGCTCAGCCCTGACCTCTCGCTGGTGATGGCAACCGACGTAACAGAGCAGCACATCTTCGCCAAGGAATTAGCAGCTAAAAATGCCGATTTAGTCCAACTCAATCGGATGAAGGATGAGTTTTTAGCCTGTATCAGCCACGAACTCAAAACTCCCCTGACGAGCGTACTGGGTCTAGCTAGCTTGCTGAAAGATCAGTTAATCGGGCAGCTGAATGAACGTCAGGCTCGCTATGCACGACTGATTCATCAGAGTGGGCGGCAGTTGATGACAGTAGTCAACGATATTTTAGATTTGACCCGGATGGAGACAGGCCAGCTGGAACTGACACCAGAGCCAGTGCATATTCCCACAGTATGCGATCGCGCGATTACCCAAGCGCGACAACTCCAGCCGGGGAAAGAACCATTGGAAACTGATCTTGAACAAGAAGAAATCAGCTTCACACTCTGCATAGAACCCGAATTAGAAACAATGGTGGCAGACGAATTGCGCCTGCGCCAGATGCTAACTCACCTGCTTTCCAACGCCCTCAAATTTACTGAGTCTGGAGGCGCAATCGGTCTAAAAGTAGCTTGTTGGGAAGGCTGGATTGCCTTTACTATCTGGGATACAGGCATTGGCATCCCCGAAGCAAAACAGCATTTAATCTTTCAGAAATTTCAACAGTTGGAAGATACCCTCACCCGCAGATTTGATGGTACAGGTTTGGGACTGGCTTTAACCCAACGCCTTGCTCACCTGCACGGCGGAGATATTTCGTTTATCTCCAAAGTTGGTCAGGGAAGCCAGTTTACTCTGCTACTACCTCCTGTTCCACCACCCAATTCTAAAAAGCTGGGGACTGAGCAAGATTATTCCCAACCCCCAATTTCTAATAAACAAAAATCCAAAGCCCAAAATCCAAAATTTAGCAATCGGTTAATCTTAATTGTCGAAGCTGTACCCCAGTACATCGAAGATTTAACCCAGCAACTGACAGGTTTGGGCTATCGATACGCGATCGCTCGTTCCGGTACAGAAGCAATCGAAAAAGCACGGCAGTTGCAGCCACAAGCCTTACTACTCAATCCTTTACTACCCCTGCTTTCCGGCTGGGACGTTTTGACTCTGCTCAAATCAGATGAACAAACCCGTCACATCCCAGTCCTCGTGACAGCAAGCCAAGGAGAAAAAGAGCAAGCATCCGCCAACCGCGCAGATGGCTTTTTAACCCTGCCAGTACAGACAGAAGCATTACGACACAGCCTGATTAGCTTAAAAGCACCTGAAATTCCTACCCCCAGTCTGACGATTTTGCATCTTACCTTTGAGGAGCAAGCAGCAATAGAATTCTCGCCTACAGCATTGGGCCTGTCGCCAAAGCACCGGGTTCTCGAAGCCGACGATATAGAGCAGGCAGAACTTTTGGTGCGTGTTTGGCACCCGAATGTCGTCATCCTCGATGGTGCTGGTTTAGAAGACCCTCTGGCTTATTTAAAGGAGCTTTCGTTAACTGATCTTGCCTCTTTACCCTTAATAACCTTAGACCGCCAGACTACTCAAGCGGCAAATCAAGTTACTGGTCTTTCCGTATTTCCGTGTTTAGCATCAGATCGCCATGAGAATATGGATGCCTTATTGCAGGTGATTCAAGTTGCTGCTGGCATCAGCTGCCAATCAAATATTTTAGTTGTGGATGCCCGCAGTCTCACCGATGTGTTCTCCCCCACCGAAGAAATTGGGGAATCGAGAATAGATGCAGGCGCAAATACTTCTCCTTATGACCGTACAGGCGAAGCATTTGACCCCCAATTTGTGGCTAGCCCCCAAATTAGCAGCTCGAATGGTTCCCCTCTGCTGCACTATCTGGAAAGCGCAGGGTTTAAAAGTTTACTCTCGCGTTCTTGGGCGGAAGTATGCCGTCAACTGCAACACCAAAACGTAGACTTACTGCTCATCGATCTGGCGGACATCAAGCCTTATCCAGCACTGGTGGAAGCTTTGACCTCTTTGAAGCAGATGCCTGCTCTACCGCCCATTTTGGTGCTGGATCATCGCTGGGATGGGAGAAATTTGGATGAAGCGACCATTAAGTTTGAGGCAGCCTTGAGAGCGATCGCTACTAAAATTCTCTCAGTACCTCCCCTGTCAATGGCAGAAGTGCTAGACCACATTCACGCCTCCCTCGCCCAAACAAGCTTCTAACCTGCTCTCCCCTCGTTCCCTCCCAGTAGTTGTAGGTTGGGCCCGTGCGACAGCGAAACCCAACACACATAGGCATTAGTTGGGTTTCGTACCTCAACCCAACCTACGCAGGTCTTTGATTTTTAACTCTAAGCAATTTTATACACATCTTCTACGTATTTCTTTCCTTGACATTATTGCTAATCCTTGAGTATATTGCACTAGAACAAATGTTCTACTAGAGGACAGCGTTCCCGGACAGATTGCTGCACTCTGCTGTAGGAACACCTGCAACAGAGCAACTTTGTTATGGAGAAAAAAGCATGAATAAAATAGCCTCAAGAGACAGCAAAGAAAAAATTCTTGAAGCCTTCAAACAGCTTCTAACAGAAAAGAAAAAAATCGAGTCGAAAATAGCCACAAAAGAACAGGAAGCCGAAAAAGAAAAAAACAAAGAACTTCTCCAAAGTGCTTCTACATATACCGTCGATAGTATTGTCAAAGGTCTAGCCGACCTGCAATTAGAATTTGGCAGCATCGTCACCGGACTCTCTATAAAATTAACAGGAGAGACATCAAAGTTAAACGAACTAAAACGGGCGATAGAAATTGAAACCCAACACCTACAAGAACTTCAAGAGATCAGAATAGTAGCAGATGCGCTGCACATCTTAACTCAAGAACACCAAGAAAACTTAAAATCGCTAGAACAAAAAACTGCAATTGAGCGGGAAGCGCTGGAAAAACAACAAACTATAATCCGCAAATCTTGGCAAAAAGAGCAAGAAGAATACGAAATTGCCCTCCAAGAACAAAATGCCTTATTAGCCGCAGAACGCCAGCGGGAAACTGAAGATTATCAATACGAATTAGAACGTACTCGAAAGCTGGAAACAGATGAGTACGAAGAAATTAAGCGAAACCTAGAACGGGAATTGCAAGCGTCTGAGAAAGAAAAAGAAAAACAATGGTTAGAACGAGAAAATAATCTAACAGCGCGTCAAACAGAGTTTCAAGACCATCAAAAGAAAATAGACGGATTTCCTAAAGAATTGGAGGACGCTGTTAAAAAAGCCAGAGAAGAAGCTATTAAAGACGTTCACCAAGACGCTAAGGTGCAAGCTGATTTGTCTGAGAAAGAGTGGGAAGCTACTAAACAGAGTAATGAATTTAAAATTCAATCTCTGGAACAGACAATTCAAAGACAAATGGAACAGATAACAGAAATTACCGCTCAACTCCAAGCCGCGTCCAAGCAAGCGCAAGATATCGCCATGAGAGCTTTTGAAAGTTCTTCTGCTAAGCTGACAACCAAAAGAGAGAACTAGGGGTTAGGGATTGGGGATTGGGGACTGGGAAAAAATTAGGAGATTAGCAATGGCAAGAAAACCTAGCGATAAAAATACCAAGGCTGAAATCTTAGCGGCGTATGAGGAATTAAACAAGGAAAAAGCAGCCGTAGAGTCAGAACTTAAGCAAATGAGTCAAGCTAAACCGCCTGCGATTAAAGATAAACAACCATTAGAATCTTGGACAACTATGAATCAAGGTGCTGTGGCTCAAGAAAAAATGGGTAACGTGATTGAAAGTCTCGCGAAGCTGCAATTAGGCTTTGGTGGTGCTGTCAGTGAATTGTCGGAAAAACTCACCTTAGAAGCTTCTAAATTACAAGAATTCAGAAGTAATGTAGAAACAGAGGTTACACAATTACAAGAGCTGCACTCTCTTGAAATTGAAGAAGGAATGTTGGATACGCTCATCCAACAGTATGAGGAAAGCGCGAAGGAATTTGGCGAGGAACTAAGCCAAAGTCGCGAAACTTTGGAACAACAAACGCTGGAGGAAAAAAACGCTTGGTTCAAAGAGCAAGAAGAACGTAAACGCTTAGTTAAAGAACGAAATGAGACGCTGAATAAAACTCGACAGCGAGATGCTAAAGAATATAAATATGAGCTAGAACTGCAACGCAAACTCAATCAAGATGAGTACGACCAAAACAAGAAAGGATTGTATAAGGAAATAGAAGAATTCCAGCAAGAAAAAGATAAACAGTGGGCTGAGAGAGAGAAAGCGATCGCTGAACGAGAAAAACAATATGACGAAGCTAAAGCCAAGGTAGAAGCCTTTCCGAAAGAATTGGAAGCCGCTATCAAAAAAGCCAAGGAAGAAGGCAAAGGAATTGCTCATCACCAAGCTAAGATTAAGGCGGATTTGTATGCTAAGGATCTGGAAGTGCAAAAGCGTTTGCACGAACAAAAGATTCAATCCTTAGAGGAGACTATTCGCAATCAAGAAGCACGACTTCAAAGCCTTTCTAAACAACTTGACTTTGCCCTCAAACAGGTTCAGGATTTGGCTGTTAAAGCAATTGAAGGTGCCTCAAATGCCAGTTCTTTCCAGTCATTGAAAGAAATTACTCTGGAGCAGGCAAAAACCTTACAGAAAACCAAGTGATATCAAATCCGGTTAATTACCGATAGAACCCCGCCCCTCCACGAACGCCGGGGAGGGGCGGGGTCATTTGATTAATTGGAGCGAGGCAGCTCGCTCCAAGCAACCATTTGTTTCGAGATTCGGATGAGCTGATAAGCACCAACTTTACCTAGAGTTTGGTATTGATTAGGCGCAAGCTTTGTTTGCTGCAAATATTTAGGCTCGGTAAGAATGAGTACCGAAGGTGGCTTAGCTCCAGTGGCTGAGAGCGCTTCAATGTATTCCATTGCCGAGCTTGCTTTTGCAAAGTAATTTACCGGACGCTGGGTGTAAAATACTACGCTAGGCTTTTTGAAGCCAATCATAACCATCGGTTCCCCAGGCCGCTCAACTTGAGCCGCGATCGCGCTTAATTCCCGCAACGGCAACTGACGCGCGTTATCCATCATGAAGTAGGCGGGTGTCAACACAAAGATTATAAAAGCCATAAACCCAATCAGATTGGGACTCCAAAGCCAACGCCACCAGCGTCGCCACAACAGCACTGCGGCTGAAACAGCAGCAGCTCCCCAGATGATAAATCCCCGCACTGGCAAACCGGAATTTTGCACCAGTTGCTGCAAATCTGGCACAGCGGGATCGTATCCCAGAAAATTTGGGCTGTATAAAATACCACCTGCAAGCGCTGCCAAAAATACTACGTTGACAATGCCACTCCAGAAGAGTCCTTTGTTCTTTGAGGTTGGATAGGACGGTTGGATGGGAAGGTTGCTAGAATCCAACGTTTGAGCGTTCAAGCTTGAGGAATCTTCTGTGACCACAGACAAGGGACGACTAACAAAAGTCATCTGTTCGCTGAACAAAAGCGCTACCAAAATCCCCGCTGCTGGCATCAGGGGCAGCACATAGCTGGGAAGTTTAGTTACTGCAACTGTGAAGAAGCCAAAGATACCAGCAAACCAAAACAGGGCAAATAGACCCAATTGAGCAGAACGCGGTTGTTGACGCCAGCGATCGCGTTTCCAAAAGCGCAGTCGCGCGATCGCTATCGGCAAATAAATCGACCAAGGCGCAAAACCAAGCAGCACCACCAGAAAATAAAAATACCAAGGGGCCCAATGGTCATTCACAACGCCCGTGAAGCGTTCAAAATTGTGATAGCCAAAAAACTTCTCTATGTAGGCTTCCCCATTGCGCCAAATTACCAAAACATACCAAGGCACTGCTAGAGCCAGGACAATTGCCAAGCCCCTAATCGGGCGCATCTCCCGTAAAACTTGCCAGAAATTGCCCAGATAAAGTAGAAAAGTCCCAATAATTAACACTGGCAAGACAATTCCGACCGGCCCTTTGGCAAGAATAGCCAAAGCAACCAGCACATAAAACGCCAGATACCAACGTGACTGAATTGCTGGGCGAGACGGCTGAGCATAACCAAGAAAAAAGGATAGGATTGCACAACCCATGCAGCCAGTCAGCAGCATATCAGAAACGCCAGTTCGTCCCCAGACGATCATTTCAGGATTCAGGGCGATCAAAGCTGCACCCAGCAGTGCCGACAGCCACAACTGGGGAGGTGTACGTTTGCCAACGCTAGATTGCCCCGTCGCCACAGCACCAGAAGTAGCCCCATATCGCAACGTGTAAAAGGCTAACCCAGTCACAGCGATCGCACTCAAAGCAGAAGGCAGCCGCACCGCCCATTCATTCACGCCAACCGATTTATAAGCGATCGCCATCAGCCAATACACCAACGGCGGCTTATCAAAGCGCGTCTCACCATTAAAAAACGGCGTGATCCAATCTCCCGTTACCGTCATCTGGCGGGCAGCTTCCGCAAACAGCGGCTCCGTCTCATCGATAAGACCGATACTGCCTACATTCCACACAAAAGCCAGCCAGCAAACCCCTAGCACCCACAGAATCGATAGCGTCCAAGCAACGCCTGGATGCTTATCCCAATATTTCCACCCACGTCTAAGCGCTTGATCTACCCTAAATTTCATGAAATCCCGAACAGTCCCTCAGTAATGGGCAACCCCAAAGAGCATCTTCCCAGACCTTAATCTATCTGGAAATGCGACGCTCATGCTCAGTTGCAGGGGCTAATACTCTCGCTTGTCCCAGTTGCATTTCCAGACTCTGCCAGTACACGGGAGTTCCCGGTTATTCTTCAGAGAAAAGTTTGTCAAATTGTCAAGTTGAAATATTGTCCGCTTCCAACCAACAACCGACAAAATTCTCATTGTAAAACTAGCTGCCATTCCGACACCTGACTATTCCACACAGGCAAAGGTGTCTCGCCCACAACATAAGGCCCCCAGTATTGGCGGGAGCCATCCTGGGCAAATGCCACCAGAATATCCCCCTTTTTTAGCTGGAAATCACCATTTGGTAGCGATACAATCAGTCCTTGGCTGCCACCTTCCCCAGGCGCAAAATCCCAGTGTGCAGGCTGCACAGAATAGGGGCGGCTGCTAGGTGAAGACAGCCCTGGAACAGAAGAAAATTTAGTCGGTGCCGTAGCCGCCAGGAACGCCAGCCGAACTGGGTAATCGGTTTGATTACTCACCCGTAAAACCCCTTGAAGATCCGTGACTACGGCTGGTGGAATGACTGTGGGTGGGGAAACTCGGATAGAGTTCGACAACGCAGAAGTCTTCAGCTTTTCCACGCCTTGAGAATTGAGCAACACCGAAGGCTTAGTTTTCTTTAAAAAAGAGGCATCTGGCGACGCTGGCTCAGTTTCTACCCTAAACTGCGTTCCCAACACAAAGAGTCCTAAAAGTAAAGCAATCAGAACTCCAGGGTAAACTTTTAAGCTGAAAAGCTTTTTCATAATTTTTAACTGCTTTACCCCGCACCACTGGCTAGCAATAACTATTTCTCGATAACAACAAGCTGCTCTTGAAAGCATCGCCACCCTAATATTATTGAAGCAGGGTTATAGAACGCACGACATCTGAGCAGGAAATATTTGCTCAAAGTCTGCTAATGCCAACTTCACTCGTCAGCCCCGATCATGCAAAGGACTCGTCTGAACAATTTTGTTGATGTTATCGCCGCTCGCCTGGGACAATGGCTGAGCAATCCTTGGCGGCGAATATCACTGGTTACTATTAGTCTGCTGTTTGGTGTCTTTCTGGGAACTGCTATTCCCACCACGTCGGGACAAACCGCTGAGGTAGATGTAATTGCGGCGGGAATTTTGATTTTCTTCACTGAACTCGTCAGCCGATATGTTTATGGCGGGAAGCCGCTTTCCCCGCAGGCGGCTGTTGGTAATCCCCGTCGCAGTTTACTGTCAGAAATTTTGAACGCTCTTAAAATTGGACTGACTTACAGCTTGTTCATTGAAGCCTTTAAACTGGGTTCGTAATGTTATCTCTGAGTGAAATTCTTAATCGTTCTTTAGCAGGACAAACGCCGACTTCAGCCGAGTTGGAATATTTGGCTTCGGTGATGTTATCAGATAGGCGGCGATCGCTTGCTTTCGGCATCACACCAGCTAATGTTGAGGAAGTTATTCGAGGGCGATCGCATCTCCTACTGCGTGTCTACCCAAATCTCCACCCAGTCCCCAGCCTAGAAACTCTCTGGAACCTCTGGCTTCCCTTAGCAATGCAGCTGGCCCAGTCTCAGCAACAGTTGGGACATCCCCTGATCCAGGGAATTTTAGGCGGACAGGGAACTGGCAAAACTACCCTGGCCGCTATCCTCACCTTAATTCTCAAACACTTGGGAAAATCCACACTCAGCCTTTCCCTCGATGACCTCTACAAAACCTATAGCGATCGCCTCGCTTTAAGAGAGCAAGAAAGACGCCTTATCTGGCGAGGCCCACCAGGAACCCACGATATTGACCTGGGTTTAGCAGTTTTGGATCGCCTGCGCCATCCTGACGGATCAATTCCCATCCCCCGTTTTGATAAATCTGCCTGGAACGGTGCGGGAGACAGAACCCAGCCGGAAATTGTCCAGGGTGCCGATATTGTCCTATTTGAAGGTTGGTTTGTCGGTGTCCGCCCCATTGACCCAGTTGCCTTTGAGAACCCGCCACCGCCGATTCTAACTGCCGATGACAAGACATTTGCCCGCGATATGAATGCTCGGTTAGCGGACTATTTACCCCTTTGGGCGCGATTAGACCGCTTGATGGTACTGTATCCAGTTGATTATCGCCTGTCTATAGCGTGGCGACAGCAGGCAGAACGGGAAATGATCGCTGCTGGTAAATCGGGAATGAGTGATTCAGAAATTAATGAATTTGTCAACTATTTTTGGAAATCGCTGCACCCAGAGTTATTTATCAAACCGCTAACCACAAATCCCAACTGGGTAGATTTGGTGATTGAGATTAATCCAGACCATTCACCGGGTGATGTTTATCGACCAAGCGATCGCTAATGCCACAACCCACTTGGACACCTCTCCATGCCCAGCTGCACCGAACCCTCTTGCAACGCCCGTTGATTCCCCGTGGAGAGAGGCTATTAGTAGCAGTCTCTGGCGGGCAAGATTCCCTCTGCTTAATCAAATTACTGCTAGATTTGCAACCAAAGTGGGGATGGCATCTGGCAATTGCTCACTGCGATCATCGTTGGCGGAAAGACTCCCAGGAAAATGCCAAACACGTAGAAAATCTTGCCTTAACTTGGGATATCCCTTTCTATCTGCAAATCGCTCCAGAAACGGAAAATATCGCCTCAGAGGCAGCAGCCCGACAATGGCGTTATCAAGCTCTAAGCGCGATCGCACTCGACAACGACTCCCCCTACATCGTCACAGGTCATACAGCCAGCGATCGCGCCGAAACCCTCCTCTATAACCTAATTCGCGGTAGCGGTGCCGATGGCTTGCAAGCCCTTACCTGGAAGCGTCAATTAAATTCTGGGCTGCAACTCGTGCGTCCCCTTCTAGAAGTCACCCGTACCCAAACAGCCCAGTTTTGCCAAAACTTTCAGCTTGCCATCTGGGAAGATTCCACCAATCAAGACCGAAAGTACGCCCGTAACCGCATCCGCCACGAGTTACTACCCTACCTACAAACCAACTTCAACCCAAAAGTTGAGCAAGCTTTAGCCCAAACCGCCGAACTCCTCCGGGCAGATGTGGAATATCTCGAAACAGCCGCCCAGCAGCTACTAGAACAAGCTATGAATCAGGGGCTGGGGGCTGGGGACTGGGGGCTGGGGGCTGGGGACTGGGGGCTGGAGACTGGGGACTGGGGGCTGGGTAAGAATCCGTCCAATCCCCAATTCCCAATTCCCAATTCCCAATTCCCAATTCCCAATCCCCAATTCCCAATCCCCACTCGACTAAATCGCCTCGTACTGCGTCAAGCACCCTTGGCCTTACAACGCCGGGTCATCCGCCAGTTTCTCTCCTTAGTCCTACCAGTCGCCCCCAGCTTCGAGCAAATTGAAAAGTTGACAGCCTTAATTACAGCTTCCAACCGTTCCCAAACCGATCCGTTTCCCGGAGGCGCGATCGCCCAAGTCTGGGGTGACTGGATTTTGTGGAAATTTGAGTGTTGAATTGAGAAAATAACTCAAAACTCAACACTATTTTTACGCGGCATTAAACTGCCCATTCATCAAACTAACGATAACTTCCCGCATCTGGGCAATAGATTGCAGCTGATAGTCACCCGTTTCCTGAACCTGAGCTAAAGTGGACGCGATCGCTTCCAACTTTTGCCGCATCTCATTAATGCGATCCTGATAAGGCTGTAGCATTTCCTGATAAACATTCACCCTGCTCCAAAGTTCAGCTAAAGCCGTCCTCGACGAAAGCAAATTCTGCTCTAGCTGCTTAATTTGGTTGCGAGTTGCCTCTTGTTCGCCAGCTTGATGATCGATCATTCCCTGCGCTTGGCTGATTGAGAGGCGCATCTGCTCAACCTGACTTTCCAGCTTTTGCAGTTCCTCGGATTGTTGTTGTCGTTGCCCGTCCAGCTGACTCAGAACAGGCCCCAAATCAATTTTCTGGTTGTCCTGCTGCCCATCAGATTCCGTAACCCCCTGCCGTCGCCGCAGCACCCGCTGGTGCTGGTTCAAAATCTCTTCTCGCTCCCGCAGATTTCGGCGTTGACCTACCAGCGTTTCGTCTAGCATTTGGTAGCAATCCTGCTCCTCTGCCAGTTCATTCTCCAGACTCATCCGGTCATACTCGCTGGCTTGGTTGATCTTCGCCTGCAACTCGTCCACCGTCTGGCGCTGAAATGTCAGCTCTTCTTCCTGGTCGTTGACAAAGCGCACCACTTTTTCCAAATCCTGCTGCAAGTTTTGCACAACTTCTTGCAGCTCTCCTAACGGCATTTTCTCCAGGGCTTCCAGATCGATTTTCTGACTAATTTTGACATCTGCTGAAGTCGTTGCCAGACGGTTAAGTTGCTCGTAAAGCTCTTGTTGGGTTCGCAACTGGAGATCCTGCATCCGAGCAAACTCCTGCTTCATTTCCAGAGCATTCTGAAACACCATCCGCTCCGAACGCGCCTTTTCCAAAGCATTTTCAGCTTGCTTCAACTCCTCGGTGCGCCTTTGCAGCTCTTGAGTTTGCCGATCCACATCTCCTTGCATCTGGGTAGCGCTATTGCGTTGTTGCTCCAGCTGCTGCCAATGCCCATTAAGCAATTCCTGCTGCCCATTGACAATTTCAAAAGCCAGATTCAGTTGTTCCCGGATCGCTTCAGTGGGCGCGATCGCCCCCGCTAAACGATCCAGCAATTCCCGAATCTTTTGCCCTTGAGTCTCATCTAATACCGTTCCCTGGTGATACTCCGCCTGTCGCTCCTCCAGCCGTCTTGTCTCGCCCCGCAGGTGTTCCCAAGCTCCCTCCAACTCCAGGCGGTTGCGCTCAAACTCCTCCCGCAGTCGCTGAGTTTCCTCCCGCGCCGTGTCAATCTCCTGACGCTGCGCCTCCAGCCGTTCAAAATCTTCATCCAACTGCGCCAGTTGTTCCACCCGCGCTTCCATTTCCATCTCGCGGCGGTTCAGCTCCTGACTCTGATAAGTCAGCGACTGCTTCCACTGTTCAATTTCTTCTTCCTGGGTTTTTGACTTTTCCAGCTGGCGAGAGAAATTTTGCAAAATGCTCACCAACTGCCGCCCCGCCTCCGTCGGCGGACGCTGCACTTGTTTATTTCCACTCAGCTCGACTAACACCAAGACGCCAGCATTAAAATTATTGGCTTCATCGGGAGCGGGAATTACTTCATCAGCAGTCACCGCACTCCAACTCTGGTCAGTCCGCTGACAAGCCAGCAGTTTTAGGTCGGTCTTAAAACCCATTAACCCAGATTTCTGCTTTTGTACTTCTGCTAGATACAGCACACTGATGGTCCTCTTGATGTGTGTTGTGCCTGATTCTTGACCGACCTTTGGCCCAACCAGAGCCATAAGGTGACAATTGCGTAAGGCTAATACAATCGAGATCCTAACCTTTTGTGTCCCTGTTGTGGGAGTGGCAACCCATAAGGCTTTGAAAGAGAGTAATTGACACCCCGCTCTTAGCCATTATGACTGGTGGTCAGTTTTCTGTGGAAAAACCCAATGAATAAGCCCGTATTGGCAGCGCCGTCAAGACTTAAATTAAACTAAATATATTTCGATTTTCTGTTTATTTAATATCTAACTTGAAAACCCGCCCAATCTCAACACTGTATGTCAGATAGTTTCATTTTCCGTTGAGCTTATCTTCATCGGAAGCAATCTCTAAAGCATTCGTCTTGCTACGAGTCCAGATTCAAGCTAAGCATTTTCACCTCCCCACCAGAACGATCCCTGGTACTGTATTATCTGGTTCAATCCGTTGCCAAAAGAAAAAGGGCATAATTGTAAAGAATTTTATAGCAGACATGGCCAATTAAATCAACACTTCCCCCGAATACAGCATTAACTTTTTTCTTAAAACGGTAATTAGGAGAGCCTTTTCATTACATGCAGGGAACGTTAAATGAAATTGATATACGCAGCATCCTGCAACTGATCGAATTAGGTCAGCGAACAGGGGAATTATTTGTAGAGGCATACAGCCATTCTGCCTCTGGTGCCTCGGAGAGTGCAGGAGCGCGATCGCGTAATATGCCCGGACGCGAAGCCAAACTAAAAGAACCAGGCCCCTTCTGGTTCGTCTTCTTCCACAACGGGCAAATAGCTTATGCTAGCGATGGCACTCTCAGCCTATCGCGCCTGCGCGATTACCTGCGTCGCTACCGAGCCGACACCGCCCTCAACAACCTAGAAGTCCCCGCAATTGATTCCATAAACGCGCCAGAGTACGGCTACCTGTGGGCAATGCTCGAAAATCATATCCTCACACCAGCACAAGGGCGCAGTATCATCCGCAGCATGGTACAAGAAACCCTCTTCGACCTTTTGGGCCTCCACCAAGGAGCTTTCATCTTCGACATCGGGCCAGCACTAGCACCCCAACTAACCACCCTAGAAATTGCCCCGCTAGTCGCCAAAATCATGAAGCAGGTGCAGGAGTGGAAACAGTTTCATCCCCACATCCAGTCCCCCGACCAATGCCCAGTAATTACAGATCCCGCAGGTTTAGGCAACGCCCTCCCGCACACTGCCTTTAACACCTTAGAGCGTCAGCTAGACGGAAAAACATCCCTGCGCCAGCTATCCCGATACTTGAACCGCGATATCTTAACCGTAGCTAGAGCGATCTATCCTTATGTACAACAAGGCTGGGTACAACTACTAAATTCCACCAACGACGAAACCATAGGAGCAGGTTTCAAACCCCCCCGTACCAAAGTAGGCGTAGGATTAAAACCTGATCCAACCCAAGAAACCCAAGTTCCTCGCGTTGTCTGTATTGAAGATGACGTTGCCATAGGAAAAGCAGTTGAATATACCCTAAATCAACAGGGTTACGAAGCAGTTGCGATTAACAATCCCCTGCAAGCCCTTAGTCTCGTCTTCCAACTCAAACCCGACCTGATCCTCTGCGACCTAGCAATGCCAGAACTAGACGGATATGAAATTTGTGCCATGCTCCGCAAGTCAACAGCTTTTCGGCAAACGCCCATCGTCATGCTGACAGGCAAAGATGGATTTATCGACCGCGTTAGGGCGCGAATGGTAGGAGCAACTGACTACCTAACCAAGCCGTTTGGAGAAAGTGAGTTATTGATGCTACTAGAAAAATACATTGGCCCAGGCGAAAAGGAAGTTATACTCCCCGACAGCACCTACCCTTCCGGCTTAGATCGTGAGATAGAACAAACAGATGTACGGGCCGGGTAAAGAAACACACGAGCAGAGAGCAGAGAGAATTTTTTCCCTCTTCTACTAAAAAATTGCCCCGGCTTGGGGCTTTGGCTTAGTTAATGATTAATCTAGGAATAGACTATGGACTAGGGACGGTGAACTACAGACTATCGACTATCAGACACCACTGGAGTCATCAGCGCCGGAGCAAATCAGTATATATGTAAACTTAGCCCCGGCATGAGTCTAAAGTTAGATGGGATACTTGAATTATTAGAAGGTCTATGGGTGAACCAAGCGTGAGTCGTGAGCGTTCATGTTTGAACCGGCAGACAGGGAGGTAGAGAGTTATGAGTGTAGTTCTGGTTGTAGAAGACAGTCCCGCCCAACGGGCAATGATCTCAGACCTCCTAAAAGGAAGTGGGTTGACAGTTACAATTGCCACTGATGGCGTAGAAGCCTTGGAACAAATTCTCAAGTCTTGCCCCGATTTGGTGGTATTGGATATTGTTATGCCTCGGATGAATGGTTATGAGGTTTGCCGTCGGCTCAAAGCTGACCCAAAAACTCAGAATGTTCCAGTTGTAATGTGTTCCTCGAAAGGAGAAGAATTTGACCGCTATTGGGGCATGAAACAAGGTGCAGATGCTTACATAGCCAAACCTTTTCAGCCAACCGAGCTGATTGGTACGGTAAAACAGCTGCTACGAGGCTAAAAATCAATTAAAAATTAAAGATGAAAACTTAAAAACTTTTTCTTCATTTTTAATTTTTGATTTTTAATTAGAGGAGATGGAATGGTAGGCAATCCAGACTTTTTAACAAGCAGCGGTCAAGATCACTCACCGGATTTTCAGGAACTAGAGAGTCCTGAAGGCGAATTACATTTGCGTTTCTACGTTCCTTCAGGTAATGAGTTTGCCTTGGGAGCAAGTGGAATCCGCGAAGTGATTTCCTCGTCACCAGACAGGATTACTCCCATTCCCAATGCTTCTCCCTTACTATTGGGAACACTAAACTGGCGCGGACAAGTGATTTGGGTGGCAGACTTGGGTCAATTTTTAGGGGATTCCCAACCTTTGAATACAGATAAACCGGAAATTCCGGTGATTGCGGTTGAAGACCAGGACACTATGTTAGGTTTAGCTGTTGACCGTATTGTAGGGATGGACTGGCTTGATATCGATCAGGTGCAAATGCTAACCAACGTTCCAGACAGTATGGCGCCTTTTTTGCGAGGCGAGTGGTTGTTAGATGAAGCCAGCAATCAGTTTCTGAGATTGTTAGACCAAGTGGCAATTGTTCGCTCAGCGCGGTGGGCGGCATGAAAAGGCAAAAGTAAAAAGGCAAAAGGCAAAAGAAAAAACTTTTTTGCAGTTTTATATTTCTTTTTTTCTTGATTTTTACTTTTTACTTTTTACTTTTTACTTTTTACTTCTTTAGCTGGGGAAGGCAAATGAAATCAAGTACCGATTACTCACAAGAATATCAACACGCCTTTTCGGCATACACTCTGGGTAACTACGAAGAGGCGGCTACTATTATCGATCGCTTGGTCGAACATTATCCGGATGATCCGAATGCTCGAATCCTGAAAGGTCATATTTACTGTT
Source organism: Trichocoleus sp. FACHB-90 (assembly GCF_014695505.1). Taxonomy (NCBI): domain Bacteria; kingdom Bacillati; phylum Cyanobacteriota; class Cyanophyceae; order Leptolyngbyales; family Trichocoleusaceae; genus Trichocoleus; species Trichocoleus sp. FACHB-90. The sequence goes on from NZ_JACJOK010000058.1 coordinate 147,645, forward strand.
ATGGGTTACGGCAGTATGACATCGCACGGGAACAATATGAGTTGGTGTCTAGCCTCACTGACAATGCAGAATTTATTGATTGTGCCAACAATGGAATAGAATACGCTGTTTCTTGTCAAAACTACTCGGAATCAGTTGGTGTATCTGATACGCCAGTTGAAACCTATGAGTCAGGCAACCACGAAGAATTCGCGGATGGTGGCAATTATATTCCCGAAGAAATAGGGACATGGAATTCTCTGGAAGATCCAGACGCTAACGAAGCATGGAATTCCTCGCCAGCTTCAGACATGGAGACGGAAAATTTCGGCTCTCTAGATGATTTTGACTCTGGAGATTTTCAAGATATAGAGGCTTACCCAGAGGCTGATCCTTTTGGTAATCAGGCTTTTGAAAATTCAACTCTGGAGACACCAGCAAGCTATCACGATCCGTTTGTACAATCGTGGTCTGAAAACGACCTAGACGATCCGGTAGCAGATTCAAACAATTCGGCTTTTCCTATCGATGCCTTTAGTGACTTTGATGAACTGCCGAATGATGAATTTTCAGGTGATGACACATTCGACATTAGTCAAAGTTCGACATATGAACTTCCAAATGCTGCTGACTCTTTAGAAGCAAACAATTTCGAGCGCTTCCCTCTTGAAGATGAAACTCTTTTAATGAGGGCAAAAGAGCTGGAAAACGATCTAACTCCAGACGACAGTTTTGGATATGATAGCCTGGGTTCCACAGACGACACCGAACCGTATGGAACGATAAGTGACTCGATAGGCTCCCGAAATCGGTCGTTTGAGAGTCATCCTTACCAAGAAGACGTAACTTTTGTATCTCACTCTGACCAAAACGGCAACAGCGCTCAAGAGCATTTTGATTTTGAGGCTTTTGACGAAGCAATTAACTATGACTCGTTGGATTCGCTTTCATCAGATACTCCGAGTAGTAGCGGACTAAATACAAGTAGCAGCGACTTTTTAGACGAATTTGGTGATTTTGGCGATGATTTAGCTAGTATTCCAGATTTCGATTTGCAACGTGAAGGCAATAGTCAAGGATTCACTTCGGGTTCAGACTTGAGTGGAATTAGCCGGCGATCTTCGCCCAAAGATTTTGTCCGGAAAGTAGATAAGCGAATTCCATCTGGACAAGCTGGCGAGCTGGGTACTAGCGTTCAGGATGATGAAAATTTCACCTTCACTGGAACTAGCGAACAAGTACCGCACTTTTCCCCAGATGTTACCAGAGCTGAGGCAAACGTTACGGTTGAGCAAGGGCCGCTTGCTTTCTATGAAAATGCTCCTTTAAAAAGAAAACCGCTGATTGCAGCTGCGATCGCAGGAGTAGTTTCCGCCATCGTCGTCGCCGTAGTTAGCCAAATCTCCGCCAACGCCTCTCCCGCAGCCAACAAAGGCCCGATTGTTAACCATCTCCGCAGCACTGGCTGGGTCATGACTCTCTTTGCAGGTGCCGCCAGCTTTGGCACAACTTTAGCTTTAGGGCGAATCACTACCCAACAAATTAAAAGAGCCACTGAAGACCTGCAAAACCAATTTGAATCAGTTTCCAGTGGCAATTTCAACGCTCAAGCTACCGTCTACACAGAAGACGAATTTGGCACCCTAGCCGCTGGCTTTAACCAAATGTCTCGCGTTATCCTGATTACCACATCAGAATCCCAACGTAAAGCCGAAGAGCAAGAGCAAGCCAAAGAAGACTTACAACGGCAAGTTATTCGACTGCTGGATGACGTAGAAGGTGCTGCTCGTGGGGATCTCACCGTACAAGCAGAAGTCACCGCCGACGTGTTGGGAGCGGTTGCCGACTCGTTTAACCTGACAATTCAAAACCTGCGGGAAATTGTGCAGCAGGTGAAAATGGCTGCGCGACAAGTTAGTAAAAATGCTACTGATAGCGAATCTTTCGCCCGTAGTCTGTCAAGCGATGCCTTGCGTCAGGCAGAAGAGTTGGCAGTAACTCTGAACTCGGTTCAGGTGATGACCGGATCGATTCAGCGCGTTGCCGAGAATGCACGAGAAGCGGAAGATGTTGCCCGCGCCGCCTCTGCTACTGCCCTTCGGGGTGGGGAGTCGGTGGAAAGAACGGTTGCTGGTATTCTGCAAATTCGGGAAACAGTAGCAGAAACTACTCGAAAAGTCAAGAGACTTGCGGAATCTTCCCAGGAAATTTCCAAGATCGTCGCCTTGATTTCCGGAATTGCCTCCCGTACTAACCTGTTGGCGTTAAATGCCAGTATTGAGGCAGCACGGGCTGGCGAAGCGGGTCGCGGCTTCGCGGTGGTGGCAGATGAAGTGCGACAACTGGCAGACCGAGCCGCGAAAGCTCTTAAGGAAATTGAGCAGATCGTGTTACAAATCCAGCAGGAAACGGGTTCGGTGATGACGGCAATGGAAGAAGGCACCCAGCAGGTAATTGAGGGAACTAAACGGGCAGAACAGGCAAAGCGCAGTCTAGAAGACATCATTCAGGTGTCAAATCGCATTGATGCGCTAGTGCGTTCGATTACCGCTGACACTGTGGAACAGACAGAAACTTCTTCTGCTGTGGCTCAGGTGATGCAGTCGGTGGAACTGACCGCGCAAGAAACTTCACAGGAAGCTCAGAGGGTGTCCAATGCGCTGCAAAATCTGGTCGGCGTGGCGCGAGATTTGCTGACTTCCGTGGAACGCTTCCGCATCGAAGCTACCGAGGGAAAATAAGGGTCAGTTGGCGTTGTCAGGTTGTCAGGTGGGAAAGTTGTTAAAACATGACTTCGTTTCAAGAAGTTGAATCTTGCCTGAAGACTGACTAACGACTAATGACTAATGACTGGTGATGTCGATTTTGAGTAGATTGGGTACATTAAAAGCAATCTACTCAAGAGACAGCACTCAGCAATCATCAGGACACACAGGCGAGACACCTGTGCTACGCACTCAGCACTTAGCACTCAGCACTGATAGGGACACTGCTATGCAGCCGGAACAACAACAGCGAATCATGGGCTACTTTATTGAGGAGGCTAAAGACCACCTCAACACCATTGAACAGGGTTTGATGAATCTGCAAAGCACGATTGAAGACCCGGAAATGGTAAATGAAGTATTCCGCGCCGCCCATTCGGTTAAAGGAGGGGCGGCAATGCTAGGACTCAATAGCATTCAGAAAGCCTCCCACCGCTTAGAAGACTCTTTTAAAATTCTCAAAGAGTGTCCGGTGAAGATTGACCAAAAGCTGGAGTCCCTATTTTTGCGAGTTTCTGATACTCTCAAGGAACTGATAGAGCAACTAAGCGGCCCGTTCGGTCTGACGGAAGATATTGGCAACAGCATCATGTCAGGGGTGGAGCCTGTATTTGAGGAACTCAACCAGCACATGGCGTTACTGGTGGGCGGGGCTGGTGGCATGGCTTTAGAGGCGGCTAACAGCACTAAGGCTGAGGCACCAATGGTAATGTCTGCACAGTACGCTGGGAGCAGCGTTCGAGATGGGCAGGCGCAAAAAAGCGTATTTACAAGCGATGTGCTGAGCCAGCTGCGGGAGATGTTGCAGTTATTTAAGCAGCCGGACTCTGCCAGGTGTAGGGAAAAACTTCAGGAAATCTGCGGCAGTTTAGAGCTTTTGGGCGAGCAATTTGAGTTGCCAAAATGGTCGCAGCTGATTCGGACAGCTGGAAGCGCGATCGCTAATCCAGAAAATTCCTATCGCACTCTGGCCAGCGTCGTTATTAAAGAAATAAAACAAGCTCAAGAACTGGTGTTGGCAGGTCGGGAAACATCAATAGAGCCAAGTTCCCAGCTAAAAGCACTGATACCGTTAACTGCTGTAGTCGCGATTGGTGAAACTTACGAAGCAGAAAACTATCTCCAGGGAGCGATCGCTACTTTTGAGTCAGCACACCATACAAGCGATCGCACCGTATTGGCAGTAGAGGCGGGAAATCTCCACAATCATCACGCGGCCATTGATGGCGATCGCTACGCCGATACGCCAATCCAAGAAGAAATCGTTGCCTCCGTGTCCTCTGGCGCTACTTCTTGGCAGGAACAAGCCCTTTCGCCAGACGTAGATAATATGTTCTTTGAGCCAGCTAATAACAAAGGTCGGAGTAAAGAATCAGCCACCCACCGCGCCGACCCCAGCGGGCCAGAAGTGGGGATGGCAGAACTCAACAGCCTCGCAGACCTCTTTGAAGGCGAAAGTCCGGAACTAGATGAAACCTGGCAAGAAGAAGAAGTCCTCAGCGATGTTGGTCATGACCTGGTAAATGAGCGCCACGGGGAAAGCGATTTTGACGAAGAAGGCGATTCTTTCGATGATTTTTCCGATCTTTTGGGCGATTCATTAAGTGGAGTAGCAAAACCCTCCCCCACAGCCACAGGGGGAGACGAATTAACCAATTTATTTGGCGAAGACTTTGTAGACGAAGCAACAGTAGATGAGCAACCTTCTCTCCAATCGGTTGATGATGGCTTTGCCGATATGCTATTTGAGGACGATAGTTCGCTCAATACGACATCAGAAGATTTAAGCAGTCTCTGGGACGATAATTTCATAGACGAGGAAGAATCCGATTCACCAGAAATCGCAACAACAGCCACAGAAGCAACCGAACTGAGTGATGAAGATTTGGTTGTCATTCTGGCTGCTGACAATGTGGAAATGGCTGTAGCAGCGGCAGACTTGGAAGAATCATTTGGCGAGGATGGGAATGCTGTGGGTACAGATACCGACGAAAATGAATCTATTTTCGATGCAGCACCTGATTCACTGGAGTCGTTCGACTTTGAATTGACAGGAGAAACTTCCGACAACGAACTAGAAGATTGGGACACTCAACCAGTGATGTCCACCACAGACGCAGCAGATGACTGGACTGCGGACTGGTCGAGTGAAGATTTGCAAATACTTGATGGTGTTTCAGAAACAGAACCATCTTTGACCAGTTCTCCTGAAGATTGGTCAGATTCGATGTTTGCCGATGAGCTAAATGCAGATGCCGCTTTGAGCGACAATTTGAACGGCGGTATGATGGCAGATGACGAAAGTTGGACGACAGATGCTGGTTGGGAAGAAGAACCAGACTTTAGCAACTTGAATTTGTTTGAAACCCCAGTGGCTACACCAGAGAGTCAGAATGTTTTAGAAGAACTGGTGCTAGACGAAAACGGCGACCTTTGGCTTGAGGAAAATGGAAGTACCGCAGAGGAATTAGAAGTGTTTGGTTTGGATGGGGTAGGCGAAGCTATGCCAGATGAGGATGCGATCGCTTCTACCGAAACCAATGCTGTAAATGATGTGAACCTTGACTTTAACTGGCCCTTCACGTCCAATACTGAAGACACCAATCCAGCAGACACAGAAAACGGGTCAGCAGCAGACTTGGCGTGGGATACAATCGACAACCCAGTTCTATCAGAATCAACCTCAGCAGACGAAGATCCAAACAGCCAGGAATTTAATCAAACTCAGCTTGAAGATCCATTATCAGCTTTAGATAATCTGGAAATACCCAGTGAATGGGCAGCAGGCGATCCATTTGCACTCTCTGAAACCTCAGAAACAGCAACCACAACAGATGCACTGGAATTGCTTGATTTAGACAGTCCTCACCCCAGTCCCTTCAACATGGATTGGGATAGTGCAGCCGAAAGCGCGGCACCAGAGGAAAATGTTAACGAATATCTAGACGAACCGCTGAACTTAGACTTCACCGAACTCAACGAAGAAACCCCCCATACAGCACTGGATAACTTCTTTAGTGAAGAACCAGAAGCAACTGAAACTTCTGACTGGGATAGCAGCCTAGACTTAACGGGCTTTAACCTATCCGAAGCAAATACAGATGCGGATGCTTTTGATACTACCCAAGACGATAATATCACTGAGCTGGTTGACACAAGCTTAAGTGAGTCAGCAACCCTTCCATCCTCGGATGACTTATTTAATACAGCGGACACGTCTTTAGAATCATCAGTTTTTGATGACGCAGAAAATAGCCTAGTTGTGTTTGATACCGAACCATCTTCAAGTACAGATGCTTTGGATTGGAATGAACAAAACCTGTTATCTAGTGAAACTGACCCAGACTGGGAAATTCCCTCAGCAACGGTGCCACCAATAGAAGCCGAAAACATCGAGTCGATGTTCGGTGAGGATTTGTCAGCAACTACTGAGGCACTGGAACTATCAGATGAGGATTTATTTGCCAGCGACGACATGAACGCTGGCTGGGATATGTCTTCGATGCCAGCATCCGAAGCTGAAATGGACGATATGTTCGGTGAGGATTTGTCAGCCACACCATCTGAAAACCTGGACGATATGTTCGGTGAGGATTTATCTGGAACCACTGAGGCGTTGGAACTATCAGAGTCAGGTTTGTTTGCCAGCGACGACATGAACGCTGAGTGGAATATGTCTTCGATGCCAGCAGCCGAAGCCGAAAATCTAGACGATATGTTCGGTGAGGATTTGTCTGCAACACCAGCCGAAATGGACAATATGTTCGGTGAGGATTTGTCTGCAACACCAGCAGCCGAAGCCGAAATGGACGATATGTTCGGTGAGGATTTGTCTGGAACTACTCAAGCGCTGGAACTCGACAATCTGGACAATATGTTCGGTGAGGATTTGTCAGCCACACCAGCCGATAATCTGGACAATATGTTCGGTGAGGATTTGTCAGCCACACCACCACCAGTCGAAGCCGAAATGGACGATATGTTTGGTGAGGATTTATCTGGAAGTACGGAATCGCTGGAACTCGACAATCTGGACGATATGTTCGGTGAGGATTTGTCAGCCACACCAGCCGAAATGGACAATATGTTCGGTGAGGATTTGTCTGGAACTACTGAGGCGCTGGAACTATCAGAGTCAGGTTTGTTTGCCAGCGATGACATGAACGCCCAGTGGGATATGTCTTCAATGGCACCAGTCGAAGCCGAAATGGACGATATGTTCGGTGAGGATTTGTCAGCCACACCAGCCGAAATGGACAATATGTTCGGTGAGGATTTGTCAGCCACACCAGCCGAAATGGACAATATGTTCGGTGAGGATTTGTCAGCCACGCCAGCCGAAGCCGAAATGGACGATATGTTCGGTGAGGATTTATCTGGAACTACTCAATCGCTGGAATTTGACAATCTGGACAATATGTTCGGTGAGGATTTGTCAGCCACACCAGCCGAAATGGACGATATGTTCGGTGAGGATTTGTCAGCCACACCAGCCGAGATGGACAATATGTTCGGTGAGGATTTGTCTGGAACTACTCAAGCGCTGGAACTCGACAATCTGGACAATATGTTCGGTGAGGATTTGTCAGCCACACCAGCCGAGATGGACAATATGTTCGGTGAGGATTTGTCAGCCACACCAGCCGAGATGGACAATATGTTCGTTGAGGATTTGTCTGGAACTACTCAAGCGCTGGAACTCGACAATCTGGACAATATGTTCGGTGAGGATTTGTCAGCAGCCGAAGCCGAAATGGGCGATATGTTTGGTGAGGATTTGTCTGGAACTACTGAGGCGCTGGAACTCGACAATCTGGACAATATGTTCGGTGAGGATTTGCCAGCAGCCGAAGCCGAAATGGACGATATATTCGGTGAGGATTTGTCTGCAATGCCAGCAGCCGAAGCCGAAATGGACGATATGTTCGGTGAGGATTTGTCTGCAATGCCAGCTGCAATGCCAGCAGCCGAAAATCTGGACGATATGTTCAGTGAGGACTTGTCTGGAACTACTCAATCGCTGGAACTCGACAATCTGGACGATATGTTCGGTGAGGATTTGTCTGGAACTACTCAATCGCTGGAACTCGACAATCTGGACGATATGTTCGGTGAGGATTTGTCAGCCACACCACCAGTCGAAGCTGAAAATCTGGACGATATGTTCGGTGAGGATTTGTCTGGAACTACTCAATCGCTGGAACTCGACAATCTGGACAATATGTTCGGTGAGGATTTGTCAGCCACACCAGCCGAAAATCTGGACGATATGTTCGGTGAGGATTTGTCTGGAAGTACGGAATCGCTGGAACTATCAGAGTCAGATTTGTTTGCCAGCGACAACATGAACGCTGAGTGGGATATGTCTTCGATGCCACTAGCCGAAGCCGAAATGGACGATATGTTCGGTGAGGATTTGTCTGCAACACCAGCCGAAATGGACGGTATGTTCGGTGAGGATTTGTCTGGAACTACTGAAGATTTGTTTGCCAGCGACGACATGAACGCCGCGTGGGATATCTCACCAGCAGCAATGTCACCCACCGAAAATCTGGAAGATATGTTCGGTGAGGATGTGTCTGCAACTAATGAGGCGCTAGATTTGGATGCAGATAATTTGTTGGGTAGTGAACTGGATGCAGACTGGGATATGCTGTCAGCAGCCGTGCCTGAAGATGCGGACTTGACCCAAGCGGATTTGTTAGGTGTTGAGCCAGCCGAAATCGGAGATATGCTAGATTTTGAGGAGGATCTATTTACTGCCCAGATGCCTTCACAAGATTTAGCGATCGCTACAAATCAGCTGAATCAGATAGAAGCGCTTTGGGGCTTGACAGCAGAAGAAGAAAATGATATAGAGACTTCTGAAACGACTGAAGGACTAAGCACCGCTGATTTTAACTCTCTGTCTTTTGAAGAAGACAAGGTATCAACCGCCGAATTTTTGGGAGCAGATGAGTTTGACGAGTTAGATTCCTTGCTGGGTGAGGATGCAATCGGGGATCAAATAACCCCTGACCTGGTACTAAACAATGAGTTTGACGAGTTAGATTCCTTGCTGGGTGAACAGGAGACGGCATCAGCAGATATACTCGATGAGTTTGCTGACCTGGAAGCCTTACTAGGAGATGAACCGCAGGCCATTACTCCCAAAGCGAAGCAGGCATCCAAGAGCGCTGCACCCGCAAGCAACACTATTGATGATGAATTTGGGGATTTGGAGATACTGCTGGGGCAAGCTGAGGAGACAATGGGCGTACCAAGGAGTGCGAAAACCAGCTCTAGTCCAGTTCGCCCGGTGAATCGTACCCGCCAAATTAAGGTGTTTGAGCAAACAATGCGGGTGCCAGTCAAACATCTGGATAACCTCAGCAACCTGGTTGGGGAATTGGTCGTGAACCGCAACACCTTGGAGCAGGATCAAGAACGCCTGCGGCAATTCTTGGATAACTTACTGCACCAGGTACAGCAACTCAGCGATGTGGGTGCGAGAATGCAGGATCGGTATGAGCGATCGCTTCTGGAAAGCTCCCTCCTCGCCAGCCGTCAGGGTAATCGGTTCAACCCACGCGGCGATCGCGATTCCCAATCCCAAGATAATACCCCCCCAAATAGCCGATTTGGTTTGGGTGAGCTAGAACTCGATTTGTTTACGCCTTTCCACACCTTATCCCAGGAAATCATTGAGCTGATTGTCCGAGTCCGAGAGTCGGCTGCTGACATCGAATTCCTGGTCGATGAAACCGATCAGGTGGCTCGGATGCTCCGGCAGATAACGTCTCAGCTGCAAGAAGGGCTGACGCGAAGTCGAATGGTGCCTTTTGCCAATACAGCCGATCGCTTACCCCGTGCCGTGCGCGACATTTCTATCCGTTGTGGCAAGCAAGCAGAACTGCACATAGAAGGTCGGGAAACCTTGCTCGACAAAGTGATCCTCGAACACCTCTCCGACCCGATGACGCACCTGATTAACAATGCCATTACCCACGGCATTGAAACCCCAGAAGTGCGTAAAGCTGCTGGTAAACCGCCAGTAGGTCGGATTACCATCCGCGCTTTCCACCAAGGCAACCAAACCGTGATTTCTGTATCCGATGATGGAGCAGGTGTTGATGCCGAAAGGGTGAAAAGCAAAGCGATTGAAAAGGGTTTGATTACCCCAGATCAAGCCACAACCATGACCCGTTTGGATGTGTACGATCTGCTGTTCCACCCCGGTTTTACTACCAAAGACAAAGAAGACGAATTCGCAGGTCGTGGTATTGGGATGAACGTAGTTCGGGAAAACTTGACCGAAATTCGCGGTGTCATTAACACAGACTCCACGTTGGGCAAGGGAACCACCTTTACCGTCCGCCTACCCCTCACCTTAAGTATCTGTAAAGCCCTCTGCTGCCTGATCGACAGAACCCGCATTGCCTTCCCAATGGATGGGGTGGAAGATATGCTGGATGTGCCTCAAGAACGCATCCAAACTAACGCTGAAGGTCAGACCTGTATCTACTGGCGCGATTCACTAATGCCCTTCCAACCTCTTAGTGAATTGCTGACATACAATCGTCACCTCAGTCGAGGCAACGTTTATGGCGGCAAACGGGACGACGATATGATTTCGGTTGTGGTGCTACGCAGTTCTGGCAACTACATTGCCGTCCAGGTGGATCAGGTGTTAGGCGAGCAGGAAATTGTAATTAAGCAACTGGAAGGCCCTGTACCCAAGCCCCTTGGCGTTGCTGGTGCTACTGTCCTGGGGGATGGTCGGATTATGCCTATTGCCGACGTTCTAGAGCTGATTGACTTAGCAACGGGACGAATCGGAAAAGACCGTGGCGTGTCTCTGTGGGATAAGAGTGGTGTTCCTGCGCCTGTGGAAGTTCCAGAGGTTAAGACCGATCCGATGGTCTTGATTGTGGATGACTCGATTACGGTGCGCGAACTGCTCTCTATGACCTTCAACAAGGCGGGATACCGCGTGGAACAAGCCCGTGACGGTCAGGAAGCCTGGGATAAGCTCCGCTCAGGTCTACCTTGCGAGATTGTCTTCTGTGACATTGAAATGCCCCGCATGGACGGTCTGGAGCTGCTCTCGCGGATTCAGAAAGACCCCACACTCAGCCATCTGCCAGTGGCAATGCTGACCTCTCGCGGCGCTAGCAAGCACCAGCAAATGGCAGCTCAATTTGGAGCTAAGGGTTACTTTACCAAGCCTTATTTGGAAGAGGTGCTTCTCGATGCAGCGCAGCGAATGATTAAAGGTGAGGTGTTGCTGAGTATCAATAGCAACGCTTAACTAAGTATGGGCAATATGTAGAGACGTTGTATACGTCTCTACATATTGCCCGCATTTTTATATTGGTTATGAGAAAAAGGACGCGATCGCATCTTTTGGACACCAGTTAAAATCGCATCTTTTGGACATCAGTTAAAAATGATGGCATTTTTGCTCAACAGAATTAACCCATACACCTGATAAGCTTATGAGGTTGTATTGAAGTAAACAGATCGCCAATTTCTTAAAAATGAAAACTCCAAAACTCTTGTCAGCACTTATATTATTTATACTTTCTCTGTCATTCGTATTTATAGTAAATCATATTCCCGTAACTAACCCCATTCCCGTAAGTAATGCTAATGAATCAGTTTTAAATCCACTTTTTAAAGATACTGAGGGTGCTTTTGTTCTATACGATCTCAAGAACAATAAGTATATTCGATACAATGAATCGCGTTGTCGCCAAAGATTTAGCCCCCACTCAACCTTTAAAATTCCTAACGCATTAATTGCCTTAGAAACTGGTGTTGTTAAAGACGAAAATGTTATAACTCCTTACGCTAGTGACAAGCATCCATCTGAGGCATGGTGGCCTGCCGAGTGGCAACAGGATAACAGCCTTCGTTCAGGAATGAAATACTCGGTTGTCTGGTATTATCAAGAGATTGCTAAACAAGTAGGTAAGGAAAGATACAACAAATATCTCCAGCAATTCCAGTATGGAAATGAAGATATTTCTGGGCCAATCGACCAGTTTTGGCTTGGTAGTTCCTTGGAAATATCGCCAAATGAAGAAGTGGAATTCTTAAAGAAGTTCTACAATGAGGAATTATCTGTATCCAAGCGCACAACTGATATTGTCAAAGATATTCTGGTTTTAGAAAAAACTAATTCTTACAAACTTAGTGGAAAAACAGGTTTAAGTGGGGTAGTTAATGGAAAAGCTTTAGGTTGGTTTATTGGTTATTTAGAAAGAGAAGACAATGTTTATTTCTTTGCTACTAACCTAGAAGCTACTTCTAAAGAAGCACTCATGAAAAAACGAATCCAGCTAACTAAGCAAATTTTGACAGAATTAGGGCTGCTGTGAAACCAATAATCTAGGGCGCGCGAACATAGAGTAAATCTGACGCTAGACTGGACAGTGTTGCCTAAAGTCTAACCCTATGTCATATCCAGATAAACCCCTAGCCTACCCAACTAGCCAAAAAGTCGATCAAGTTGATGACTATCACGGTACAAAAGTAGAAGATCCTTACCGATGGCTTGAAGATCCAGACTCAGATGAAACAAAGGCTTGGGTGGAAGCACAAAACCAGGTCACTTTTGAATACTTAAATGAAATTACAGTCCGCGAAAAGATTAAGCAGCGGCTAACCCAATTGTGGGATTATGAGAAATTTAGTATTCCTTTTAAAGAAGGCGATCGCGCACTTCGCTACTTCTATTTCAAAAACGATGGCTTACAAAATCAAAGCGTCTTATACACTTTAATTTCCCTCGACGCTGAACCAAAAGTTTTACTCGATCCCAATAAGCTTTCAGAAGATGGCACAGTCGCCTTGTCTGGCGTTTCCATTAGCGAAGACGCTAAACTGATGGCCTATGGTTTATCTACCTCTGGTTCCGATTGGCAAGAGTGGAAAGTACGCGACATTGAAACAGGCGAAGAAATATCAGATAATCTAAAATGGATTAAATTCTCTGGCGCATCTTGGACTAAAGACAATCAAGGCTTTTTCTACAGTCGCTACGACCAACCCAACGAAGAAACAAAATTAGAAGACGTTAATTATTACCAAAAACTCTACTACCACCAGTTAGGTAAACCACAGTCAGAAGATATTCTGATCTATCATCGCCCGGATCAAAAGGAATGGGGATTCAGCGGTGGTGTAACTGAGGACGGACGTTACCTAATTATCAGCGTTTGGTTAGGAACTGACCCGAAAAATTTGATTTTCTACAAGGATTTGGAAAACCCAAATGCTGAGGTAGTAGAACTTATTAACGAGTTTGAGGCTAACTATAGCTTTATCGACAATGATGGTGATGTGTTCTGGTTCCGCACCGATCTGGATGCGCCACGCGGTCGCGTTATTGCTATTGATACCAAAAACCCAGCGCGATCGCAATGGCAAGAAATTATCCCCCAAACCGATGAAGTCCTTGAAAGTGTCGGACTGCTAAATAATCAATTTGTGGTTGATTATCTAAAAGATGCCCACACACAAGTTAAAATTTTCGACCTAAATGGCGCATTTGTCCGGGAAGTCGAATTACCGGGAATCGGTTCTGCTGGTGGTTTTAGCGGCAAGCGCTACGACACGGAAACCTTTTACAGTTTCACCAGCTTTACCACACCAGCAACTATCTATCACTACGACATGGTAAGCGGAGAAAGTAAAATTTTCCGCCAACCCAAGGTTGATTTCAATCCCGGCGATTACGAGACAAACCAGGTATTTTACAGCAGCAAAGATGGCACCCAAGTGCCTATGTTTATCACCCACAAAAAAGGGTTGCAACTGGATGGAAATAACCCAACATATCTTTATGGCTACGGCGGTTTCAATGTCTCTCTAACACCAAGCTTTTCTGTTGGGAGTTTGATCTGGCTAGAAATGGGCGGAGTTTATGCGATTCCCAATCTGCGCGGTGGCGGTGAATATGGTGAGGAATGGCACCAGGCAGGAACGAAGCTAAATAAACAGAATGTTTTTGATGATTTCATCACCGCAGCCGAGTGGCTGATTTCCAATAAGTACACAAAGCCTGCAAAACTAGCTATCGGCGGCGGCAGCAATGGGGGATTATTAGTGGGTGCTTGTTTGGCACAACGCCCGGATTTATTTGGTGCGGCATTGCCTGCTGTCGGCGTGATGGATATGTTGCGTTTCCATAAGTTTACGATTGGCTGGGCTTGGTGTTCTGAGTATGGTTCTGCGGAAAACCCAGATGAGTTTAAGGCGCTTTATGCTTATTCGCCGCTGCACAATCTAAAAAGCGAAACGTCCTATCCAGCTACGATGATCACAACAGCAGATCACGACGATCGCGTGGTGCCTGCCCACAGTTTCAAGTTTGCTGCTGCTTTGCAAGAGGCACACGCGGGTAAAAATCCGGTGTTAATTAGAATTGAGACTAAAGCGGGACATGGTGCTGGGAAGCCAACAGCTAAAATTATTGAAGAAGTTGCAGACAAGTGGGCTTTCTTAGTGCGTTCTCTGGACATAGCAGTTGACATTTAACATAACGTGGGGTGGGCGATGCCCACCTTACTAACTAACTAATACCTAACAAATATAGGGAGCAATACGCTGGAAAAAATAATAAAAAAAATTAGACGTATGATTTCAAAATCAGCCGGAGTTATTGAGCAATCGGGGGTAATTCCATACCGGATCAAAAACGGTAAAATCGAAGTTTTGTTAATCACTTCTTCGACAGGGAAACGCTGGGTGATTCCCAAAGGAATGATTGAGTTTATGATGTCACCGCAAGATTCGGCAGCAAAGGAAGCCTGGGAAGAAGCTGGAGTCATTGGCCAGGTACTGCCTACAACAATGGGTACTTACGACTATCAAAAGTGGGGGCGTACTTGTCGAGTTGAGACCTTTTTGTTACAAGTTGAAACGGTGCTGGAAGATTGGCCGGAAGCTAAGTTAAGAAAGCGAGAGTGGCTTAGTGTTAAACAAGCAGTTAAGCACATTCAGGAAGCAGAACTAAAGCAAATTCTTATGGCTTTGCCTGATACATTATTAACTTTACAATCGCCTCCGGAATAGCTTGAGCTATTGCTGATTCTATAAGGATAGTTGTAGGGTGTTTATTGCTCACCCTACTTATCCAAATGTATTTTTTGATATCAATAGATAGACATAAATAGCTGAGTATGCGAGAGCGCAAACAACCCAATGGCTGCCGTAAAATGTTGCGGCGCACTTTCCTATTTTTAATAGGTATAGCACTAGCTAAACTCTTAACGGAATTCTTTTCTATTGCTCAAAATCGCAGCAATTTTATCAATTTTGTTGGTCAATTATGGGAGAAAGCGATCGCTCTCTGGGAAAAGTCTCAACAAGACGTAACTCAACAGCCTATACCCCAAGCTATTGCCACATCAGCGCCTTTACCCAGTAGTACGCCTACACCAAAACCTGCTTCTATACCTAAACCAACTCCTACCCCGAATTTAAAAGGAAAACCTGTAAAAGTTACTAAGAAAACCGTCGCCGGAGTATCTTTTTATCAAACCACGATTGACCTCAGCGACCCGGAAATTTTCCTTACCATTGGGTTAGCTAATAATGCTACTTATGCTAACACTCAAACTGCGACCGCTGGCGATGAACCTTTTGCAAAGCTGGTGGCGCGTCAGAAGGCCGCAGTGGTTGCTAACGGCACCTTTTTTAGTAAAAATGAAAAAAAGGTGGTTATGGGTAACATGGTAGCTGGCGGGAAGTTTCTGAAATACAGCCGTTGGGAAAATTATGGCACTACTTTGGGGATTAAAGCGGGTAATCAGCTAGAAATGATTACAGCGCGATCGCAAGGTAAACCAAATTGGGATCAACACTGGTTTTCTCTTACTTGTGGGCCGAGACTAATCAGGGATGGAAAAATCTGGCTTTCCCCATTATCAGAAGGATTCTCTGACCCCAATGTTTTAAATAAAGGCTATCGCACCGCCATTGGTTTTCCAGCCAATAGAAAACAACTATTTTTAATTAGCTTTCTGGCTAGTTTAACATTGCAACAAGAAGCCGAAATTATGAAGGCAATTGGCTGTGTTGAAGCGATGAATTTGGATGGCGGTGCTTCAGAAGCTTTAGCCCATAACGGTAAAATTTTGCTTCCGGCTGGGCGGAACCTCACAAATGTAATTGTCGTTTATGACACTAATTATCCCGCTCCTAGCGCTTTAAAAACGTCTTGGCAACGCTTTCAAGATGGCGAACGTCCCTCTATTCCCGGTTAAGCTTCATCCAATACATAGGATTGTTAACCTCTCCCCAACCTTTTTCCACCTCTCCCTAACCCTCTCCTAAGAGGAGAGGGAAAAGGAAAATTTTTTTTACGGGAGAAGGGCTTTTCCCCTTCCCTACAAGGGAAGGGGGTAGGGGGTTAGGTCTATATTATTGGACAAATATTAAAGCTGCATCTGTTAAGCATTCGCTGAGAGAAGTGGAATATTTTCAGCAAGCGGATCTTTAACATCTATCCCCTGTTTTATTGCCCAATACTCGCTTAAGAAGTGAATTTGTCTCAAGCCGACAATTAAATTAAAACCTGGTATAAAAATCCACCAAACCACAAGCGGTTCCTTCATTCCAGCTTGGCGATAAAGTTCGTTTACAGTTCTATAAAGCTTGAATTGCACAATGTAAATCCAGGCAATACCGACTAAGGAAAACCAACCAAACCACCCCGGAACATCAGGATCGAATATCCATAAAAGCTGCGGAATTGCTACACCCAAGACAAAAGGCGCTAAAGACAGCGTTCCCGACCACCCAAACCCGTTGTAGCGGCGCAACTCTTCCTGAATAATCCATTTGTACCAGCCGTAGTACAGCATCAGCGTGGCGACCGAGAAGAGTATCACTTGCCACAAGGGACGGGGTTTACCAAGGAGTTTTTCTGTCATATTTGTAGCTAGGGATAAAAGGTTTTTCTATCTTATTTACATTTCATAATATATAACAAAACTTAGGTTTGCTTGGTGGAACCTTACCCAATATTGGTGTAAACAAGCGTGAGTTGTTGGGTTTCACTATCGTTCAACCCAACCTACAAATTACTAAATAAGTGGCTTTTTAGTTTAGCTATTAAACAAGATTAATTCTCGAATTGCTATTGCGGTTGCGGGTGCGAGTAACACACCGTTGCGATAGTGTCCGGTGGCGAGAAGGACGTTGCTGTAACCGGGGAGATGACCGATGATGGGTGCGGGGCGACCTTCGGGGCGAGGGCGCAAGCCTGACCAAGTTCTGATGATGGTGGCTGCGGATAAAGGCGGGCAAAATACTAACGCATCCTCTAAAACCTTCTCTAGCATTGCACCAGAAGCCACGACATCACCCGCATCTGGGGGAAATTCAACAGTAGCACCTACCCAATATTCTCCTGGGCCGCATGGCACTATATGAACATCATCGCCAGTAATTACGGGCTGAAAATCAGGATTACCCAAAGGCTGCGCCAGCCGCAGATGCAACGCTTGTCCCAACACTGGTTTAATATCAATAGACTCTTTTAAAGATGCCGTGAGGGGAGTTGAACCTAAACCAGCGGCTACAATTAGCCAATCACAATCTAACTTTTCAGATGTTGTTTGAATCTGCTTGCAAACACCATTCGTTGTTAATTCATTCTCCAAAACAGCGACACCAAATTTGAAGTTAACGCCGTTACGTTCTGCACCGTCAACCAAAGCTAAAGTTAAAGCAGTTGGATCGAGTTGTCGATCTTGGGGTGAATAGATAGCACCGAGAATTTTATCTTTACTCAGTTGAGGACAGTTTGACTGTAGTTTGGCAGCATCCCAAATTTCCAGATTCCAGCCTTGAGAAGCGCGAATTTCTACCAATTTTTCCCAATTAGCTAAATCTTCTCCTTCAAAACAAAGCATGATAATTCCCTGTTTATTAAAGGGAATTTGCCGTCCTGTAAGTGTTTCTAACTCTGGAATTAAAGTTTCATAGCGCTGGATGCTACTTTGCCGCATTTTCCAGGCTTTGCCTTTAATTTTGCGGCTGATAACGCCCATTAAAACGCCCAGCGCCGCGCCTGTGGAGGCTTGGGCGGGTTGTTGTTTATCCAAAACTGTCACGCTTAGCCCTGAAATTTGACTCAGTTCATAAGCGATCGCAGCCCCAACAACACCGCACCCGATTATGACTACATGACTCATTTCAATTAAGGCAAAAGGCAAAAGGCAAAAAATAAGAATTCTTTATTTTACCTTTTACCTCCCCCTTTTTAAGGGGGGCAGGGGGATCGCCTTTTGCCTTTTTTTTAGGCTTTGGGAATTAAATTCAAGAAAGCATCGAACTCCTGCAATACAGATCGGAAGTTACTCACGGCTTTCTGAGAATTTGCCTCTTTAGCAGCTTGGTCAATCCTTACGAGATCGCTATAGATATCTTTTGCTGCTTCCCGCGCCGTCTCTTTGTCCTGGGGGGACAGGTTCGCCGCCACACGGTTCATGCTTAGCCGCAATTCTCCGAGGGGCCCATGAATGAACGTACCTACATCTACCCATCGCCGTTGTTGGATCATGGTTTGCAGTTCACTCATGCGATCGCGAAATTCCTCAAGCGCTGGAACATACTCCTGAATCTGCTCGATCTGAGCCGGCGTGTACTTGGGAGCCGATTTTGTTGCGGCAGTAGTTGCACTACTGCAACTGATCGTGAATGTAGCTACCAGTGCCAGCATCAAAGCCAAAATAGACCGAAAACGTACTTTTAGCATTCCTTTTGCAATCAACCTCTCAATTAAGCGTCCTTAAAAATATTAGCGGCGAAGAAAGCTTAAAAGTGCATCACTTACCTTTACTGACCAATGCTCTTGCGGATAATGCCCCACTTCTTCCATTTTCATCAGTTTGGCATCCTGAATCGAACTGGCGAAGCTTTGCGCTTGGCTCAAGGGTAGCCAAGGATCTGCCGTTCCCCAGGCTATCAGAGTAGGATGCGTCCAGCTACCAAAGCCGGATTCAATTTCTGCCATTGACTCCTTTAGCTGGAGATTCCGCACGGTGTAGAGAAGACTTCGCCCCGCATCAGAACTTTTGAGGAAGGGACGGCGGTAAATGTCTAAATCTTTGTCTTCTATCCTGTAACCGCTGCCACCTTCTAGGGTTCTGTCCACTAAGAGGGGGTCTTGCGTCATCATATCACCGACCAAAGGCAAACCTAGTTGTTGGATTTTCCAGGGTAACTTGGCGGTGGTTGATACTGGCGCGTTGAGGATTGCCAAGCGTTCGATTTGCTCTGGATGACGCAAGGCATACTGTAGACCGACAGAACCCAAAAATCCCTGGACTACCAGGGAAAATTGCTCAATTTTCAGATTTTTGATAAATTCTTCTAAGGCGTTAATAAAAGCATCGGGTGTATAGGCAAAGTCTCGCTTGTCGGGTTTTGCCGAGAAGCCAAAACCAATCCAGTCGGGCGCGATCGCTTTATACCCTTTCTCTGCCAAAGCGGGCATTACCCCACTCCAACTGTAACTCTGCGACGGCAACCCGTGCAGCAGCACCACTGGCAGTCTATCCGTCCTCCCAAGCGGATTCTCTTCCCGATAAAACCACTCCAGCGAACCTACTTTAATTAATTGCTCGTTCGTTGACACTATCTTTGCCTGCACATTTTCCGGTTGGAAAGAGCTTACCGCCCAACGCGATCTACAGGCAAGTCGCATCGATGCAAGGATTTTATTTAAAAATATAAAGTTCAGATATTATCCAAAATTTGCGATTTTTTTTCTCCTTTGTTTAGTATCGTGGTAATATTTATTTATACCCTATTTCTTAATAGTAGAAATCTATCCGTTTTTCAAAAAAATGCACATATTTCCATTATCTAAGTATACATCCAGAGGGGGGAATCGCATAGTATAACGAGTTACCATTTTGCATCGATTTAATAATTAAACTTAAAGAAGGATGCACCAAAGGTTGCTTCCGAAGGAACATCCTGATATATTAAAACCCCAAAACAACACAGAGAACTAAGTGAACGCAGCTGAACAAGCCACAAATATACAAGTCGCTAGTAAGATTGCTGCTGTTGTCAATCTGTATAAGTCTGAGTTTCCTGATGCTAAGGCAGACTTAAAACCGTGGGCAAATGATCCGGATACTAGAGAATTAGTAGATCCGGATTCCATCGATATCGGCTTTCATTTTCCAGGTAGAAGTCGATTATTTCAAAGTCGCAGCATTCTAGTGCAAATTCGTTTTTACGAAGATCCCCTAACAGGCGATCGCCGTGTCATCGGCGTAGAAGCGGCGGGATTTGACCATAAAGGCAAACAGTGGCGACTTTCCACCGTTGAGGAATGGCAGTTTGTCGGGGAAACCCAGCCAGCAGCTGAGGTGGGAGAAAAGCTGAAACACTTTTGCCGACAGATATTTGAATTGTTCAACGGCGGCGAGACAGATTAAGAGCAACTACCCGTACAAGCAGCCGGATAAGAAGAGTGATAGGTAGAAGAACGCTTACCAAAGATAGTGTAACGGTTGTCGCGCATTTGTTCGTAAGTGCGATCGCCCATCCATTTCACCCCAGGTAAAGCGCGATAAGCATCCACGAACGCGCTACCCATCGGCAACAAACGCCCAATTTCTTCAGCTGCATCGCTACCCTGCCATCGTCTCTCAGTTTGCTCACCATCAATCAAAATCATCCCCATTTCGCAGTCTTGAGGTGTAATTCCAAAGTGATTCAAAGCCTCTTTGTCTTGCATCGGGATGTATTGAAACAACTGTCCCTTGTCTAAGTTTTCCAGAAATTGCACTAGAGTAACGCAGAGATTGCAATTGCCGTCATAGATTACGTTGTAAGTCATTGCGATCGCTTTCTTTTTTAGGATTAGCAGTATATTTCTATTCTGAAGCCTCTGGCTGCGGGGAGGGGAAAGTTACATCTTCGTATATATGTGCGATCGCGCACCGAAAATCTACACTTGCCAAATGAACCTCTGCGCCTTCGTCATAGGGATAAAGCACCCACAAACCCTCTGCATTGCGGCGAAAGCATTCCACCCGCATCCGAGTTTGACTAATCAGGACATATTCCTGAAGCGACTCCATCTGTCGGTAATCACTAAATTTATCGCCTCGGTCAAATGCTTCTGTCGTGGAAGATAGCACCTCGACAATTAAGCAAGGGTAACGCAAAAAGTTATTAAATTCCCTATCCCGGCGATCACAACTCACTATCACATCAGGATAGTAATAAGTATCAATTGACTCAATATGAGCCTTGGTGTCTGCTATGTAAGTTTGGCATCCCCTCCCGCGCAAATGGCTTCTCAATGCTGAAGCTAAATTGAGTGCAATAATTACATGGACATTGCTTGCGCCTGCCATTGCATAAACTTGCCCATTTCTGTACTCATGCTTGATAGGGCTAAGTTCTTCTGCTTCTAGATATTCCTCTGGGGAGATGTGGCTATAACTTGGATTTGCAATCATCTGCAATTACCTCGCTTTCAGGGTTATATCCAGTTTAAGCAACCGAAGAAAAGCTTTAAATACGCGATCGCGCTTTACTCAACTCAAAACTTCTATAAGGCGGTGTATTCAGCTACAGTCCTCAACAGCCGTAGTAAGTCACAATATGCAGTTGCACGATTAGAAGGCAGCGATCTGGTTGATGAAACCTCGAATCATCGTCTGTGGCTTGGGTTCTACTGGGTATAAAATATTCTGTTTACTAAGACAGCAGGGTGCAAGCGTCGTGGGCATCAATGCCGCGCCTGTACCTGGTGAAGAATATGATGTCGTAATTGGAGAATTACGAGCAGCTTCTACTTTAAAAGCAGCCGGGATTCAGGAAGCACATACATTAGTGCTATCTGGGGAAGATGAGGCGCTGAATTTAGCAATTCTCACCCAAGCAAGAATTCTCAATCCTCGGATTCGGATTATCAATAGATTGTTTAATACTAGCTTGGGCGATCGCTTAGACCATACGCTCCCCGAACACGTCACCATGAGCGTTGCTGCCCTTGCTGCGCCCGTTTTTGCCTTTGCCGCCTTGGGAAATCTAGCGATTGGACAGTTGCGGCTATTTAACCAAACTTGGCCCATCCACGAAGAGTATATTCATGAAAATCACCCTTGGCTAGGTCGCCGATTGAGCGATTTATGGGAGGATCGCGCCCGGATGCTAATCTACTATTTGCCAGTAAATAGTCAGATGGATCTGGTTTCTGCGGTAGTGTATGGGCAAGAATTAGAAGTAGGCGATCGCTTAATCGTTGGCACCCAGCCCAACATCGCTAGAGAACGTAAACTGGCGCTGCCAAAACTGCTCAAAGTCTTTACCAACCTGCGACAGTTTCAGCAACACGCTCAACCAGTTTTAATGATGACTCTCGTCCTACTGATCACAATTTTCATCGCCACCCTTACCTTCATCTGTTTCGAGCGACACAATTCTGTTGTTGATTCCCTTTATTTCTCCGTCGGTATGATTACTGGCGCAGGTGGACAAGAGAAAGTAGCAGAAAATGCTCCCGACAGCATAAAAGTCTTCACAGCCATAATGATGCTAGTTGGTGCTGGTGTAATTGGGATTTGCTATGCCCTCCTCAACGATTTTGTCCTAGGAAGCCGCTTCAAACAATTTTGGGATGCCGCACGAGTTCCCCAGAAAAATCATTACATCGTCTGCGGACTCGGCGGCATTGGTGTAAAAATAGCCCAGCAACTCCATACCCACGGACATGAGGTTGTCGTAATCGAACGCGACTCCGACAATCGATTTCTCAACACCGTCCGCGCCTTGGGAGTACCAGTAGTTCATGGAGATGCCAGCTTATTTGCCACCCTGGCTGCTGCCAATATCCACAAAGCAAATGCCCTCTTAGCCGTCACCAGCGACGACATGGCAAATTTAGAAATTGCCTTAAGCGCCAAAGGCATTGCTCCCAAGTTGCAAGTTGTCGTGCGTACTCAAGATCCGCAGTTTGCTTCCCAAGCGCAACAAGTGTTTGAATTTGAGGCTGTGCTGAGTCCGACGGAATTAGCAGCGCCTTCCTTCGCGGCGGCGGCTTTGGGAGGGCGAGTTTTAGGCAATGGCATGACTGGCGATAGTCTTTGGGTTGCCTTAGCCACGATGATTACACCCGGACATCCCTTTTGTGGTAAGCGCGTTAAAGAGTCCGCAATGGATGCAGATTTCGTGCCTTTGTACATCGAAACCAACTGCCAAACCATCCACGGCTGGAATGTTTTGGAAACTGGACTCGGTGCTGGTGATATTTTATATTTGACTATGCCAGCAAATCGGTTAGATCAGTTGTGGCGCGTGGCACCCTCTCAACTTATAGCCACGTAATTTGGTAATTGGTTAAATCAAAACTTTTAATTTGCTTCCATCCAAGCGATACACTGCTGCATCTGGTGGTGCATTGTCTTTGCGTCCGCATGATTTCTGCGTCCATGACCAGGTAACACCCACTCGAAGGAGTAGTTCGCCAGTTTTCGCATCGATTTAATCTGTTCTTGCCAAGAGTACCAACACACATCCCGGAAAGCAATCAGCTGATTGAGTCGGGAAGACCAAGCGAGATGATCTCCGGTGTACAAGAATTTATTCTTGTACAGCAAAACTGTGTGACCTTTGCTGTGACCGGGAACTGGGATAATCAATAGATCCGGTGTCAGCTGATAAGGCTCGGTACCAGTTAGCTGAATTTCCACATCACGAGTACCAGAAGTGATATCGTCGGTGTGGAGAATGCGCTGACACCCAAAATGCTCTCTATACTTTTTATGATCCGCCACATCATCTCTGTGGGTCAGGTACATATAATGAATTCCCCCCATCTCCTCTAACCGCTTAACTAAAGGTGGCGTAAACCGGGGAGAATCAACCAAAATATTACCTTCTGGCAGCACAATCAAGTAACTTGCCGCACCATAGGAATCTTCCGAATGATAGCCGCAATGGTAGACATTTTCTGCGACTAAAATTGGAAAACTCTGCTGCGCTTCTTTGATATCCTTTGGCTTCTCAATTGTACCAATGGAAGCGGTAGGACAAGCGAGGAGAGCTTGGAGACTAAGCAATCTTTCTGCCTGATTTTCTGGCTGATGATAAACAGCTGACTGCTCATCAATGCGAGAGAATACTTCTGGAACCATCCAGCGGCACGTATCGCAATCAATACAAGTGCTATCAACGTAAAAATCGCCGTTCACATTTTGGGGACGGCTTTGATTTAAATGAGCCATAATTATACCTAACGTTGACGACAGGCAAGAAGCCTATCACTTCTATTGTGCTACGTGCTTACCAAGGTATGGGTTGGCGATCGCGCCAAAAACCACTTGTCGCACCATCATCAGGTAACGTAGCCAGCCAGACAATTGTATCAACGCCTTGCTCTACAGTTCTCGGAGCATTCGAGCCGCCCATATCAGTTTTCACCCAGCCTGGACACACGGCATTTACTAAAATATTTGTGTCTTTCAACTCATTGGCAAAAAGCCGCGTTAGTGAATTCAGGGCAGTTTTGGAAATTCGATATGCAGGGTATCCTGTGTTCATCTCGAACAACTGTCCCGCACCCGATGATACATTAACAACTCGTCCGTAATTATGCTTTTTCATCAGGGGAATTAAAGCCTGAGAAAGCAGCAATGGCCCGTATAAATTTGTCTCGATTGTTTCCTGCAAGGTATCAATTTTGGTATTAAATATGCTATTTTCTGCATCCGTAAAATCTCTAGCTATTCCCGCATTATTCACCAAAATATCCAGTTTCCCAAACTCATTGCGAATAAACTGCGCCAAATGCTCGATACTTTCTGCATTAGTGACATCAAGCGGATGATAAACAACATCCAATCCCTCAGCTTGCAACTTTTCAACCGCTGCTTTGCCTTTAGCTTCGTCACGACTGGTAAGAACAACTTGGATATCTTTTGAAGCCAGTTGTCGGCAAGTTTCAAAGCCGAGTCCCCGATTGGCACCTGTGACAATTGCTATTTTTTTCATTTTATTTTTGTCGCTTACATTTATAGTTTTAGTTAAAAATATTTTTAGGTTGGTGCAGTGCAACTAAGCAAAACCTAATAAATGCTTGAAAGGGTAGGTTGGTACTAATCGCCCAACCTACCCTCTAACTGGGGAGACGGGTGCGTAAGCGTAACGCACCCTACGCATCTAGAAATATTTCAGGACTTACGCACTTACCGTGAACTAAAGTTCCGGCTCAAAGCCCAAACCCATTGAAATGGGTTGGTTCGGGGTTTTTTAGTCAGTTTCAACTGACTTGGGCTTTCAGCCAGGAAATTGATTTCCTGGTTCCTAGTGCGTAAGTCCTAATATTTATTAAGTAACAATAGTTACTTCCCCACTATCTAGATCGTAACGACAGCCGACAATTTTTAGTTTGCCTTCTTGGATCAGTTGAGCCAGCATCACAGAAGTTTCCTGCAACAATTCAACTTGATATTGAACATTGGCTACGACTGCATTTTCAACTGGATCGCCCGATTTGCCTTTTATCTTTGCTAAGGCTGGTTTGATATCCTCAACAAAAGTGCCAATTCTACCAGGGAGTGGATCGCCTTTGACCGCCGCCGCTACTGCACCGCATCTTTCATGTCCCATTACCACGATCAGTTGAGCGCCCAATACCGCTGTAGCGAATTCTAGGCTACCTAAAGATGTAGGACTTACGACATTTCCAGCTAGGCGAACAACAAACAAATCCCCAAGCCCTTGATCAAACACAATTTCTGAAGGAACCCGTGAATCAGCACAGCTAAGCATGGCTGCAAACGGATACTGACCTTTAGCAACTAATTGCAAACGTGCTATTGATTGGTTGGGGCTTTGACGCCTTTCCTGCACAAACCGTTTGTTTCCCTCCACCAATCTTTTCAAAGCTTCCTCAGGATTAACTGGTTTAGGATTGCTTTGATATTCAGCAGCAGCAGCTTGTGGAGCGATCGCTTCCTGTGCAGTCCAGAGGACACCGCCAGCAGCAGTAGCAGCAAGACCAGCTCCTCCCGCGCCTACCAGTTTCAATAAATCGCGCCGTCCCACAAACCCATCAATTTGACTCATTCTAATACCTCAAGAAAACGTTATTTCCCGCTCCCAAAAATGGATGCGTATCTCATTGAAGTATATTTTTGGATATAAAATATTTTTTTTTATTGGGGCAGAAATAGAGGATAATGTATACTTTCTCTGCGCGAATATCGTGGCTGCGTGCCGCATCCGAAGATCGCGATCGCATTCATTAAGCTGTCATACATTTAATTTACAGATAGCTATAAGCACCCAAAGGTAAAAATAACAATTGAGTTTTACAATTTTTAATCTTTAATTGCTTGGTATGGCCAAAAAACCAGCTCAATAGCCGATTAATGCCTCTTGGTTTGATAAACTTGTATGGGTCGGTCAATGCCTTTGAAACGAAACTCTCCCATTGGAGACAAGCCTTTTGTTCGCTTCAGCATTGAATAGGTTTTTTCACTGATAACAAATTCACCAGGCGGACAAATTCCTTCCATACGAGAAGCAAGATTAATCGTTGTTCCTAACACGGTATAATCTACCCTCTGAGAGCTTCCAACATCTCCAACTACGGCTTTACCGCTATTGATGGCAATCCGCAATTGCAGAGGTTCTGGAAAAAAGCCAGAAGCATTGAGACGATCTAAACGCTCCAGCATTCCCCAGGCGGAGGCTACAGCTCGCTCGGCATGATCTGGCTGCGGTTCGGGAGCGCCAAAAAATGCCATAATGCAATCCCCAATAAATTTATCTAACGTCCCTCCAGCATGAAAAACTTCTTTCAACATTTCCTCGAAGAAGTTATTAAGCAATTGGGCAATTTGTGTAGGAGTTAACTTTTCCGAAAGGGCAGTAAAGCCAACAATATCAGCAAAAAGAATGCTGATTTCACCTTCTGAGGGAACCAGACGACCGTCTTCTAATGCCCCTTGTGTCATGATGTGTTGCACAACTGAAGGCGAGTGATAGCGTTCTAGTCTGTGGCGAATATTTGCTTCACTTCTGAGTTTCTGTGTTAATAACCAACGTTGCACAGCTGATGCTACTAGATTGGCTAAAGCTGAAAAAAAGCTGAGGTCTTCTTCTCCCCCTTTAGCATAATGGTTAAAAGAAAGATTGGCATCGCCATAAAGAACGCCTACCACATGATGTTCATCCCAGAGAGGAACAGCTAAGGCGCTACGAATGCCTTTGGCTAAAATACTTTGTTCGCCTACAAAGCGTTCATCCCTTTGAGCATCAGCGGTTTTTACAGCTAATTTATCAGTAAATACTTTTTGACAGATGGTGCGGCTAATCCAACTGTCATCGGCTGTTATATTTTCCTGTTGAGAGATATCTCTGGCGGCTGCATCAAGTAATTCAAGTTTGCCGGAATCGTTAATATCAACTAATAATGCCAAACGTTCAATACTTTTTAAATTGCGAAAAACGATTTCCTGCACCTGAGCAAAAATCGCTTCTATAGATTCAGCAGAATTTAGACTTTTAGCTATATCCACCATGTCTTTGAGACGATCGATTGCTTTTTGGTGGTTTGAGGAGCGATCGCCATTATCATCATCAGCCTGTATCCACTGCTGTTGCAGTTCTTCGGCACTGCGGAAGATAGTCATTGCGTCATCAGCCAGGGGATATGTTACTGGCTTCTGGGGTTGAGGAAGATCGGCGAAAATAACATTTAGGCAAACATGCCCTAGCTGAATAAGATCGCCGTGATTGACTTTTTGAGGGGAGGTCAAAAGACGTTCATTTAACCGGGTACCATTGGTGCTGTGCATATCCTCAATCAGCCACCCCCGATCCGGTGCTTTCACCAAACGGGCATGGTAGCGAGAAATCTCAAAGTATGGTAAGTACAAATCGCATTCTGGCAACCGCCCAATAGTAAATTCGTCTTTTTCTACTGTGATGTAGCTTTCGGTCTTGCCTTCAATTTGTTGGCGCAGCTTTAGTTCAGCCATGACTTCAAACCTCCTTGCACCACAGCGAACAAGAGGTGCTAAAAATCTCTTGCAAAGCAATATTCAAATAGCGCACCGACAAAAGCAATGGCATTTCCTCAGCGATAGCGTAAGCAGTAGTGCTTTTGAGCGCATCGCTGCAACCATCTTAACCTTGAGAAAATCCTTCTACCGACGATTAGCAATGTTGAAATTGGCGGTGACGCTAGAAAAATCGCACCTTTGGCATTAGGAGAGAGCAAGCGATCGCTTTGTCCCATTTTCCTTGTGATACTATACGCAGCACCCCTTGATTAAAGGGGCTTTGTCGGATCTGCGTCTAGCCTCAAGAAACTGGTTTGGTACCATCTCTCTTGGTCTGATAAACCTTTATCGGGCGGTCAATGCCTTTGAAACGGTACTCTCCTATCTCCTCCAAGCCTTGCGTCCCCAAGGGAAGCCCCTTTTGGGGGGTTCGCGTCAGCATTGAATAGGTGGCTTCGCTGACGACACATTCACCGGGAGGACAAATTCCTTCCATGCGGGAGGCAAGATTAATTGTTGCTCCTAACGCAGTATAATCTACCCTTTGAGAACTGCCGACATCTCCAATTACTGCCCTACCGCTGTTGATAGCAATCCTGATTTGCAGCGGTTCTGCCAATACTTGATTCGCATTGAGATTTTCTAGACGAGTCAGCATTCCCATAGCCGCAGCAACAGCCTTGTCAGCATGATCGATTTGCGGTTCCGGAGCGCCAAAGAATGCCATAATGCAATCTCCAATATATTTATCCAGCGTTCCTCCAACGGCAAAAACTTCCTGTAACATTTCCTCGAAGAAAGCATTTAGCAAGTGGGCAATTTGTGCTGGACGCAATCTTTCCGAAAGTGCAGTAAAGCCGACAATATCAGCGAAGAGAATGCTGATATCAACTTCGGCGGGAACCAGACGACCATCTTCTAATGCCCCTTGGGTCATAATGTGCTGCACAACAGAAGGGGAGTGATAGCGCTCTAGTCTATTCCTAATTGTTTCTTCGTTTCTGAGTTTGAGTGTTAAGAGCCACCGTTGTACAGCTGATGCGACGAGATTGGCTAAGGCTGAAAAAAAACTGAGGTCTTCTTCTCCGCCTTTAGTCCAATGGCTGGAAGGCAGTTGAGCATCGGCATAAAGTACGCCGACTACTTTATTTTCATCCCAGAGAGGGACAGCGATCGCGCTCTTGATGCCTTTGACGAAAATACTTTGTTCGCCTTCAAACCGTTTATCCATCTGAGCATCTGCGGTTTGAATTGCTACTTTTTCATCAAATACTTTTTGACAAATGCTGCGGCTAATCCAACTACCCGACTCGGTGAGATTTTGAAAGACATCTCTGGTTGCGGCATTGAGCAATTCAAGTTTACCTAAACCGTTGACATCAACTAACAATGCTAAGCGTTCAATACTTTTGAGGCTGCGGAAAACAACTTCCTGCACCTGTTCAAAAATGGCTTCTATTGATTCAGCAGCACTGAGAGCCTTAGCGATATCTACCAAATCTTTCAGGCGAGCGATCGCTTTCTCCTTATTATCGCTGGAATCTTTCGCCCCATCCGCTTGTATCCATTGCTGTTGCAGTTCTTTGACATTGCGAAGGATAGTAGTACCTTCAGGCGGTACGTCTAGCAAATCGGGTTTTACAGGAGCAGTTAAAACAACAACTACACCAACATCTCCTAGCCAAATAACGTCACCGTCATTTATCTGTTGAGGTGAGGTTACAGGACGTTCGTTCAATCGTGTCCCGTTTTTGCTACCCATATCCTCAATTGTCCAGTCTCCGGTCGCTGTCTTCAAAAATTGGACATGGTAGCGGGAAATTCCCCCAAAAGGCAAGCACAAGTCACATTCTGGCAAACGCCCGATAGTAAATTCATCCTGATTTACCGTAACCGTTCTTTCCGTATCTTCTTCTTTTAGGCGTAGTTTAAGTTCAGCCATGACTTAATACCTTTTTGAAGCAAAGCCAACAAAGGAGGCACAATTCCCCAGTCCGTAGTCTAAGTATAAATTTATGCAATTTAGATGCACAAAACATTATTAGATCCAATGCGATCGCGCCCTTTGTATGAAAAATTGGGGGGTATGACCCCTCATCCCTAGAACAACAGTATCATAGTATTGCTGGTTTCCCATACCGGGTCGAGGTTGTAGCTATACAACCGCAAAAGACATTGGAAATAAACCAGCAAATCACAGCAGAAATCGATTTTGTTAAAAATCCGGAAGACACTACTTATTTTTGGAAAAAAATCTATTATGTCAAACGGTTTACCTCCCAGCAGCGAAACAATGATAGGCACTTTACTAGACCAGCGTTATCAGGTGGTTCAAGTGCTAGGTCAAGGCGGATTTGGTCATACATATATCGCCCAAGACACTCGCCGACCAGGAAACCCCACCTGTGTCGTCAAACATCTTAAACCCGCTATTAGCAACCCGGAATTTTTGCAAACAGCTAGACGCTTGTTTAATAGCGAAGCGGAAACCCTAGAAAAGTTAGGAAATCATGACCAAATTCCCCGGCTGTTAGCTTACTTTGAGGAAAACCAAGAGTTTTATCTGGTACAGGAGTTTATCGACGGACATCCTCTAAGTGTAGAACTTCCACCGGGTCAGCGGTGGAGCGAAACTCAGGCGATACAACTGCTGGCTGAAGTTTTACCTATTCTAGAATTTGTCCACGGTAACGGGGTGATTCATCGGGATATCAAGCCGGATAATTTAATCCGCCGTTCCTCGGACAACAAGTTGGTTTTGGTTGACTTTGGTGCTGTTAAACAAGTGCAGATGCAGTCAGCCCTTGCGCCTGAAGGTGTAAACGAGACTGTAGCAATTGGCACCCCAGGCTATATGCCCAGCGAACAGGGACAAGGCAGACCCCGCCCCAGTAGCGATATTTATGCTCTCGGCACCATCGGTATCCAAGCCTTGACTGGGTTAAATCCCAGACAATTATCAGAAGATCCTGAGACTGGGGAAATTCTCTGGCGACATCAGGCTCAAGTCAGCGACTCTTTGGCAGATGTTCTAGATAAGATGGTGCGCCACTACTTCAAATACCGCTACCAGTCAGCAACTGAGGCGCTGCAAGCACTCGCCTCATTAACCAATCCTTCCACTCCGGGGGCTTTGGCGGCAGTCTTGGGCCAGAAGATGCGCGGCTACTTCAAAGATGGCTCTGAGTCTGCTAAAGAGGCATTGCGTAGGTTCTCCGCCGAGACGAAGCCCCACACCTTGTCAGATGACGCAACTGCCCCTGTATCTACGCCCCAGCCAGCCATCCCCCCGACGCAGAACACAGTAACAATTGCTACTGGCAATCCCCCGACCGCTAACACTGTGACAGTTGCTCCGGGAAGAGTAGCGATCGCGCCAGAGACTTCACAATCTAAATCCCCCCAGAAATTGCCGTTGCTAATCGGGGTAGGCACCGCTATTTTTGTAGTTACAATCGGTGCAATTTCTGCAAATCGTCCCCCATCGCCTAATCCGGTGACGGCTAAAAACCAAATTGAAACAACAGCTAAACCTGCACCAAAACCAAGTTGTATTGTTGTTACTAGCTCATCAAATGTCCGCTCTTTGGATGGACGTAAGAAAACTGGGGATGTTGTGAAATCAGGAACTAAAGTATCTGTTACTGGAAAAGAAGAAAGTGGCTGGATAGAGATTAATGCTCCCGTGTCAGGTTGGATTTGGAAAGGTCGGACAAAAAATACTTGTCCTTCTAAATAGAAAAACCGGGTTTTTCAGGGTGCATAGAAAAAAGTCTGACGCGAAGCGATCGCACTTTTTTTTACCCTATACTGGTGAGCAATTGGGGAAGATTTACTGCTTCAATCGTCTTCAAATCGAGTTTTTCTGAAGCGCGATCAATATCTATGCCAACAATATTACCGTCAGCATCAAAGTCTACTACCAACCCCTCGGCAATTTCCTGTGAGTCTTCACTCTTGCTGTTGTTTAAATCAATATAAAGTGAGTCGGTTTCTGGATAATAATGTAGTTTCATAAATCTTCCTGTTAACTTTCATCTGGCATCACAAAATTTCGGTCTGGAAAGGCATTGTGAATAGTTTCTCCATCCGCAAGTGTTACCACCCTTAGCACCCTACCAAATTCTGGTACTCTACCCCAAAAACGAATACGTCCATCTAACTGTATCTCGGTTCTTAACGGATTAGCTACCACCCGCTGGCACCACTCCCGCCGTAGGTAGGGACGTTTGCGTAGTACCTGCTCTTCAAAGTAGCGCCTGGTCTTCATCCAAGGTTAACAGTCTTGATATTGACAACTCCTCGGACTAAAGCCGCGAGGATTCTTCCTTCACAGAAAAACGCCTAGTAAAAGCAGTGCCTTTACTTGGTCTTACTCTTTCTCCAGAAGCGGTAGCGAGATGCCCTCCCGCCAAAAGTCGTAAACCTTCATCTCTAATATTTATCGCGGCGTTAATGTCCCTGTCATGTACTGTTTGGCATTTAGGACACGTGAAGCGACGAACATCTAGAGCCAAAACATCTACTTGATGCAAGCAGCTACTACAGGTTTTTGAACTGGGAAAGAATCTATCTACTTCAATGTAGATTTTTCCTGACCATTCCGCCTTGTATTTCAACATGGTGCAGAATTGACCCCAACCAGCATCACTAATCGATTTGGAAAGTTTGTGATTTTTGACCATATTGTGAACTGCTAAATTTTCTACTACTATGACTTGGTTTTCGTCAACTAATTTACGACTTAGCTTGTGTAGAAAATCTTCACGACATCTGGTAATTTTACTGTGAACTTTGGCAACCTTAATTCGTGCCTTATTCCGATTTTTAGAGCCTTTTTGTTTACGGCTAAGTAATTTCTGTTTTTTGGCTAGTCTTATCTCATATTTACGGTAATATTTTGGATTGCCATGCTTAGTACCGTCTGAGGTAATAGCATAATGGGTTAACCCCATATCTATACCAATCGCTTTTCCTTCTGACGATGTGGCAGGTTTGTCTTTTGGGTCATCATAAAGGCAAGCAGCATAGTATTCACCGGAGGTCGTCAAAGACAAGGTAACAGACTTAAGTTTCCCTACGGGGAGGCGAGATACTTTGCAGTAAACCTCACCCAGTTTGGGAAGCGTTAAATGATCTCCATCTAGTTTCACTCCTTGAGGAAAGCGAATAGATTGCTTTTGTCCCTTTTTCTTAAAGTTTGGGTATTTAGCTCGTTTCTCAAAGAAGTTTAAAAACGCACTGGATAGGTCTAATGCAACTTGCTGTAAACACTGTGATGGTGGTTCTGTTAACCATTCATGCTCTTTCTTCAAAGATGGTAGTAGATTAATGATGTCGTTACGACTTAACCCTTTGCCAGTTGCCTTGTAAGTTTCGCTAGTTAAATTAAGAGCATAGTTGTAAAACCAGCGTACACACCCAAACGACTTAGCAAGCAATATTGATTGCTCACCAGTTGGATAGATTCTGTACTTGTAGGCTTTTAACACGGGACTTAACAAAGTATTGCGGTGCTTAACAAAGCGTTGGCACTATGGTAAACTAAAACATCAAGAATGTAAAGCCGTCCTCTGCTCCGCTAAAGAACGGGGTTTTAAACCCAGGTTTTCGATAAAGTGGTACGTGTTTGTTGCAGTAAAATTCTATTCCCTAGCGTGTATTTGGCGGCAACTCTAGGGGAACCGCACCCAACAAACCTGTGCGAAAATCATTTAATACCTGCCGTGCTGTCCGTTCTACATCACCTTTATGACGGTGATTTGCCACAGCGTGTATATATTCTTCACCCGTTAGGGGTACTGGATCTATTCCGTAGCGAGACTCTAAAGACTTTACCAAGAATAAATCGGCATCTGGGCTGTTTAAATTTTTCAGAAAATCTACCAAAGAAGCTGCCACTCGTTGATTATCGTAAGACGCATCACCGATATCATCGCAGATAGCTAATTTGAGAGCAGCAGATTGATTTTCTAACCTGGAAGGTAAAACGCCGGGAGCATCTAAAAGTTCAATTTGATCGGAAATGCGTATCCAACGCAGTTGGCGAGTCACGCCAGCACGACGCGCACTTTCTACGACTCTTTTCCCCAACAAGCGATTGATTAAAGCTGATTTGCCAACATTAGGAAAGCCTATCACAACGGCGCGGACTGGACGAGGAAGCATTCCGCGATCGCTTCTTCGTTGATTCATCTGTTCCCCAGCTGCTTGCGCCGCCTTTGCTACTGCTACTATACCTTTACCATGCTGAGCATCAGTGAAGTATGGCGTTTCCCCTCGTTCCCTAAACCACTCTGTCCACATCTGTCGCACAGAGGGAGTAATCATATCCATGCGGTTGAGTACCAACACCCTCGCCTTGGTACCCACCCACTCTGGCACTTGGGGATGGTGCGTGGAGAGAGGAATGCGGGTGTCTCGCACTTCCAACACCACATCCACACGCTTAAGCTGTTCTTTGAGAGACTTTTCAGCTTTGGCAATGTGTCCGGGATACCAATTAATATCGGGAGTAGTCATAGAATTTTAGATTTTAGATTTTAAATTTTAGATTTTAGATTTAATCCAAAATCATCGGAAGCCTAGAAACTCCTTCGCCCCCGCAAAATCACGCCATATTTTGGGAAGAACGGGAGGTTGGGGGAAGAACCAGTAATGGTTCAACTCCCTGATCAATCTCCCCAAAAATCGCTTCAAAATCCAAAATTGATTAGGGAACAACCAAAACTGGGCAAGGGGCAAGGTTAATCACCCGGTTAGTGACACTTTCGGAAACGCCTTCCTCAGTCAAACCCAGTCCGCGACACCCCATCACAATTAAATCGGCATCCATTTCATCAGCAACATCGCAAATTGTAAAAGCCACCTTACCTGTTTGCTCAATGATCTCAGCTTGGATGCCTAACTCAGCAAATAGATTTTGTGCAGTTTTAAGCAATTCGGCAACGGCTTGTGGTGAGTTCATCGCATCTGGACGAGGCGATTCCTCTACTGCTGGTTCTTCTACCACCGACAGCAACACTAAGCGGCTACCATACTTTTGCACAATATTGGCAACAACATCAGCCGCTTCGCGGGCTTCTCGACTTTGATCGACAGGAAACAGAACAGTCTTGAACATGGCACGCACCTGTAGGAACCCCTACTCCTGTAAAATGTGGACGGCGCTGGCTAGAAAAAACTTAACTTGCGATCGCACTTTGGTTTATCTAGCTTTTGAGGGAAAAAGGTCAAACGACCATTAACACGCTACTGGTGGCGAAATTTTTAACTAAGACGCAATTAGGAGGTTCACGCTGTGTCCAAGAAAACTGTAGCAAATTTAGCGGCATCTGATTTATCCGGTAAACGGGTACTGGTACGGGCGGATTTTAACGTACCTTTAGACAATGGCAGCATCACTGACGATACGCGCATTCGGGCAGCTCTGCCAACAATTCAGGATTTAACTTCTAAAGGCGCTAAGGTGATTCTCTCCAGCCACTTTGGTCGTCCAAAGGGCGTAGATAACAAATACCGCCTGACTCCCGTCGCCCATCGCCTCTCAGAGTTACTGGGTAAGCAAGTCGTCAAGTGCGATGACTGCATCGGCGAAGATGTCGCAGCTAAGGTGGCGGCGATGCAAAATGGCGACGTACTACTGCTGGAGAATGTCCGCTTCTACCCAGAGGAGGAGAAAAACGACTCGGAATTCGCGAAAAAATTGGCTGCAAATGCCGATTTGTATGTGAATGATGCCTTTGGCACCGCTCACCGCGCTCATGCTTCCACTGAGGGCGTTACTAAGTATCTTAGTCCATCTGTGGCTGGATACTTAATTGAGAAGGAATTGCAATATTTGCAAAGTGCGATTGAAAGTCCCCAGCGTCCTCTGGCTGCAATTATCGGCGGTTCCAAGGTTTCCAGTAAAATTGGTGTCATCGAAACGCTGCTGGATAAGTGCGATAAGCTGATCCTGGGCGGCGGTATGATTTTCACCTTTTACAAGGCTCGCGGGCTGAATGTGGGTAAGTCGTTGGTGGAAGAAGATAAGCTGGAATTGGCGAAATCTTTGGAAGCTAAGGCGAAAGAGCGCGGCGTTCAATTGCTATTGCCGACAGATGTCATCCTTGCAGATAATTTTGCTGCTGATGCCAACTCTCAAACGGTCAGCATTGATTCTATTCCCGATGGTTGGATGGGCTTGGATATTGGCCCCGACTCGGTGAAGACGTTCCAAGATGCGCTTGCAGATTGCAAGACGGTGATTTGGAATGGCCCGATGGGCGTGTTTGAGTTCCCGCAATTCGCCAAAGGGACGGAAGCGATCGCGCGTACTCTTGCTGACCTCACCAAGACTGGCGCTACCACGATTATCGGCGGTGGCGACTCAGTTGCTGCGGTGGAACAGTTGAATTTGGGCGAACAAATGAGCCACATTTCCACTGGCGGCGGCGCAAGTCTGGAGTTGCTGGAAGGTAAGGAACTTCCTGGGATTGCAGCGTTGGATGAGGCGTAACGGCTAAAGTCGCCTTGAGCAAACTTAGCCCGCCTGCGCGGGCTAATATAGAGACGCGAAATTTCGCGTCTCTACGTTTGTGTGAATATATTGTCAGTTCTCAAAAATAGCGATCGCAGTTGTTAGTTGAAAAAGGGCGATCGCTGTAGTTAACAATGAGTGTAGCAATCTACACTCAGGGTAAATCCCCAAGAAAATCTAGAAGGAAGCTGCAAGGTAGCGCTATACGCGATCGCTAGTTAAATTGGAGTAGATACAGCGAGTCGTCAATCCTTTCTCCAAATGCTGCAAGCACAACTATTGCAGGGGCGTTACCAACTCCAAGAGCAGTTAGGACACAATGCTGGGCGACAAACCTGGCTAGCAACTGATGTCAGTGTGTCGCCGCCAGAATTGGTCATCGTCAAACTGCTAGCCTTTAACCCGCAGATGCAGTGGGATGATTTTAAACTCTTTGAGCGCGAAGCTCAAGTTTTAAAAAATCTTAATTATCCCCGAATTCCCAAATATCGAGATTATTTTTCCCTGGACAAAACTATCGGCGCTGGTTTGTGCTGGTTTGGCTTAGTCCAAGAATACATTCCGGGGAAAACTCTACAACAACTTTTGCATCAAGGCAAACGTTTTACGGAAAATCAAGTACGTCAAATTGCCACAGATATTTTAAATATACTAATTTACCTGCACGAATTAAGTCCGCCACTACTGCATCGCGATATCAAACCGAGTAACTTGATTTGGGGAGAAGATGAGCAGATTTATCTAGTTGATTTCGGCGCAGTTCAAGATGCTGCAACTGCTGAAGGTGTCACTTTTACGGTAGTCGGAACTACGGGATATGCACCACTGGAACAATTTTGGGGAAAAGCTGTACCAGCATCCGATTTATATGCGCTGGGCGCAACTTTAATTCACTTATTAACTGGCACTTCTCCAGCAGATTTGCCCCAGAAGAATTTGCAGATTCAATTTTCCCATCTTATAAGCGTTAATCCCACTTTTATTTGTTGGATTCAATCCCTAACCGAACCCGATTTAAGCCAACGTTATAGCACAGCCAGACTCGCCCTAAAAGACCTGAAAGCAGAACGTTATCTCAACACCCCTCTGCAAAAAGTTCGTCAGCCAACTGGTAGCCGGATTCAGATGTGGAAGTCTCCTACCGAATTGAAAATTAAATTTTCTGGAAGAGGGTTATTATTTCTTGTAGATGTCCTGGGATTTGGAGGAAAATGGCTACTAGCAGCAGGCTCGATAATGTCTCTATTATCGCTACTTTTTATGCTATGTTGTCTGCTTTTATTCGTAGCCATTGGTGTTGTGTCATTATTTTACTATAAGTTTTTTCTTCTGATTTCCTTAATGTTGGCTGGAGTGTTAATCGTTGGAAACATTTGGTTAGGAAATAATGTACAATCTGAACTGGCAAAAATGTTATCAAAATTGCATTTAAACAACCTCAACTCCCTAGGCGATAATTACCTTTATTTAGACCAAGAAAGTTTTGTGATTGAAAAAAAACTTTTTGGCTTCTGCTATATTCGTCATCAAGGGCAAACTTCAGAAATTAAAAAGGTATATAAAATCGGTTCAAAGCGGCTAAACATTCAAACTAATAGCTGTAACTATTCCTTGGGGCGTAATTTCACTGAGAACGAGTGTAACTGGTTAGCTCAACAGATACAAGATTGGCTTAAATAAGGGCAAAGCTGCGTATAAGAATTTACGACTCACTGAAATTGCAACGCGAATGCTTCGCCCCTAATGACAACAGACAACTTACAACTAACAAATAAATCATGCTGCAAACACAACAGGTATTACAAGGACGTTATCAGCTACAACAGCAATTAGGGCAAAATGCGGGGCGGCAAACTTGGCTAGCAACAGATTTATCAGCAGAACCTAACCAAGAAGTAATTG
This sequence comes from Trichocoleus sp. FACHB-90, assembly GCF_014695505.1. Classification (NCBI taxonomy): domain Bacteria; kingdom Bacillati; phylum Cyanobacteriota; class Cyanophyceae; order Leptolyngbyales; family Trichocoleusaceae; genus Trichocoleus; species Trichocoleus sp. FACHB-90. The sequence continues at coordinate 185,846 of NZ_JACJOK010000058.1, forward strand.
TTAAATTGCTGGCTTTTAATCCGCAGATGCAATGGGAAGAATTAAAACTATTTGAACGTGAGGCTCAAGTTTTAAAAAATCTCAACCATCCCAAAATTCCGAAATATCGCGATTATTTTTCATTGGATGAGGAGACTGGTGGCGGTTTACCTTGGTTTGGATTAGTTCAAGATTACATTCCCGGTAAATCCTTACGCCAAATGTTAGATGAGCGAAAAAATTTAACAGAAAGCTTGGTGCAAAGAATTGCCACAGAGGTGCTGAAGATTCTGATTTATCTGCACGAATTGAGTCCGCCAGTTTTGCACCGCGATATCAAACCCAGTAATTTGATTTTCGGCGAAAACCGACAAGTTCATCTGGTAGATTTTGGTGCGGTTACTGACCGCGCTAAGACTGAAGGAGTAACCTTTACAGTAGTGGGAACCAGTGGCTATGCGCCGCCCGAACAACTATGGGGACGTGCAGTTCCAGCATCAGATTTGTATGCACTGGGAGCAACACTCATTCATTTGTTAACTGGAACACCACCAGCTGAATTCCCGCAGCATCAAATGCGAATTCAATTTGCAGACAAAGTTAACCTGAACCCCAGTTTTACCAACTGGATAGAAAAGCTTATAGAACCTGCTCCCGAAAAAAGATTCACCACAGCACGGGAAGCACTTGAGGCAATGGTAGCAGCTACTTCGCCCAGTTCTGTTAAAACAAATCCTCAAGAAAATGAAAATTCAGTTCGTTATGGTCGTCTAGCGTTTTTAGCTTCGATACCACTAATAATTCTCGGTTTAGGTGTCACTGCTATGCCAGATTTGCTGGATTCATCAACTAAAGCCAAGCAATCTGAAGCGAAACAATATGTTAGGGCAATGAACCTCGCCCAGCAAGCTTATTTTTTAGAAAATAATCATTTTTCTAATTCCGTTACAGAACTAGGGGTCGATATCAGCACTCAGACAGAAAACTACCAATATTCAACTTGGGGGCCAGACAAAGCTGCATTTAACTATGGAATAACCCGAAATCGTAAGCTTAAAAGCTATGTTGGCGGTGCTTTCTTAGTACCTGCAAACGACGTTGGTGCTGCTAAGGGTGAAATGAGAATGGTGGCAATTATGTGCGAATCTAAGAAGTCCGGAATAAGCGTAATTCCAAATCCAATCATTATAAATGGTCAGCCAGCCTGTGGTGTTGGCACAACTGAAGTAGGTAAGTGAAAGTGTTAGTAGACACAAAAGGCTGGAAATTTGGTAATTGGTAATGGTAATACCAATTGCTAATGACTAATACCTAATGACTAAGGACTAAAAATGCTGCAAGCAGAACAGGTATTACAAGGACGCTATAAACTAAAAGAAAAACTGGGACAAAATTCTGGGCGACAAACTTGGTTAGCGACGGATATCGAAACTGAAGAAAAAGAGTTGGTAGTTGTCAAACTCCTAGCTTTTGGTGGCGAGGTGCAGTGGGACGATCTCAAGCTGTTTGAAAGAGAAGCACAGGTACTTAAACAGTTGAATCATTCTCAGATTCCCCAGTACCGAGATTATTTTTGTATGGATGAGCGATCGCTCTGGTTTGCTATAGTCCAAGAATACATCCCCGGCGACTCTCTGAAGGAGTTGCTAAACTCTGGCAAAAAGTATACCGAAACAGAAGTTCGCAAAATTGCCTCTGATGTTCTCAAAGTTCTGATTTATCTCCACGAACTCAGTCCAACGGTACTGCACCGAGACATCAAACCGAGTAATTTAATCTGGGGTGAAGATGGCAAGATATATTTAGTTGATTTTGGCGCTGTGCAAGATAAAGCGGCAAAAGAAGGAGCCACATTTACCATTGTGGGGACTTATGGTTATGCGCCAATGGAACAGTTTGGCGGTAGGGCTGTACCAGCATCAGACTTGTATTCATTGGGAGCAACTTTGATTCATTTGTTAACAGGAACTGCACCAGCGGATCTGCCTTCTCGTAACTTGCGAATTCAATTTGAGCAGCAGGTGAGCATCAGTCGCCCTACGATTAACTGGATTCAAAAGTTGACAGAACCAGCCCCAGAGGAACGGTTTAGCAGTGCGAAATATGCTCTGAAAGCGCTGAAAGAAGGCACTCTAATCAACACTACCCCAGGAATTCAGCCCTTAAAGCAAGCAGTTCCGTTTAATAATAATTCTGGGCAAGGCAGATTATTTGATTCTTCGGTGGAGGTGCCTGAAGAAATTAAGGGTTGGAATTGGGGCGCATTTCTGTTGCCTTATATGTGGCCTTTCACAAATAATGTTTGGTTTGGACTTATATCTTTGATACCAAATGTTGGTTGGTTGATGGCGATCGCGCTCGGTTCTAGGGGCAATGAATGGGCGTGGAAAAGTAGAAAATGGCGCAGTATTGAACAATTCAAAGCGCATCAAAGAGGTTGGGCGATCGCTGGACTTTTTATTGGCGTACCGATGGCTTGGCTATATATCTCTCTAATCGCATTTATCCTCCATTCCCTCTAAAAACACCCCATCTTCTCGTTCCCAGCCTCAGCCTAAGAACCAGAAAATAGCCTTTCTAACTTATTGCATCAAGATTCACAGGAACCGAGGCATTCACTAAAGGCAACAAGGGGCCGCTTTGCTCCTGCCCATTTGTCGCCAATTCACTGTGACACAGATAAACTCGCTCCCCCACTCGCCCTAGTAAATCTAGTAAAATCCGCCGCAGTCTTTGCTCATCAGCTACTTGGGTATCTTGTTCCCTAATTGGCTCTCCTGACCAATCCTTGAGAAACAATGGCGCACCAAATAGGGTAGCAGCACCGCCCTTTGACCACAGGGGAGAACCCGCATCTAGCCAAAATTGCCAGCGGTGGAACCGTCGAGAAGCGCGGTATTGGAAGATTGTAGCCAAAGTAACAGCGCGACTACTCAGACCTAGCCGACGAACTGGGTAGGGGTTGGCGGTGACGGTACCGCGACGCAACAGGCAGATGAAGCGTTCAATAGTGTCGCGATCGCTATCGCCTCCTCCGCTTTTTTGTCGCAGTCGTCCCTCGACTTCCCAGTAATGTTGCGCGGTTTCCATCAGTTCGCGTAAGGCTGCTAGTTGGTCGTAGGGGAGATTGCTACCTTTCCACAAAAACTGCTGAATTGCCCGGTCAAGCAGGGCGACGTAGTTGGGAATCAGACGCTGTTGTTGCTGACTTTGCTGTTGCTCTATCCACCCCAAAATCTGCTCGTAGGCTTTACAGGCAGAGTGTCCCAGCCGATCCCATCGCGGGAAATTCGTCACAGGTAGCAAACGGGGTTGCTCTGGATCTGGGGAATAGCAGTAATCTGCCAACAAACCTGCCCGTACTGGATCGATGGCTGGGGATTGGTGATTAGAGATTGGTGAAGAAGCAAATTCTTCCCCCACTCCCCAGTCAAGAGTCAAGAGTCCCCAGTCCCTAGTCGGACTAAGTACGACCAACATTTCTGCTACGGCATCCCGGTTTACCAATCGCCCCAAGCCTGGATAAATTAGAGCTAAGAGTGTGAGCAACGCCCGGATTGTGGGGGAACTAATTAGGGGGCGCTGGTCGTTGAGAGACTCTACCGGGATACCTTTACTTGTGAGAATTTCGACTAGGGTATAGCGGGCGATCGCATCCAAACCAGGCGCAATTACTGCCACATCGGAAGGCTGCACTTGTCCACTTTGTACCGCTTCGGCGATCGCTTCCCCAGTTTGCCGCAACAACTGAGCGCGGGACGTGGTTTGAATCAACTGTACCGACTCTGGTAAGCTCAACATATACATCGGATCGCGCACCGTCTCTACGATTGGCTCTCCGTAAACTGCGCCTATATTCTCAGTGCGATCGCTCAAGATTTCTACCCGACAGCGCGAAGCTAGACGAGCCAGGTAATTCGGATCGGCATTCAAACCCAATCGCACCGCCCCATCCGGATTATAAGTAAACGCCCCAACCGCTCCGTTATCCAAAAGAAAATTAAATAAATCGCCAGCTATAGCTGGGTAATCATCCACATCATCCGCCAACACCCCTTGATAGCGGCGAATTAAATGCTGCTGATAAGTTTCATCTGGCAGCAGATACCGCCAATAAAGTTCGCATATAATCCCATAAGTCAGCAAACCCCTCTCCAGACACCATCCCCGCCAGCCAAGCAGTAAATTTCCTACATCAGTCCAATTAATAGCTGAATCTTCAACGCTTTCCCCATCCTCCTCCCTCTGTGTTAATGGGAGTAAGATGCCTTGTTCAAGAATAGCGGGAATCTCCTCAAGTGGTGTCCCACTAATAGCCGCTAGCTGCAACAAGTCCAGAATCCGGCGCACCACACGATACTCGCTTACTCCCAGCATCTGTAAGCTGCCTTTATCCAACTCAGAACGCCACAGCCGAGTAGCTAACTCCTGCTCAGTTTCCGGGCGTAGTCGGACTGGAAATTGCGCCCTTAAATCCAATCGCCCAATTAGCAAAGGCCAAAACAGTATAATTTCATCCTGAAAAAACCCTAAAGGTGTCTTAGATTGAATTGGATACCGCCCGTCTGTCGCAGCAGCCAAACGGTCAGCTAATTCGCTCCGGTTATCATCATTAGCAGCAAACACCAAAATCGATCTTTCTGAGTCCCGTCGCCTCCTCCTCCCCTGAGTTGACGGCGAAAGTCGGTTCTGTTGCGATCGCACCTCCACCCAGTGACAAAACTGATTCACCAGGCGAGTTGTCTTACCACTTCGGGTTGATCCTCTGATCCAGTTTGGCTGAGATTGGGTTAACATTGCTAAACGCTGGTGATACTTTTAATTTAATACTCTGTTTCTGTTATGAAACTACCTTTCTTTACACAGCTCCGCTCGTCCTTAGACGCTGCCAGCCAGTGGTATATCCGGACACCAGAAAGAGCCTTGGAGCGGGCATACAAAGCAGCTTTAATGATTAAAGCGATTGAAGACGAACATTTTGACGGCAACAAAATATCTTCTGATTCCAAAAAATACCGCGAAAATGCCCTGTCTTATTTTCTAATTAAGCTTAATAAGTATTTAAAGGATGCTAGGTTAAGTTTATCCGAATTTCATTCTAGCACTTCAATTGTTAGCCTAGCAAATCAAAATAAAACCAGGGTTTCCAGAATAGATGGCTCGGAATACACAAACATTGCCGAACTGGAAAATAGAGAAACTCAATCAATAACTTTAGAAAAACTCAAGTTTATTGACGATGTTATATCTAAATACCAGTCTCAACCAAAACCTTCTTCATCACCATCGCCATCGTCATCGTCAGCCTTGATGCCAGTTTCTCAATCTAAAATTGTAGAAGCCAACCTTGATAAAGGAGAATTATATAATCAGCCAAGTTACTTTGATAAAAGCAAAGTAATCGGAGAAGCTGAGACAATGACTGATACAACAAGTTTTGTTCCTCGGTCAATCTTGAGTACGCTGGATCGGCTTAAAAGAGACTTCAACCCAAAATCAGAAGAGGAAGTTGTTAAAAACTTTCGGATATCTCAAACAAAAACAATAATTTCTATTAGGTTTATTTTAGTTTTGATTTTAGTTCCTCTGTTGACTCAGCAGGTAACTAAAACCTTTATAGTGGCACCTCTAGTTGATCGCTTTAGAGATGAAAACAAAACTGAAATTTTCTTAAATGTTGATTTGGAAGAAGAAGCTTTTCACGATTTGCAAAGATTTGAAGAACTATTAAAGTTTAGAACTTTGGTAGGTCTAGCTCCCAAGCTATCACCAGAGGAGATGGAAGAGGAAGTCAAAGAAAAGGCATCTGAGCTGAGTGAAGAATACCGTCACAGAAGCGCTAATGCCATAAAAAATGTTTTTGCTGATATATTTGCGGCTGGGTCTTTTTACGTTTTACTGGTTAACAGTCGTAGGGAAATTGAGATTTTCAAAGGTTTTATAGATGATGTTGTTTATGGACTGAGTGACAGTGCTAAAGCTTTTATTATTATTTTGTTTACTGATGTCTTTGTAGGATTTCACTCCCCTCACGGCTGGGAAGTGATTTTAGAAGGCATATCAAGGCACTTAGGGTTGCCGGAAAACAGAGACTTCAACTATCTATTTATCGCCACTTTTCCCGTAATTCTGGACACGATTTTTAAGTATTGGATTTTCCGTTACTTGAACCGAATTTCGCCTTCAGCAGTTGCTACTTATAGGAATATGAATGAATGAAGGGATTGGGGATTGGGGACTGGGGATTGGGGATTGGGGATTGGGGACTGGGGATTGGGGATTGGGGATTGGTAATGCGTCCTCAAGGGACTGGGGATTGGGGATTGGGGATTTCTCGTTACTAGAGGGTCGCCTAGTAACGAGAGTAATTTTTAATTTTTAATTTCTCTTTGGTAGTGGGGACGGCAAGGTGTACCCCAGCAAACCTGCTGCGGTGGAATGTTGCCAAAAACGCTGCTGCGCGCGCCTATTACCGAATATGCGCCGATTTCCACCCCAGGCGCAATAAAGCAATCGGTGGCAATCCAAGCACCGTTGCCAATGGTAATGCCGGATGTTATTAGGTTGAAAGTTGGATCGTGGATGTCGTGACTGCCAGTGCAGAGGTAGCTTTTTTGGGATACTACACAGTGCTGACCAATGCGAATCTGGTCAAGGCTGTAGAAAACGACATCATCGCCAATCCAACTGTAATCGCCAATTTCCACTTTCCAGGGAAAGGTGAAGCGGGCGGTGGGGCGGATAATGACACCTTTGCCGATTTTGGCACCGAACAACCGCAGGAGGGAGCAGCGCAAGCTGTTGACGGGATGGGGAGTCAAGGGGAATGCGATCGCTTGCACCAACCACCAGATCAACACAAACCAGCCTGGTCTTCCCCTGTCAAACCAAGATTGGTCGTAGCGGCGTAAATCTACCAATATCTCGTCTAAAGCTGGCTTTGACTCCCCTGGTTCCAACACCCTAGACGCTCCCTGTTAACGAATCCGGCTCTTTTACAGGCTGGGGAGGCGCTTTCGGTGTCGCCGCTGCTACGTTCAACTGACCGCCAAACTGCATCAATTCATACAGCTTGATGCCAATTTGATACTCGTACTGACTCATCAGCCGCGCATATATATATCCGGGTTTGCCATCCAAAAAGCCAAGCTGAATAAAGTAAATCAAAATAAACCGGATAAACGGTTTAAAAGGTAGCCGTACCCAGACTTTTTTCAGAAAACGCTTGCGCTGCACCGCGTCGCCAAATAAATTAGCACCAATGGTACCGCTTTCGTCTTTTCCTGTGAGGATATTTAGATAAACGCGGGCTTCCCAGTTAGAGTAGCGATTATGCCTTTCCAGCCAGTGAAATACGTCCCGAAAGTCGATGTGCAGCATATCGTTTTTCAGATAGCCGACTGAACCTGGTAGCACAACGTGTTCGTGAACTTCGTTGTCGCCAGTGTTGCGAATTTCTTCTGTCCCCAAGTTTTCGTAGCGCCCGTTTTTGTGCTTAAACAAGCGTAAATTCCAGTCGGGATATCTACCCCCGTGCTGAATCCATTTGCCGAGAAAAAAGACTTTGCGGTTGAGGTAGTAACCCTCGTATTCGGGATTCTGAATCGCAGTAGCAATTTCCTCCCACAGTTCCGGAGTAATGCGTTCGTCACAATCGACAATTAATACCCAATCGTTGCGGAAAGGCAGATTGTCTAATGCCCAGTTTTTCTTTTTCGGCCAGCGACCGTTGAAGTGAAATTGGACGACGTTCGCGCCGTAACTTTCAGAAATTTCTATAGAGCGATCGCTACTTTGGGAATCCACCACAAATACTTCATCAGCCCTGGCAACACTTTCCAGGCAAGCAGGTAGATTTGCTTGTTCGTTTTTAGCGGGAATCAGAACCGATACGGGGAGTTTGGAGGCATTCATAAGAAAAGGCAACAGGTAATAGGTAAAACGCAAAAATGTAAAGGTAAATATTTCCCGCAGGATTAATTAAAGATTAAGTTTTAATCTTTTTTACAGGTGTAGAAATCATACCTTTAATCGCCGCTATCAAATAACCAATTTGACCGTAGGCATACACCAGACTGTCGAAGCGTTGGGCAGGATCGTCAAAGTTTTTTACGGAATTATATAAACCGCGCATTATTCGGTCGCTTCCTCTTAACAGCTGGGCTGGCCCAGCTTGACCGGAAAGTTGTTCGCGGTAACATTCACTAATGCCTTGCCACCAGCCTCGACTGAAAAACCAGGCTCGTTGAAGGCGTTCGGGGGAAACATTATGGGCAACTAAGGCATCAGGCAGATAGGCAACTTGCCAACCGAGTTTTAGCGCCCGTTCTGTCATGTGTAATTCTTCATTTGATAGTAGATTTTTACCGACCCGACCCAGATTAAGATCGAAACCACCAATTTCTTCTAGAAAGGTGCGCCGGATTGAGTAATTTAAGCCTCTGGGGGTCATACCGGGCTGTTTGATATAAATGACGTTCGCTCCTAGGTCGTATGCTCCCAGGTTGCCAGATAAGCCGGAGGAAAGCCACTGAGGGGGTTTTATGCCATCGGGCCAGAGTAAGGTAACTTTGCCCCCAGCAATGGCTAATTTCTCATTGCTTTGATAGGCATCATAGAGTGTCTTCAGCCAAAGCGAACTGGCAACAGCATCATCATCGAGATAGGCGAGAATATCGCTTTTGGCAACGCGCGCGCCAGTGTTCCGGGCGACGGATAGACCTGTGATGGGTTCGTAAACGTATGTCACGCCAACTCGTGCTTCTACGATTTCGCGAGTGCGATCGCTTGAAGCATTATCCACCACTACTACTTCAAAATCCGGGAAATCTTGGCCTAAACAGCTATCAATGGCGGCACCTAAATACTGCTCTCGATTGTGGGTACAGATAATCGCAGAAATTTTGGGTTTAGTCATTGGTCATTAGTGTGTGGTCAAATTAGCGGTCATGGGTCATTTATAACAAACAAATGACTAATGGCTACTAATGACACAGGCAAGATCCCTGTGCTAAGAACTTGGGTCTTGTAAATGACCATGCAGAACGATGAGAGTTTCCGCCAATTGGCTAAGGCGGGTTTCTAAGTCTTGTTTGCGAACCAGCAACTGCCGCAGTTTTTGATAACGCGCGATCGCTACACTTACAGTAGGAACCTGTTCTGGCGGACAGGGACGCGACCACAATTGACCATCGGCATCCAAACCTACTAAGCGGTATCCGGTACGGGGAGATTCACACGTCACATTGCCATCCGGTTGATTGCATTCTTCTACGTAGTCCATCAACTGGTGTACAGATGCCGCATGGCCCGTTTCTACTGCCTGGCGCAACACTTCAACGCCTACTTCCGGTTCGCGGGCATGAGACTCTAACCAACCGTCTACAATTGGCCCTTCTAGGTAGAGGTCTTGAATTTGCCGCAGAATTTGATGTAATTCTTTCTGCCAACCACCGACAATTACTTCGATTTCTTGCAGCAGGGTTGTCGCTAGGGCAGGATTGGCAGCATTACGATGGTTGGTGAAGCTGGGAGTTTTTAATTTCGGCAGCACTGGCGTTTTACCAGATTGCTTTTGGTCTGTCCAAGATTCTACGGTCATCGAAATCGATGGTGCAGCATCTGGTGTCTGGGAACGCCACCCCATCCCGTCAGGCTGATTGCCTATTTCAGGATTTTTATCCGATAGCTGGTGTAGTGTCGTCTCAATCCGTTTTAATTCTGGTTTCATGGTTATTTCACGCCTAGTAGTAGAAATTAAAACCCACTCTTGTGCCGCTTTCCAGCTTTGGTTACTCGCTTAATTTTCTATTTTATTTGTATTATTGTTGTCTGGTCTTGAACGACAAAAGAAAAATTTTACATTCACTCTTAACGAATAGAGTACCTTGGACACTCTAGTGGTGGATAAAATATATTTTTTGGGCTGTTAAATTTAACTTTGATGCAGAACCCGCCTGAAATCAGTAAAACAGCCTTTGTGACACGAGTTGATTCTACTTCTAATAGGCATCTAATTTTGGTGACTGGCCCGGCGCGGTCTGGCAAAAGCGAGTGGGCGGAAACTCTAGCAATGCGTTCGGGGAAGCCTGTTGTCTACGTGGCAACGGCGCAAGTTGATCCAGATGATTTGGAATGGCGATCGCGTATTGAACAACACCAGCAGCGACGACCCTGGGAATGGCAAACGCTGCAAGTTCCTATAACTCTAGCAGCAACGATTCAAGATTCTCTTGAGTCTACTTGTCTGCTGGTTGATTCTTTGGGAACGTGGGTGGCGAATTTCTTAGACCAAGACGATGAAGCTTGGGAAATTACCTCGGCAAAGTTGCTGGAGAGTCTTTTAAACTGCCCTGCGGATGTAATTTTGGTGGCGGAGGAAACTGGTTGGGGGGTTGTCCCCGCCTATCCCATCGGTCGGAAGTTCCGCGATCGCTTGGGAACTCTGTGTCGTCGTGTTGGCGCGATCGCTAATCCCGTTTTTCTCGTCACTGGCGGTCATGTTCTTAATCTTAGTCTCCTCGGTTCCCCTTTACCAGATTCCTAATATATCTATTTGGTACTTTTGTCACCTATAAGAAAGTAAATTTTTATCAAAATTTTAGAAGATGTAAATCGAGGCAATAACAAAAGAGGGTAGAAGCCGCTACGGTGGAAATACCCGCTTTTTTAGCGTAGAGTTACCCAACTTGTAAGGTTAGAATTGTCAGAGAAGATTAATTATTTTGTCTGACGCACAATCAACCCAGAGCAGGAAATGCTGAAGAAAACGATCGCCTAGATTAGAAGTAAGCTTTCCGAGGGAGCAGTTCGCCTATTTCCTAGTGTTAACTAGGAGTCAAATTCAGCTTATGGCATCCGAACACCAAGTCAGACAATATATTGCCTATTGGTTTCAGTTAGGCAAAAAGGTTTTAATTCACAATGGCAAAGAAGCGCTGCTGCCGCAACCTGTAATTCGGGGCGATCGCTACAGTGAAGAATTTGAAAGCTGCTGGCAGAAAATTATCTCGCCAGAGTCAGGAGATTGTTATCTCGAAGGCACTCACGAAACAATTGCCCAACTGCTGACACCAGGGTGGGACGTTTCACCTTGTGGGCGTTGCCAAATGCCCGTACCCATCAAGACAGTGGGAATGCCGCCAGAGTTGTGTCCCTGTAACGATTTGCCCAACTGGCCTAACACGGAAGTTCCACAACCGCGATCGCCTGTTAGCAGCCAATCTCGCTTAATTGAAATACGCGATCGCCTTCAGAGAGCCAGCGGCCAGTAAGAGTTTTGCGGAGCCGGAGACGCTCCGCCTCCGGAGTTGTGAATTATTAACTTCTAACTCCTAATTCCTATTCCTCTGCACCTCATAAGTCATAAAGTCATATGCCAATTTCGTGTTCGGGAAAATGGCACGAGCTTCAGTTAGCAAATCATCTAACACAATGGCATTACCAGGAGCATAGCGGGGGCTGAAATGGGTCATAATCAGCTGGTTGACACCCGCAGCATAAGCCACTTGCGCTGCCATCGTTGAGGTAGAATGCAAGCGATCGAAAGCTAACTGGGCATCTTGATGAGCAAAGGTGGCTTCGTGAATTAACACATCTGCATCCCGCGACAATTCCACCGCCTCGTCACAATAAACTGTGTCTGTACAGTAAACAATTTTGCGCCCGATCTCTGTCTCGCCACACAAATCGGTGCCGCTAATTTGCCGCCCATCCAGCAGCGTTACTGTTTCGCCGCGCTTAAGTTGCCCATAGACGCGACCAGGCGGAATTCCCATTTGGGCTGCTTTTTCCACATTGAAGCGCCCTGGACGGTCTTTTTCAGTTACTCGATAGCCAAAAGCAGTCACCCGATGTTTTAGGGGAAGACAACTGACGATATATTCTTCATCTTCATACACTATCCCTGGTTGTACGGCGTGAACTTGGACGGGGTAAGAAAAATGAGTGGAAGAGTATTGTCTAGAAGCACGCAGGTATTCATTAAGACCAGCAGGGCCGTAGATATCCATGCGTTGAGTATTGCCAGCCAAACCACAGCTTGCCAAAAGACCCATTAAGCCGAAGATATGGTCTCCGTGCATATGGGTGATAAAAATGCGGTCTAGTTGACCCATTTTCAGGTCACTCCGCAAGAGTTGGTGTTGGGTGCCTTCGCCGCAGTCAAATAGCCAGAATTTTCCCCTCTGGGGTAGACGGAGAGCCACGCTGGAAACGTTGCGCGATCGCGTTGGCACACCTGAGCTTGTCCCTAAAAAAGTAATCTGCATTCTGTTCTAGACAACCATCACAAAGTCTGAAAATAGTCTAACTATAACTATCAGCATACAATTTCAAAACAATGGGTGACACTGAAGTGGCAAACGTGATAAATATATCTACTTTATAGAAGATGTACCCGGTTGCATATACCGAACCAAGCGGATATGCTCTGGGGTGTTTTGAATTAAAGACTTTATTGTTGCTCTCAATGCGGCTCAGGTTTAACGATCGCCATAACTAGAACGACCTTTATGTATAGTGTGAGGAAATTTCTCAGATGGTAACTCAACGTCTCCAATTGCTCTTTCAAAGACTACTCCATCCTTCTTCATCCGGGCTGACTATCTTATTGTGGATTGCCCTAGTTGCCCCTGCTCAAGCTGCGATGGAATTGCGCGTAGCAATTCAACAAGGCGTTAGCAAGATTACCATAGGCAGTTCTACCAAAGCTGTAATCCGCGACGGTGCTGGTCGAGTTGTGGGAGAAATGGCACCAATGGATGGCAAAGAAGCCCGTTCATCTGGCGGTAGCGTGGCGATGGACGGACGGAAAGCCACGGATCTATTCATTGAGCCGACCAGTGGCGGATATGTTTGGATAGGCGATCGCTGGTATCGGGGCCGCGCCCGCATCGTTCCCTCCGGCAAAGGACTCACCGCCGTTAACCAAGTCGATTTAGAACAATATCTCTACAGCGTCTTAGGGGCAGAAATGGGCGGCAACTGGCCTTTGGAAGCGCTGAAGGCGCAAGCTGTCGCCGCCCGCACCTACGCCCTTTATAAACGCCAAACTTCAGGCAATGGCGTTTACGATCTTGGCGACACCCAAAGTTCCCAAGTTTACAAAGGTCTTGATACCGAAACTACAGGGACGCATCAAGCTGTAAATGCCACAGCAGGGCAAGTGCTGACTTACAACAACCAGCTAATTCTCGCCGTCTTCCATTCCTCCTCTGGAGGACACACGGAAAATGTGGAAAATGTTTGGACACAACCGCTTCCGTATCTGCGCGGTGTCGCAGACTACGACCAGGGAGCGCCACCCTACCAGTGGCAGAAAACTTTCTCCAAGAGCGAACTCAGTCGCCTTCTCGGTGTCAGCAATATTAAAACCCTAGTCCCAGAGCGCACAACGCCTACGGGACGCATAATGACTATGAAAGTAGTTGGTAATAAGGGTACGCGGCGGATGAGCGGCAGTCAGTTGCGTAGCGCATTGGGACTTAAGAGTACCTGGTTCACCGTTAGTTCTTCCTCAACAGGTTTTCAGATCAATGGCCGCGGTTTCGGTCATGGTCTTGGTTTGAGCCAGTGGGGAGCTCATAATTTAGCTCAGCAGGGAGTAAACTATCAGCAAATTTTGGGACACTATTATCAGAACACCGCCCTTACTAGCCTTCAAGTTAAGTAAAAGTTAGGACGCGATGCAACTCAAAGAATTGCTGTGCATCTGTAGGGACATGGCAATGCCATGTCCCTATCAAGGTAGCTCTAACGTCACAACCGCGATATATTCCACCGAACTGAAAAACCCTATACTTTGCGGGCGTCCGACCACAAAGCGTCAACGAAAAAGACTTGGGAGACAAAAAAAAGAAATCCCTCCTCTCTATGAATTCTCTACTCAACTAGGAGAGGAGGGTGGGGAAGTAGTGGGTTTGAATTACACCCCCTGTTATGGATACGGGTTCTTATTCAGACACCCAAAAGAATTGTTATGAACCGCTTTGATTGAGGCGGCGCTGCCATTCTGCATCAATTTTGTCAGATTGCTCGATTTCCTGTTCTATCAAGTCGTTTTCGGTGGTGTAAGCTAAATCATCGCGACCGAGGACAGTTTTAGCAGCAAACTGTTGGGCATAGATGATTTTTTTCTGCAAGGCAGAATTGGCTTGATTTAACAAGATGGCGCGATCTTGCCGCTTCTGATTCCTGCTTTCTACCCTTTTATTTCTGAATTGAATCCAGAAATAGCGAATTAAGGGGATTGCTAAGAAAGCTGTGCCGTAGCCTAATAAAACCCAGTAAATCGACTGTACGAAGGCGATCAGTCCGCCGGATTGTGCTAACTGTACTCCAACCTCACCCCGCAACAGGGAACCCAGAACTAAAGCACCGACAATATTCACCGCACCTAGTCCAGCTGAGAGCATATTCTGTCCGCTAGTGGCTTGGCTAAAGCGCCAAGGACGCTCTCGCAGATAAGCACCGACTGCTTCGGAATTTCGCTCTTGGGCTGTAATTTGCAAGTCTGGGAAGTGATAAACTATGTCTCCGTCAGGGCTGACTTCCGGTTTCCCGTTAAATTTGGTTAGCACTGGCAGCATATAGTCTTCGTATTCTTTAGCCCATCCTGAGCCGGTTTCGTCGAGATAGGGGGCGATTTGTTCTGCTGTTACAGCACCGCCGTTGTTGCGAATTACGGTAGCGATCGCACTCCAGCGACGTTCTTCTAAATCGGCGTTAGGATTACCATCGCCAAACAGAAACGAGAAGACACCTTCTAGGAAGTTCATCTGTTTCTTTTCTGGAGATGCTACTCGCCGCCGTTCATAGCGATCGCCATAGTCTGGATAGAAAAACCACCAGATGTCTGGCCCAAACCAGAAGCGAGGCATGAAGATCATACCGCCGCCGCCGGAGTCATGGCTACCAGAATCGTCGTCACGGCTGGCAGAAGCCGCAATCATGATGGCAGCGATCGCTACAAATATCAGCACAATCGATGCTATCAAGATAATCCCGAAGGAAATCCGGATCAGGTAAAACAAAACCTTCCAGATTTTTTCCCACCATTCCTTCAGCCGCAGCCGCAAAAACTTGTTGTTCAGAATTGACCGAAAATTTTTCGGGAACAGGTAGACAATTTCACCTGTTTCTGCTACCTGCAAATGTCCCCCGGCATCGGAGGCTAAAGCGAGTAATCCAGCCTCCGTCATGTTGACGTTTAATCCAGCCTGAGTCGCCACGTCGCCAACGGTAACGCGGTAGCCCAGATGTTCAACTGCTCGCATGATGGTGGGATTTGGAGCCATGTCCGTCCCTCAATAAAAAAACGATTTGTCAATAATCTAAGTATAGAATTTTGGCTAAATAGACCAAGGGTAGGAATGACACCATCAATTGTAGCGATCGCTCTCTTGTCGTTTGTAGCGTTAGCAACACCAGCCACAGCAGCCAATCCGGAACACCTTCAACAATTGCTGAACACCAAACAATGTCCGGGGTGCGACTTAAGCGGTGCCGAATTGCGCGATGTTGATTTAAAGGCTGCTGATTTGCGCGGTGCTAATCTCACTGGTGCTAATCTCAGCGCTGCGAATTTAAGCGGCGCTAATCTCGTGGGTGCCAATTTGGGGGGTGCCAGCTTGATTAATACCAATCTCAGTGGTGCAAATTTGAACGGTGTAAATCTTAACTATGCCGGATTAATCAAAGCTAATCTGACTAATGCTAACCTTGCTGGTGCTGGTTTGGTAGCCGCAAAATTACCAGGTGCCGATCTTAGCAATGCTGATTTGAGGCAAACTAATCTCACCAGCGCTGACTTGAGTAATGCAATTCTCAAAGCCGCAGATTTACGAGGTGCAGATTTGCGAAATGCCGATTTGGAATATGCGATTTTGGATGGCGTTCAGCTAGATAGTGCTATTTTACCTGATGGGACTTTGTACTATTAAGTATTATTTGAACTGCTGTAGCCATCTGATTTGATTTGGGCAACTTACCTTGACATGATAACGAACCACGGAGGACAAAAGATACACAGAGAGATGTTATAGGAGAAACGGAGAATTTTTCTATAGCAATCCTGGCGGGGGCTGTAAAATTCTCTCTTTTCTTTCTGAAGCACCCTAGAGCGGTTCGTTGTTTCACGAATCAAATAGGGCTGCTATATAAGATGTTACTGTTACAACTTTGGATACAAACTACTGGCTGTCGAAATAAACCGTTAAGGTAAAGGCACTTTGACAAGCAATTATAAATAGAACAGTTATGGCACAGATTTCTCGTCGCCAGTTCTTCCTATTCGCTGGATCTACTCTCGGAACGTTAGGATTAAGCCAGCTTAATATTCAACGACAGGCGGATCGGTACGGCAAAGTTCTGGCACAAAGTACCCCTCGCAAACTTGCCTTACTCGTCGGCATCAATAATTATCCCGATAAACCTCCAATTACACCTTTGCGGGGGTGTGTCAATGATGTAGCGTTGCAGCGTCATCTCCTGATCCACCGCTTTGGTTTTAATCCCAAAGATATCTACACTCTGACTGATACACAAGCAACTCGCCAAGGAATTCTAGAGGCATTTGAAGAACATCTGATTAAGCAAGCCAAGCCTGGAGATGTGGTAGTGTATCACTACTCAGGACACGGTTCTCGCGTTTCCGATCCAGATCCAATTGTTGTTGAACCAGGTAGTAAGAGTGGATTAAACGGCACTTTCGTTCCGGTTGATGCCACACTACCCACCGGATACCCAGAAAAAGGCGGTGTCGTCAAGGACATTATGGGACACACATTGTTCCTGCTGATGTCAGCGTTGCAAACTGAAAATTTCACCGCTGTTCTAGATAGTTGTTACTCTGGTGGTGCTACCAGGGATCGTCGGGTGCGATCGCGAGATGGAGGCATGAAACTACAGATTTCTCCTGAAGAAAAAGCGTATCAACAAAGGTGGTTGTCACAACTGAAGCTTTCTCGCGAAGAATTTGTCAAACGGTATCGGGCGGGAGTTGCTAAAGGAGTTGTACTCGCTGCAACAGATCCTTCTCAAACGGCGGCAGATGCACGTTTTAATGGCTTTTATGCGGGAGCCTTTACCTATTTACTGACACAGTATCTCTGGCAGCAAACGGGTACGCCGGAGAGTGCGATCGCCCACGTTACTAAACACATACTAGACCCAGATAACCAAACTCCCCGTTATGAAGTTAAAGTTGGCAGTGGGTATGAAAAGCAACCTATCTATTTCATCAACACCCCAAGTTCGGTAGCAAATGCAGTCATTACCGAAGTTAAAGGAAATAAGGCAACGTTGTGGTTGGGTGGTTTAAACCTGGCAACTATTGAAAATGGCACGGTGTTTACTATTATCGGTGCTAAGGGAGGTAGTGCAGGTAAAGTGACTCTGCAATCTCGTGAGGGCTTAATTGGAATAGCGACAGTTGAGGAGGTTGTTAAACCAGGGACACTGTTGCAGAAGATAGATTAATTCTGGGTTATCTGTCTTCCCTACATCCGCTAGGGAATTCATTCCCTGGCGAGTGAGTGAGCAAGCGAAAAATACCCACAATTTCGGTTTACCAACTGGTTGATGGCGAGTATATCTGGCTCTACCGAACTTGTTATGTAAAAATGTTAAAAATGGCTAATCAAAATAGCAGAAACAGAATAGGTATAAGAAGTGACATTTGTTGCGGGGCTTGAATTCTGGGATTGATTGTGATTAAGTAGATGCAGTAAAAAAGCAGCCCCAGACTGGGT
>NZ_JACJOK010000059.1:0-21636 GCF_014695505.1 Trichocoleus sp. FACHB-90
GGATGCCGTTTTCCTCTTGGACTACGGGGGTCTGCAATGGTTTTTAATTGATCTATGAGGGTCATGGGTTGATGGTTGAATATGGTTTATCAACCCATCCTCATTTTTCTCTGCTGACATTGAAACCACCCTGCCTCCCCTACGAGGGGAGGGGCTGGGGGAGAGGTTTCTTAGTGAATGATATAAATTTATACACATTTTTCTGGGGGAAAAGGTAAAAATGCTCCCCGTTCCTCTAGTTCTTGAACAATAATTCCGGCTTTTGGATCTCGCATCAGGGAACGCAGGAAATTAAGACGAGTACCGCTATGAGTTTCTGTGTCAATTTCCAAGAAAATCCTCACTTTCTGCTGGCGAGACAAATGACCTTTAACTTTTTCTACTGCGGAGACAACACTCTGAGGGCCTACTTGAATCATCTGCAAAAATAGTGCAAGACTCTCAATTATTACCTCTCGACTCGTTTCTGAAACTTGCCTTTGATTAAACAAATTGACGGCGGTATTATGATGACGTGCTTCATCTTGGAGGAACTGATTTAAAATTTTACTCAAATGAGGATTTAAACAGTCCTTGGAAAGGTTTTTGTAATGGCTTAAACCCCACCCTTCCAGTACAACTTGAATCACAAATAAGAGAACTGTTTTATCCTCAGTTTCCACCAAGTCTCCCAGGAAGCGTAAGAAGGCGTTATCTGTTCCGACAGGCTCCTGAATTGGCAGCAAGCTGCTAATCTGGGAGAGGTGAGTTACTTCGTCGGCGCTGAAGAGTCCGTATAGCATACGTTCCTCAGTGGTTTCTGCTAACAGCACCATTTTCGCCATGTAACCTACGCCAGCTTTCTCCACAAAGTAGGCTTCTTCTAACAATCCGCAACTGCATAGTCGCAGAATTTCTGCTTGCTCCTCAACGCTGGAATCTTGGAAAATATTTACTTTCTGAAGACCGAAATAATGAGCATCCCAATATTGATAGCTGCCGTATTCTGAGGATACTGAATGATTGCCTAAACGACTTTTCAAAGCACCTGATAATATGCGACGCAGCTTGTCGTCAGAGCAAACATGGGGTAAGTCAAACCCAGCAGTTGCGATTTTAAAGCGATTTTGGGGGAGATTGATTCTTCCTAAAACATCGCGTGATTTTGGATTATTCACTCTGCTTCCCACGTTCCCCAAGCGATCGCGTTCTGTTTCTCAACGTGCTGAATAAACTGAATAATCGACATATCCGCCTTAGTCGGAGTCTGGAAATCAAACTTAATCGTCTGAAAAACCTGAGTATCACCTTTGGCGAAATAATTCCCTACCATCTTCGTCAACCACAGCACAACTCGATTGAAAACCCATCCTAATATACCCGGCCGCTTCTGAGTAATCAGGATAGTTTTACCTTCGGCTTTTCCTCCTTCAATCAAGCGCAAAGCAAACATAATATGAAAGTGAAGAAAATCTGGGCCTACGGTAACTGTACCAGTGCTTCCATACCAGTAGCACATACTATAAGTTACTTCATTTTTATAAAACGGGCGGATTAACTTTATAAAAAAAGAATCTTCGCCACCACGAGTAGTATTACTGAAAGTTATCGCGTTTTCGTTAATATCGTTTTTCTCAAAAACGATTTTTAAGGGTAAATTGTGAACTGTGTTGAAATGCTGCGCGTCGATAGCATTAATCATCACAACATTAGGGTGACAGTTCTTTAGGAAACTCGATGCGATCGCGCTATCACATTCATCATCTTCCAGTTCCGGAACAAAAGGCAAAGGGTGTTTGGGAGTTTCCCCAGTCCACACCCAAATCATGCCGTATTTTTCCCCTGTATGCCACGTCCGCACTCTTACGTCCAGCGGTTTTTCCAGACATGGAATGTCTACGCACGTCCCCGCTTCGTCAAACTTCCAGTTATGAAATAAACAGCGGATGCTATTACCTTCAACCGTTCCTTCCGCCAAGTGTGCGCCCATGTGGGGACAGTACGCATCGAGTGCGATCGTCCCATCTTTTCCCCGATAAATCGCTAGTTCCCTTCCCATCAAAGTTACAGGTTTTACCTCACCCACCCTAAGCTGATGAGAAGGTATCGCCCAATACCACCCCTCAATAAAGCACTCTGGATTATTGAAAGTCTTGGATTTGGGAAGCGAACTAGAAGCCTTGGAATTGAGATTTACCATCATTTATATGCTTAACCAAATTGAAACCCGCTTCTTGCGGGTTTCGCCTGTATAGCCGCGATTTCTAATCGCCCGGAAATATTATGTTGTCCACCCACTCTAACCAGCAATTTGCTGAAACAATCAAGGTGTGTGGCAAAAAATGATCTGTCCTCCTATTTTACAAACTACTTTCTACCATTACCGCTGGCCCAACTGGCTGTGGAGGTAGTGTAGATGGTTCCAATGTGACAGCTAAAGTTGATTTTGTAGAACTACAAGCAGCGGCAGGAATGGTAAATTCCGCTAAAACTGTTCCCTGCTGACTTGCATCAAAATTTGCACAAGCTATCTTCTTGTCATCAACTATTGCCCAAAGCCGATATATTTGACCAACAGGGGAAGCGGGAAGGTTTTGAAAGACAATAACCGCTTTTTGTTCGTTAGTATTAATCGCTATACTACCAGAGGCAGTATTTGCATTTTCTGTTCCTGTGAGAGTAAATAAGCGAGTATTGCGCTGTTGTAACACCTCAATTACATCTTTTTGAGCCTGCACAACTTTCAGCTGCTGCCGCAAATTGTAATTATCTAAACCTAAAGCAAGAGCTAAAAGTGCAGCCGCCCCAGCAGCAATTTTGCTCCAAGGTAAAGAAAACCTTTTTGGTATTGAGATAGGAGTTAGAGAACTATTGGCAGCTTCCAAAATGGCTGTACGCAAGTGAGGAGGAGGAGTTACTTCAGGTAAAGCATAGGGCAACACTTCCAGTGCTTCCTGCAAACTACTCACCTCTGTAGCCAATTGCGGATTTTCTGCCAGGAGCCGCTGAAATTTTAGGGCTTCTTCAGGACTGAGGTCGCCGAGGACATAACCTGTCATTAATTCTTCTAAATGTTCAGGATTTAAAGGTTCGGTCATAATACAACTATTTAATAAATTCTCGTAGAGTTTGCCTCAGTTTTAGTAGACCCGTTCGTGCGCGAGTTTTGACCGTTCCCAAAGGAATATCTAGTTGAGTGGCAATTTCTGATTGGCTCAGGCCTTCGTAGTATGCCATCTCTAATATTTGACGCTGATTTTCTGAAAGTTGCGCCAAAGCAGCCCGAACTTGTTGCGATCGCTCTCCCAAAGACACTTGTTCAAAAGGATTGTCCGTTCTTGTTTCAGCAGTCATTGCGTGTTGCCAACGCTCCAGAAACTTTACAGAAGTGCCGCGAGAGCGAAGTTTATCAATAGCACGCGATCGCGTCATAACTGTTAAAAAGCTGCTAAGAGAACCACGAGCGGGATTGTAACTATCGCTACGCCAGAGATTCAGGAAAATCTCTTGCGTTAGGTCTTCTGCCTCTTGAGGATTCCTCAAAATTTTCAGTGCTAAGCCATATACAAGAGAGCCATAGCGGTCGTAGAGAATCCCCAGAGCAGAGGATTGACCAGCTTTGAGGGCTTGAAATAAGTCTGTATCCATCCTCGTCGATGGGGTTTTGGGAGTGCGATCGCTAGAGTCAGGAGGCATACGTTCTGAAAAGAATGTCTAAACCGATACCTCTTCAGAGTCAAAGTCAGCACTTGTTCTGCTGCATCCCTCACAAGAGAGAACTTTCCTTTTTCTTTTATACGACCGAAAGCGCTAATTGGATGTCTGCCAACACAGTCGTAAATTTATTTCAGATTTATTTCAGTAATTTTGCGGTCAGTTGCAATCCAAAATGCCACTGACTCCGTAATAACAAGTAGGTCGGTTGAGTAGATTCCACAGCATCGCGCACGGGTTACTCAGCTCAGTTCCCATACGGTTCCTTCGGATAGTGATGTTCAGTCCAGGGGAGATACCCCTAACAGGGCTGAAGAAGGGAGGCTTTTCTCCTTTCTTCAGCCCTGTTAAGAGGGCTCAATCCTTAACCGAACAGTATTGAGTCCAATTCCATGTAAATCAAGATATAAAACTCCCAATGAAAAAACTGGCGCAGATAACAGCAATATCGGTAATAGTTGCAGGGCTATCATCCGTTCCTGCACAGGCTGCCACGTTCACCGAAAGCGACGACGCAGGTGAGACTCTCAGTACAGCCCAGATCCTCTCAACAATGCCAATGCCCCTAAAGTCAATCTCTGGGATGCTTTCTGGAGATGCTGACCTATTCCAAATCTTCTTAACTGGCGGTCAGACATTCTCGGCGACAACAGTCGGTAGGGCTGATTTTGATACGCAGTTGTTCCTATTCGATAAAGATGGCTTCGGAGTCTATTCTAACGATGAATCAACTGGGAGTATTGGGCAATCCACCCTGCCAATGAACAGTCCGTTCACCCCAACCAAATCCGGCATTTATTACTTGGGAATCTCCGGTTTTGACTACGATCCTGTCAGTGACAAGGGTGAAATTTTCCCTGATTTTCCTGATTTTCCTGATGTTGCCTTCGATGCAGTTGTTGGGGCGACTGGCTTTGGTGGTGATTCACCTTTGAAGGAGTTTGACGGTGCGATCTTGAGCAGTGGTGGTAGCTACACAATTGCCCTAACCGGAGTTGAAACGGCAGGAAATACGAGCATCCCTGAACCCTCCTCTGTGTTAGGAATATTAGCGCTTGGTGCTTTGGGTGCATCACGGCTAAAAAACCAGAAAAACAACCAAAAAACAGGTAATTCTTCCGCATCCTGAACATTACCTAGTTAACTCTCATCCCCTGCGATTAAATTTCCCTTCACTCAACGCCTACGCAAAAACGCTGACCTCGGAATTATTTGCAGGCAATTGAGCGCACCTCTATTAGGAGCAATCTTATGACATTTTCCTCGCGGCGCAAACTGTTAAAAATGGGCCTTTGCGGTTTTGGCGCATTAGCTTTGACGACCATCCCAAAAGCATTAACTGCACAGCCTAGTCGCACCACAAAAGCCCTAACATTTAATGCTGACGACATTGGTATCCTCAACTTTGCTTTATTGCTAGAGGAACTGGAAGCAGCATTTTATCTATCCGTTGTCAAATCTGGCAAAATTACCAATCCCAGAGAACTCGATTACATGAGAGCCTTGGGTATTCACGAAGGCGAACACGTAAAATTTTTGCGTAGCGTACTCGGCTCGGATGCCACATTCAACACCAGAGACCTCAACTTCAACCAAGCTGGGTTGGCTGGCGTACTAGCCGACCGCACCACGATTTTGAATACAGCTTTGACATTAGAGGACGTGGGCGTACACGCCTACAATGGCGCGGGAACAAGCTTAAAAAATCCTACTTACTTGCTGGCGGCTGGTTCGATTGTGAGTGTTGAAGCTCGTCACGCGGCGGGGGTACGCGGGTTGGTGGGTCGGCCTGCTACAGAAAGCGATAGCGATCGCATAATCAAAGACCCTGACTTAGTACCTGAACTCAACCCCTTTAAGGGACGGGCATACGATGAGTTGTACACGCCTAAACAAATTGTGGCTATTGTCAGCTCTTTCCAGCTTCTAAACAACCCCATCAACGGGGCGCTCGTCGCTTGAGATGTATAGAGGTATTTGACAATGAAAATCTTTTCAAACCTAACAGCACAGCAGGCGACAGAAAATATGCACTCAAAGAGCTTTAACCTCCGACTCATCCGCCCCATCGCCACCGCTGTACAAGCTGTAGTGCTGGTTTCTTTAATATTTCTATCAGTGTTCATCGCTCCAGCCGCACCTGCCTATGCTCAAGGCGCAGTGCTGACACCCCGACAAGTGGTGGAATATGCCCTAACCCTAGAAAAGCTGGAAGCTGATTTTTACGTCAAAGCGATCGCTTCAACCCAGAACGGGGGTTTGGCGAACGCTCCGCAACCAGCCAAGAATGCGATCGCATCCTATGGACAAGATGAGGCTCAACACGTTGTTGACTTGTCAGCTGTATTGACAGCTTTGGGAGGCAACCCAGATGCGATTACTATTCCAGCCAACCCCAATTACAACGCCATCTTAGGTCGCAATCCATTTACTAATCTTGCAGATTTTTTACTCGCAGGACAATACGTTGAAGATTTGGGAGTAGCAGCTTATAAAGGCCAAGTACAGAACTTGCTGGCAGCTGGAGAAGCTGGCAAAACTGTCTTAGCCGGAGCCTTAGAAATTCACACTGTAGAGGCGCGGCACGCTGCCGGCTTCCGATACCTGCGGCAAACTCTGCTCAATGCCGACATCCGACCTTGGATTAGAAATCAAAATGAGGTGATTTACAACGAAAATCGGACTGGTTTCCCAATTCCGTTTAGTAGTGAAGCCTTTGATGGCTTCGCCACAAGTGATGAAGTATTGGCGCTGGTAGCTCCAATTCTGCGTCCATAAAAACCTAAGTTTAACGATCACCATCCCCAATATTGGGTTACTTTCTTCCCGCTCAAAAATTACTCTTTACGTAGGTTGAGAAGCCACCCCCGCGCGCGGGGGTGGCTTTTGAGCGAAAGGGAAACCCCAGCCTAAAACTCGATATTTAGCTGGAGTAGATTAAAGTCTAGTCTGTAACCAGCCAACGAGAAACAGATGATAGAAATTAAACCGATAAAATCATACCAAGTTGAAGAAGTTAAGCGCGTAATTGTTGCGGTTGCCTGTGAAATCTGGCAGGTTCCTGAAGAAGCGATCGCGCATTACGATCCCATGTCTGACATAGATGATATGCGATCGCACTACTTTGACAATAACGGCACGTTCTTAGTGCTTATCGATGATGGCAGGGTTGTGGGAAGCGGAGCTATCCGGCGCTTGAATGACGACATCTGCGAACTGAAGAGGATGTGGTTTCTCAAAGATTACCGAGGACGAGGTTTGGGGATGAAAATGGCCCAGATGCTCTTAGATTTTGCTCGGAAAACAGGTTACAAGAAAGTCAGACTTGATACAACTGACAAAGAAAAACAAGCACAAGCCCTGAAGCTCTACAAGCGACTCGGCTTTTATTTTATCGAGCGATACAACGACGGTTTCTGCACTGTATTCATGGAGAAAATGCTCTAAAAGCTAATAAGCCATTAAAAATTTAAAATTATCATTCCAGTCAGATACTCGGCACAATTAAACGAAGGTGCCTCCTCCAATAGTCCAGAAATCCTAGCCATATTTTGAGGCAGAGCCTCATCAATAGCATTCCCAGTCTCTGACTGGGAACCAGGAAAGAACCGGGTTTTTTAGCCTTAATTTTGAATACTATACCGATGCCCTAGCTATTAACATCAGTCAAGCGAGAGTTCAGGAATCGATCCATCCAATTTGCAAAATAAGCCCGATTTGCTTGCTGCTGATCTTTATCAGTGGAATCTATAGGGTAGGGTGCCAATCCAAACATGGTAGCGGTTGTTACGCAGAACATTGACTTTTGAAAACTGATGCAAATTTGTACCCGCAAATCATCTTCTCCTCGACGGCTGCGGCGGTAGATATCATGCATATAGTCTGGCAAGAAGTGCCGCATATCTTGCATCAGCAAAGTTGGTGGAATTCCAGCACCGCCAATCGGTAACGGATCGGCATACAAAGCGCCATAATCAAATCTACTTTGGTCTGGGGAAATTTGCTGTGCCTGAGCGTTAAAAGAAACTGTACCTTGAAAAGGTGTTCCCCGGAAGAAAATCGCTTCTACGTATGGTATCGCTGTATCTGCAAGAAAAGTTAAACCGACTTCTTTGGGAATTATTTCATACACCTGTCCTTTAATTGGCACGGCATATGTAATCGGCAAGTTAGCAGCTGCAACTAATTCGGCGCGGATATGTTCTACCACGTCGGGAATTGATTTAATTTCTCCGCTATCGTATCTGTCAGATAACTCGATAAACATATCGCTCATCACCCGCCAGAATTGCCCCAGCCCACTGTAATAAGACGAGGTTCGCACCTGTTCTGGCAAGAATTCTGGAAATAGGCTATTGAGTCCTTGGATGAGGAAGTTGTTTTTAATTGCTGCTTGGATTGCTGGCTCTATTCGGGCTTTAAATTCTGGAGAATCCAGGTACTTATCTAAACCGCCGCCACCGTGCCACAACATTCCCCTCATGCAGTATTCAGCGTACTCATAATTAATCCGGTCGTGCCACCAGTGGCGCAGCAATTTTTTTAGAGAAATGTCACCATTGAAGTATTTAAAAAAGGGAAAAAGCACTAAAAATTGATGTTCAGCGATGTAGATGAGATTCTTAGAATAAGCATCTAAAACTATTCCATAACTTTTGAGAATCCCTACAACTTCCATCACATTTTCTGGTGTGTCGGGTAGTAAGGCACCCCCATTCATTAGTCGGTTAATGTACTCTGCTAGAGGGTGATTTGAAGATTTTAATGTAGTGCCGATCATTGCTGGTACTCCTTAGTCATTAGTCATTAGTCATTAGTCATTAGCTATCTTGTGTATGGCTAATTCCTATTTTCTTTATTACGGTTAGCAATTAGCTATTAACAAGATAGCAAGTGACTAATGACTATTAACAGAAGAAATTTGCGCGATCGCTGGTCGTGTAATCATTGCTGTTGTCGTGGTTTCACTCCAACGCGCTACCCAGTTGGGAGAGATTCCCAGAATGACGATCAGGATAGCTAAAAATATAGACGGATAGCGATCGCTCCACTCTACTGGTGGCAAATTCATCGCTTGTTCGGAAAGTCGTCCGAAGAAGGCGCGGTTAACCAGCAGCAAGAAGTACACTGCTGTTAAACCTGTACCCACCATGCACAGCAGGGTTTGAACGGGAAATACTGGAAAACTGCCCCGAAATACCAAAAATTCGGAAATAAAGCCCACCATACCGGGAATACCAGAGCTAGCCATCACCCCCAATACCATTAGACTACCAATCAGGGGCAAGCCGCGTTCTGGGTTGAGCAAACCTTTGAGGGCATCTAAATCGCGGGTGCCAGTTTTTTTGTAAACGACACCGACAAGGAGAAACAGCAGTGCGGAAATTAAGCCGTGGCTGATCATTTGGAAGACAGCTGCCAAAATGCTTACGGGAGTTGCTGCTGCTGCTGCTAAAAGAATGTAGCCCATATGAGCGATTGAGCTATAGGCGACCATTTTTTTCATGTCTGTTTGCGCGATCGCTGTGAAGGCACCATACAGTACGCTCACCGCCGCCCAAGTAGCCAGCCAGGGAGCCAGATACGCCCACGCCTGGGGGAACAACCCTAAGCCAAAACGTAGCAACCCGTATGTTCCCAACTTCAACAGCACTCCCGCTAATAGCACTGAAACCGGGGTTGATGCTTCTACGTGGGCATCTGGCAACCACGTATGGAACGGCACTAAGGGGATCTTAATACCAAAGCCTATCAAAATTCCAGACAGCAGTAGTAGTTGTGTGCCTAAAGGTAAGGACAAGGCATACAATTTTTCAAACTCAAAAGTAGTTCCCCCGCTAAGCAAAACCAGCCCAAAGAAAGATGCGAGAAGCAAAATTCCCGAAACTGCGGTATAAATCAGAAATTTTGTTGCTGCGTAGCTTCGCTTTTCTCCTCCCCAAATAGCAATCAACAGATACAGCGGAATCAGTTCCACCTCATAAAACAGGAAAAACAGCAGCAAATCCTGCGCTAAAAATGCCCCTGAAACTCCGGCATTTAAAAGCAAAATCAAAGAGTAATAAAACCGTGGTCTATTGATAGAATCATCAGTGCTGTAGAGGGCAATTAGTGTTAAAAGACTATTTAAAACCAGTAAAGGCAAAGATAAACCATCCACACCAAGATGATAGGTCAAACCTAATGTATCAATCCAAAGAATGAACTCAGAAAACTGTAGGAGTCCATCCTCTGGGTGAAACTGACTCACCAGTAAAATAGACCAAATTAAAACGCCACCCATAACCACCAACGACACTCGACGGGCAACTTGGGCGGTGAGCTGGGGCCAAAACCCAATGATGAGAGCGCCTAACACAGGCAGCCAAATTAAAGCACTAAGCATGATAGGGATTAGGGACTAGGGACTGGGGAGAAACTTAAGAGTTAGAAGTTATTAATTCCTAATTTCTAACTCTTGTATGGCCAATTAAAAAATTTCAGCGCTTAACAAAGTTAAAATTGGCCAGAGCATCAGAATTGTCAAACCGCTTAAACCCAGGAGGATAGTTAGTAAATAAAACTGGGACTGACCGGAAACGTTGTATTTCAAACTTTGCCCGCTGAAAATGGTAACGACACCAACCAGGTTAACCAGTCCATCTACCACGTAGCGGTCAATCCAAGCATTTAACCGGGAAAGCCGATCTACAGCAAAAACTACACTCAGGCGGTAAAGTCGGTCGATGTAAAAGTCGTAGGCGAACAAGTCTTGGAGAAATCGGAAGGGAACCCGAATCGATCTAGACCAATTTCTCGGCAGATAAATAACTGCTCCGAAGCTACAGCCGATTAAGCCAGATATCATCACTAGCAATAGGGCTGGTTTGTTCAGGTACTCCCAATCAGGCAACAGTGACAAGCTTTGCATCATCAATGGTACTAGGAGAGTTAACACTATCAAACTCACCATTGGCACAGCCATAGTCCAAGGCACTTCTGGCGCTCTTTTCGCCTTCGCTTGGGGTTCACCCAAGAAAATCAGACGAAACACGCGGGTTAAATTTAATGCTGTCAAGCCGTTAACTATCAGCAATACTGTCACCAGCCAGGGTTGGTGTGTCCAAAAGTCATCCATTCCCAGGCGCAATGCCCAAAATCCGCCCAGTGGGAGTAGTCCAATTAATCCAGCGCTACCGACGACAAAGGCGGTGGTGGTAGCTGGCATCCGCGACCAAAGACCGCCCATTTCTGTGAGGTTTTGGGTGTTAGTTGTCAAAATCACACAGCCAATGCTCATGAATAAGAGGGCTTTGGCGATCGCGTGAGCAAACAACAACATTAGAGCGAAACCCGTCCATTGCGTTCCGACGGCGATAAATACTATACCCAAGTAAGCGCTGGTGGAATGGGACAAGGCGCGTTTAATGTCAATTTGAGCGATCGCTACCAAACAAGCACCTATCGCTGTTACCGTCCCAATTACTACCAAGGCGCTTGAAGCCACAGGCGAAAGAATTAACACAGGCTGGAGTTTAATCAGCACATATGCGCCGCAAGCTACCACCACTGAGTTCCGCAAGATGGAAGCTGGGTTAGGCCCTTCCATCGCTTCATCCAGCCAAAGGTGCAGCGGAAATTGGGCGCATTTTCCCGTAGGGCCAGCAATCAAAGCCAAACCTAACAAAGTTGCCGTCAGTGGTGACAAGGTGGCAGTTTCTGCCCACTCATACAAATCGGGAAAATCCAAGGTTCCCGATAAAGTCGCTAGCGCCACCACTCCCATCAGCAGCAAGATGTCTCCCACCCGCTTAGTTAAAAAGGCATCTCTTGCTGCCGTTATTACCAAGGGCTGTGCATACCAGAACCCCACCAGTAAATATGTCGAAAGGGTGAGGACTTCCAAAAGGCAATAGCTAAGCAATAATGAATCGCTAATCGCCAAGCCAGTCATCGCTCCTTCAAAAAATCCCATTAGGGCAAAGAAGCGAGCCAATGCCCAATCTTTCTCCATATATCCCAAAGCGAACAGTTGCGCTAAAAGGCTTAAACCAGTCACCAATTCCATTGCCCCAACACTCACTGCTGAGATATCTACGGAAAATGTCAGGTCTAAATCTACAACTTGCAGCCAGTGGAAAACTAACTTTATCGGCTCTTGGTTCCAGGTGGATCTAAAGACAACTGTGCCATGAAGAAACGCCAAGAAAGTCATTAACACATTAAAGTAAGCCGCTGGTCTGGGGCCTGTGCGCCGGATGATGCCTGTAGACCAGGGTAAGGTCAAAACGGCACCCATTAAGCTATAAAAAGGCACCCACCAACTTGTCTGGGTGAGAAACTCTGTCATAGAAAAAAGCCTTTGCTATTTCAACATCAATTTACTTAAAATTGTTCATTGTTTATTGTGCAGCACAAACATTATCATGCACCATGAACTATGAACCTTTAGCGAGGTTTTAGAATTTTGCACCTCTCAAAATTAATCTTTGCTAGATTATTTTTTTATCGCTGTTGCCTTTAATTGGTTGTACGTTAACACTAAACAACTCCAAATCTCATAAAAATATCTCCTTAGAGATTGTAAAAGTCTCAGCATCCGTGGCTATCAAACCTAAGTTTATAAGCTCTATTTAAAAAACTTATAGCTTGAATTTGGCAGGTTATCAGCTTCTAGGTTTGGCAGGCGGATCGTGCGATCGCTCTCGCGGCGTGGCTGCGCTGGGCGGCTCACAACGAGCGCTCCCTGTCAAGCTTTTAAATTTGGTCGCTCTTACCCAATCGGGGCGGGTTATAGGTGGTATTATTGTAGTCTATGTAAAAGTTATGAAGAAATTATAAAACATAACTAAGCATTCCAGAAACTGATGAACTTCTACTAAGCAGATCCCTTATTTAGTCTATTGTTAAGTTTTTTTAAACCTTTTAATCTGAAAATATCATACTAATTTATATTGTCAAGGGAGCCTCACTTCCCTATGCTTATGGATGCAAGGGTAAAAAATAGTTCTTGAAGTGAAAAAATGGGCATTTCCGTCCAAATTTTCTTGACAAGGCAAATTTGGACTGTAATTCAACTGATTTTGTAGGAGGGAAGTAATGCCAATTGCGGTTGGAATGATTGAGACTAAAGGTTTTCCGGCAGTTGTGGAAGCCGCCGACGCAATGGTGAAAGCCGCTCGCGTGACACTGGTGGGATATGAAAAAATCGGCAGCGCTAGGGTGACAGTCATTGTCCGAGGCGATGTTTCCGAGGTGCAGGCTTCGGTATCAGCTGGAGTTGACGCAGCAAAACGGGTGAATGGCGGTGAAGTTTTGTCCACCCACATCATTGCTCGTCCTCACGAGAACTTGGAGTATGTGCTGCCCATTCGTTACACCGAAGCAGTCGAACAGTTCCGTCTTTAAAAGTTTAAAGGCGATTGTTGGGCAGTCAAATGCCGATAAATCGGTCTTTCAAGTCCAAAAAGTTTGTTTATTTATCTATAAGGGAAGGAAGAATCAATGGCAATTGCAGTAGGAATGATTGAAACGCTAGGGTTTCCCGCAGTTGTGGAAGCCGCTGATGCGATGGTGAAAGCTGCTCGTGTGACACTGGTAGGCTATGAAAAAATCGGCAGCGGTCGCGTCACCGTAATTGTTCGTGGAGACGTTTCTGAGGTGCAAGCCTCTGTATCGGCGGGAGTTGACTCTGTAAAGCGGGTGAACGGCGGTCAAGTTTTGTCCACTCACATCATTGCTCGTCCTCACGAAAACCTGGAGTACGTGCTGCCCATTCGTTACACCGAAGCTGTGGAACAGTTCCGCGAAAGTGTCAGCGGCATTCGCCCTTACAATAGACCGTAAGATTAGGTCAGTTGTCCTTTAAGAGTTGGAAAGTTAGAAAGTTGGAAAGTTGGAACGTTGACTAGAGGTAAGTTTCTATAACTTTCCAACCTTCAAACCTTCAAACGTTAAAACGCTAATGGACAACGGACAACAAATAATAGATAGTCAACACACAATCACCGAAGATGCAAATTGCTAAGGTTCGCGGCACGGTCGTCAGCACTCACAAAGAGCCTACGCTCAGAGGTGTCAAGTTACTTCTGGTGCAGTTCATTGATGAAGAGGGACAGCTACTGCCGAAATACGAGGTAGCAGGCGATCAAGTAGGTGCGGGTGTGGATGAGTGGGTTCTGATTAGTCGTGGTAGTGCGGCTCGGCAGATGGAAGGAAGTGAAAAGCGTCCTATCGATGCGATGGTAGTGGCGATTATTGACACTGTGAATGTGGAAAATCGCCTCCTATATAGCAAGAAGGAACAGTATCGTTAGTCGGTCTACTTTGTTGAGTTAGTGAGGGATCTAGTTATGCCGGTTGTCCGCAGGTATGCGGCTCCCCCGACCCCGTGGTCAAAAAGTTTGGCGGAACCAAAGATTGATGCAACCGCTTATGTACATTCTTTTTCCAACATCATCGGAGATGTGCGGATTGAGCCGAATGTGTTGATTGCTCCGGGGACTTCGATCCGGGCTGATGAAGGCTCACCGTTTCATATTGGCGAAAGCACGAACATCCAAGATGGTGTAGTGATTCATGGTTTGGAACAAGGCCGGGTCGTTGGGGATGACCAGGAGGAATACTCGGTGTGGGTTGGGAAGAATGCTTCTTTGACCCACATGGCTTTAATTCATGGGCCAGCCTATGTGGGAGATGATTGCTTTATTGGCTTTCGCTCGACAGTATTTAATGCCAGGGTGGGTCACGGTTGCATTGTGATGATGCACTCGCTGATTCAAGATGTGGAAATTCCTCCAGGGAAGTATGTAGCTTCTGGGTCGGTGATTACTTCTCAGCAGCAAGCAGACCGTTTGCCGGATGTGCAAAAGGGCGATACGGAGTTTAGCCGCCATGTGGTAGGAATTAATGCGGCTCTGCGGGCTGGGTACTTGTGTGCTGCGGATGCAAACTGCGTTACATCTGTCCGAGATGAGATGATTACATCTAATGGCGATCGCCGTCCCACTACTCAAGTATCAAGTCAGGTATCAAGTATGAATTCAGTAAGCATAGATATTTCCGAGCAAGTTAGAAATTTGTTAGCTCAAGGTTTAAAAATTGGCACGGAACACGCCGATGAGCGCCGCTTCCGCACCAGTTCCTGGCAAAGTGGTTCGACAATTGAAACAAATAACGCGGCGCAAGCGATCGCAGCCCTACAAGCAGCGCTCGAAGAATATAGTGGCGAA
This sequence comes from Trichocoleus sp. FACHB-90, assembly GCF_014695505.1. Classification (NCBI taxonomy): domain Bacteria; kingdom Bacillati; phylum Cyanobacteriota; class Cyanophyceae; order Leptolyngbyales; family Trichocoleusaceae; genus Trichocoleus; species Trichocoleus sp. FACHB-90. The sequence goes on from NZ_JACJOK010000059.1 coordinate 14,904, forward strand.
TATGTCCGGTTAATAGGTATCGACCCGAAAGCTAAGCGTCGGGTACTAGAGCAAATTATCCAACGTCCTGACGGCAAGGTACAAGTCGCAGCTAAGACAACAACGGCGAAAACTCACTCTAGCAATGGTAGTACCACTGCCCGAACTGCGAGTGCTTCCAATAACTCAGACCTAAGTGAACAAGTTAGAAACTTGTTAGCCCAAGGCTTGAAAATTGGCATAGAACACGCAGATGAGCGTCGCTTCCGCACCAGTTCCTGGCAAAGTGGTTCGACAATTGATGCCAAAAATCAAAGCCAAGCGATCGCAGCCCTAGAAGCAGCGCTTGAAGAATATAGTGGCGAATATGTCCGGTTAATAGGTATCGACCCGAAAGCTAAGCGTCGGGTACTAGAGCAAATTATCCAGCGTCCCGACGACAAGGTACAAGTCGCAGCTAAGACAACAACGGCGAAAACTCACTCTAGCAATGGTAGTACCACTGCACAAACTGCGAGTGCTTCCAATAACTCAGACCTAAGTGAACAAGTTAGAAACTTGTTAGCCCAAGGCTTAAAAATTGGCATAGAACACGCAGATGAGCGTCGCTTCCGCACCAGTTCCTGGCAAAGTGGTTCGACAATTGATGCCAAAAATCAAAGCCAAGCGATCGCAGCCCTAGAAGCAGCGCTTGAAGAATATAGTGGCGAATATGTCCGGTTAATAGGCATCGACCCGAAAGCTAAGCGTCGGGTACTAGAGCAAATTATCCAACGTCCTGAAGGTAAGGTACAAGTCGCAGCTAAGAGCGCCCCGACTGCTGCTAAGAGTAGCTCATACAGCACTCCGCAAGTGGTTAACAGCTCTCTATTAAGCAGCGAAGTGGTGGATCAAGTGCGAAATCTGTTAGCTCAAGGCTATAAGATTGGCACAGAACACGCCGATGAGCGTCGCTTCCGCACCAGTTCCTGGCATACTTGTTCTCCGATTGAATCAACCAGACAAGGCGAAGTAATTGATGCGCTGGAAGCTTGTATGAACAGCCACAGCGACGAGTACGTGCGCTTATTTGGTATTGATACCAAAGCCAAGCGCCGCGTCCAAGAGACGCTGATTCAACAGCCGAATGGTAAGGCTGGACGTTAGGAGAGATAAGAGTAAGGAGTTAAGAATGATTAACTCTTAACTCACTCACAGGAGTTATGAGTAACGAGTTAATAACTTGTTACTTATAACTTACAGAAGTTGGAAGTTAGCAGCGCTCAACTAATAACTCATAACTTTTAATAAAAAGTTAAAAGTTATGAGTTACTAACTCTTAACTACTAACTTGCTCACAGAAGTTAGTAGTTAAGAGTTAGTAACTGGTGAGTGATAACCTATTGACAGAAGTGGGAAGTTAGCAACTCATAGCTCTTAACTCTTAACGCCTAACTTATAACTATTTAGCTCCTAGTTCCATGCACTTGCCCCTACTACCGCCGTTTAGCAATTCTCAGGTTTATGTGCAAGGGGATGTGAGTATTGATGAAAGTGCCGCGATCGCACCAGGGGTAATTATTCAAGCAGATCCAGACTGTAAAATTATTATCGCTGCTGGTGTCTGTATCGGCATGGGAACCATTATTCATGCCCACAAAGGCAACCTAGAAGTCGAGGCAGGAGTTATTCTGGGCGCTGGTGTTCTGCTAGTCGGTACGGGTAAGATTGGGGCGAATGCCTGCATCGGTGCCGCGACGACAGTTTTTAACGCATCTGTGGAATCTTGTCAAGTAGTACCGCCGGGATCTCTGCTAGGAGCCAAGGGGCGGCAAATTGCTGACACCCCACAAGCAAGAACAAGCGAAGATGCGGCAAACCAGCCAGAAAGCGAGGACTTCCCCCCAGAATCCCTAAACGGACAAGGGATAGCCACCAGCGACCCGACTCCGAGCGGCGAAGACACCCCAGAGGAGTCAGCAATCGCTACCACTCCCCCGACTCCAAGCGGCGAAGATACCCAAGAGGAGCCAGCCCCTAAGCCTCCCCCTATTGGCGTTCCCGTCTATGGACAAGCAAACCTGAACCGACTGCTGTTGACTTTGTTTCCTCATCATAAATCCGCCAACCCTCCTCCCGAAGACAATCACAGTGAATGATAGTTTTGACTTTTGGGAAGTATTAGTATTAACAACCATCAACTAATCTCTTAGTGTGGGCATACTTAAGTTAGGCAGCCAGTATTTTCTCACGGAGGTTATAGGTGGAGGTACAAAAACCAGGGCTTGTTCGTTTTGAACGGACAACTCAACCAAAAAACTTCAAAGACACTGCTCTCGGCATGGTTTCGACTCGCAGTTTCCCCGCCATCGTTGGCACAGCTGATATGATGCTGAAGTCAGCAGGGGTGACACTCATCGGGTTTGAAAAAATTGGCAGTGGTTACTGTACCGCTATTGTCCGAGGCAGGATTGCAGATGTCCGTTTAGCTGTAGAAGCAGGCGCACAGACTGCTGAACAGTTTGGTCAATTAGTCTCCTCTTCGGTAATGGCGCGTCCCATGCCCAATTTGGAAGTAATATTTCCTATTGGCAGGCGCTTGTCCGAACTAAGCGACGGCGACAGTTACAGTCGCCTGAGCAATCAAGCGGTTGGTTTGTTGGAAACGCGGGGATTTCCGGCGATGGTGGGTGCCTGCGATGCTATGCTCAAGGCAGCTGAGGTCTATCTATCCTCTTACGAAACTATTGGCGATGGTTTGTGTACCGCTATTATCCGAGGAAGGGTGGCAGATGTGGCTGTAGCTGTTGAAGCTGGGATGAGAGAAGCCGAGAGGATTGGGGAATTCAACTCGCTGATGGTGATTCCAAGACTTTTGGATGATCTGGAGCAAATCCTGCCAGTAGCGACTTGCTGGGTTGAGGAGAAACCTGAACCTCTGATGGTGCCTGTTAACGTTAAGGAAACGGAAAAACAGTTGGTAGAGTTAGAATTACCAGATTTAGCTAAGTTACCACCCCTCCGTGTGGAAGAATGATGTATATACGCTGGCTTATCCACACCTAACAACGTCTTTTCACATGGAAAGCGTTGCACATTCACGCCTTAGATGCTTTGGGAGGGAATCAGCCTGCAAAACACAGGATGAATATAGAAGATAATAACTTCCCTGACCAACCATCAAGTAAATATGCAACGCTCGTAGGAAGGAAGACTGTCACTTTGTTTCATTAATTTGATAATAACCTTGATCTCTTATAGATCAAAAACATTGTTTTCAATGGTTATGATAGATTATTATCTATAACTGCCAGGAGAAGGGCGGTTGAAGCAGGCAACGCTGCATCAGTTAAAGGTTTTTGAGGTGGTGGCTCGGCACGGGAGCTTTACTCGTGCGGCAGAGGAATTATTTCTCACCCAGCCCACCGTCTCTATGCAGGTCAAGCAGCTAACTAAAACAGTTGGCTTGCCACTGTTCGAGCAAGTCGGTAAGCGACTCTATCTTACCGATGCCGGACGGGAACTTTTGGTAACGTGTCGGGAAGTTTTCGATAGATTAGCCCAGTTTGAGATGATTGTTGCTCAAATGAAAGGGCTGAAGCAGGGACGATTGCGGCTGGCAGTGATTACCACTACCAAATACTTTGTGCCGCGTTTACTAGGGCCATTTTGCCAGATGTATCCGGGAATTGATATTGCGCTCCAAGTGACAAATCACGAACGGATACTCAGCCGCATGAGCGAGAATCTGGACGATTTGTATATCTTGAGCCAAATACCGGAGCATCTTGATATCACCTATCATCAGTTTCTGGCAAACCCCCTAGTGGTCTTGGCACCTGTCGATCATCCGCTAGCTAAGGAAAAAAATATCCCAATATCTCGCCTTTCTGGTGAGCCGTTTATTATGCGGGAACATGGATCGGGAACGCGCTCATCGGTGCAAACATTATTCGATGAGCATGGCGTTTCTGTAAAAGTCAGGCTGGAGTTGGGGAGTAACGAAGCGATTAAGCAAGCGATCGTCGGCGGCTTAGGCATATCTGTCTTATCTCGCCATACTCTAGGGCTAGATGGTGCCACCAATCAAATTACCATCCTTGATGTGCAAGGCTTTCCTATCAGTCGCCATTGGTATGTAGCATATCCTGCTGGCAAACAGCTCTCGGTTGTGGCTCGCACCTTTTTCGAGTACCTTTTGGAGAAAGCACCGCAAGTTGCCGTGGATATGTCGTGACACCCCCCGGCGCTATTTCTAGTTACCAGACCCAGTCTGGTAACTAGAAAACAGTTTCTATCGCGTCCAAGCCAGCCACCAGCCCAACAGTTTCTTAATAAACGGCGTTAAACGAGTACGGCTATATTCATCCGCCGCCTTGCGAATCACCTCAGCTTGAGTAGGATACGGGTGAATGACACTACCAAGAGTTTTTAACCCAAGATTTCCCACAATTGCCAAAGTAACTTCGCTAATCATATCGCCTGCATTTCGCGCCACAATCGTTGCACCTAAAATTTTATCAGTGCCTTTCTTTACAAAAACTTTCGCAAATCCTGCTGTTTCGCCATCGGCAACTGCCCGATCCACCTCACTTAATGGAACGAAAAAAGTATCCACCTCAATTCCTTTTTTTTGAGCGTCTTTCTCGTACATCCCAACATGGGCAACTTCCGGATCGGTGTATGTCACCCAAGGCATTGTCAGCGAACTGAGTTTTTTGCGTCCAAAAAACAAACTATTTTGAATTACAATTCTGGCAGCAGCATCAGCAGCGTGGGTAAATTTCCAATCCATACAAACATCACCAGCCGCATAAATGCGAGGGTTAGAGGTTTGTAGATTCTCATTTACAAGCACTCCTTTTTTGATGTCATACTGCACACCAACAGCCTCAAGATTTAATTTCTTAACGTTAGGCGATCGCCCAACTCCAATCAGAATTTCATCTACCGTTACAGAATCTTCTTTTCCATCCGATTCGTAATAAATAACTTTCCCTACGCTTGTTCGCTCAACCCGTTTCACCTTAGAGTTTAATATCAGCTGAACGCCTTCCCGAATAAAAGTCTGCTGGACAATTTCTGCTGCATCAGCATCTTCCTTATCCAGAATGTGGTCATTTTTATGTATTAACACCACTTGTGAGCCTAAACGTTGAAAAGTTTGAGCAAATTCGCACCCCAAGGGGCCAGCACCAATTATTGCCATTCGTTGCGGTCTTTCGGTTAGAGAAAATACCGTTTCATTAGTGAGATAACCGGCATCCTTTAATCCTTCAATGTCGGGAGCAGTAGCTTTGGCACCAGTAGCTATTACTGCCTTTTTGAAGCGCAAAATTTTTCCTCCAACTTCCACAGTATCAGCACTGTTAAAACGCGCTTCTCCCAAAAATACATCTACATTAAATTCTTCTTTAAATCTTTGAGCAGAATCGTGAGGGCTAATCTCCGCCCGAACTCGCCGCATTCGCTCCATCACTGCCGAAAAATCAATTTCTGTCCCATCAGGAACGCGAATACCAAATTTATCTGCATTCTGAATATCTCCGACAACACGAGAGGAGCGAATCATACATTTAGAAGGTACGCAGCCTACATTTAGGCAATCTCCACCCATCAAATCTTTTTCAATTAAGGCTACTTTACCACCTAAAAGTCCTGCACCTCCGGCAACAACCAGTCCCGCAGTACCTGCTCCAATGACAACCAAATTGTAACGAGACGCAGGTTCTGGGTTCACCCAATCTGGCGGATGTACATTAGCAACCAAAGTCTGATTATGTTCATCCATTGGCTGCACAATCGCTTTTTCAACTGTTTGTGACATTACAATTCCTCTCGATTAACGCTTTCTTCTAATGCTTTACGAGCGATGCGTGTAACATAAATAGTCACAGCAACTGTGGCAATAAAACCAACAACACGAATAACCCATTTTACTGCCTCTGTTTCCGGATTAGTGGGCTGATTTGCTGCTCCAATCGTGGCGAGACTACCCGCTAAAGAACCAATATAAACGTACATGATAGTCCCAGGAATCATCCCAATGGAGGCTAAAAAATAATCTTTTAAGGAAACTTGGGTTACTCCAAAAGAATAATTTAAAATGTTGAAGGGGAAAAGCGGCGAAAGTCTAGTCAAAAGAACAACTTTAAATCCTTCTCTCTTCACCGATTGGTCAAGGGCTTTGAACTTGGCATTGTTTTCTATTTGCTGGGAAACCCATCCACGAGCTAAATAACGCCCAACTAGAAAAGCGGCTGTTGCGCCTAAAGTCGCTCCTATGAAAACATAAATTGAACCCCAAATTACGCCAAAGACAAAACCAGATCCCAGGGTGAGAATGGAGCCTGGTATAAAAAGCACGGTAGCTAGAATATAAATAAGAATAAAAGTCACGGGTGCCAAAAGTACCAGGCTGTCAATCCACGCCAATAGGTTTTTCAAAGTTTCTTGCATATCAAAATATTTAGTTGCAAAAATAAAAGCCGAGATTAGGGAGGCAAGTAATAAAAATCCTACAATTAGTTTGCTATTTGAACCCGATTTGCTTGGACTAGATTCTTTATTCATAAACAACTTCATAAAACGAACCACTCCAGGCACAGAGAACCCAGAGAAAAAAGAAGTTATAGCAGTCCTATTTGATTGGTGAAAAAAAACTAGAACCGCAAAGTTTGCTAGAGAAGTAGTTTCTCAAGATTTGCTAAGAAAACTTCAGGATTTCGACGAAATCGTTGTTGTTCAATGCGATTGAGTTGATGTTGGCGTAAAT
>NZ_JACJOK010000006.1:0-66648 GCF_014695505.1 Trichocoleus sp. FACHB-90
AACGAAGAGGTTATGGGTTTAGAAACTTCAACAATTTCAAATTAAGAAGTTTTCTGACTTGGCATTTTGCCAGCTAATTTCAGTTTATTTTACATACCATGTTCGGTAGAGCCATTTATCTGCCGATGAGGTGCAAGAAATTGACGCTATTGGACGAATTGTCACCGACCATTTGGATGATAATCCTGTGATGTGGAATTGGTAATTAGGAAACAAAATAAACGTGAAATACTCTGTATATAGCAACCGTGTTTCTATATTTTATATACAGAGTATTTTACGTCTACTTACTTAATTAAATTGCAATCTATGGCAAAAGCCGCAGATATTGGCAGCAAACGTTTAATCAGTTTGGCAAAGACTGGCTGGGTGCAATGGGTGACACAAAACCCCGACATCGTAGCTGGAGAATTTCTTGATTCACAATTCCAATGGCTCAGCCGTGAAAGTGATGTTTTGGTAAAAGCCAACAGCCCGGAACACGGCGACTTTTTAGTGCTTAACGAGATACAATTAAACTATCAAGTTCGGATGCCCAAGCGGATGCGGGCTTATGCAGCACTAGCAGAAGAAAAGTACAACTTGCCAGTTTATCCGGTGCTGATTAACATTAGGCAACCCTCAGAAACAATTGTAGTGGCACGCTACGAGTCTGAATTTATGGGGTTGCGATCGCGTCAAGATTATCGAGTAATTAATCTCTGGGAAGTAGACGCTGAACTTGCTTTTCAACCATCACTACCATCTTTACTACCTTTTGTGCCAATGTTGAGGGGTGGAGGCGAGGAGTCTGTAGTCAGACGCGCCGTACAGCGTCTAAGAGATGATGAGCAGTTAAACGAGCTAGAACCTCTGTTAGCGTTCTTTGCTGGTTTCGTCTTAGAAACTCGTTTAGTACAACAGATTATGAGGTGGGATATGGCTGTGTTAAGGGAATCTCCTTGGTATCAAGAGATTTTAAGAGAAGGACAACAACTAGGGATGCAGCAGGGAATGCAGCAAGGGCTGCTGTCGGGTATTGAACTGGCTTTAGAGTTAAAATTCGGCACTGAGGGCGTACAGCTAATGCCGGAAATATCTAATATTCAGGATGTGGGACGATTGAAAGCGATCGCGCAAGCAATCAAAACGGTAAATTCTTTGGATGAACTGCGATCGCGCATAACAGCCAGCTAATTGTTAAATGTACATTGCTTCTTCAGGGACAAGTAAATGCGATGAATGAAACAATGTACATTAACCTTTTTTCCCTATTATCTATTCTCTAGTTGCTAAAGGCATCCTTGATGCTATCAACAGTGCGTTCAACAACATTTTTTGCGTCGTCTACTGCTTTTTCAGTCCGAGCCGCATCTTCATCTGCTCTTTTCTCAATTCGATCCCTATCTCTCTTTGCTTTGCCCTCAACGGCACTATCATCCGTTGATTGCTCAACTCGGCTGGCATTTTTGTTTGCAGCTTCCTTAACCTTATTTTTCGTATCTTCGATGAAATTCTTGGATGGTTCAGCCACGTCGTCACGGTATTTCTCTTTAACTTTATCGCCCGCGTCTGCTGAGGCGATCAAGTTTGCAGCAGGAGAAGCCATTGCTGCGGTGTTCGAGAAAAACGCACCCTGCCAAACGAAGGCGATCGCTGACACGCAAAACAGAGTTGTAGCCAGCCAGCGTCCTACAGTCGAAAGCCGTTTTGTAAAATAATTCAGTTTCATAGAATACCATGAGGTTTAGCATCCTATATTTACTTCATTTAGCGCATCAGCCAAACCGCTCTGTAGATAGATGTTGTCCCGTTAAAAGTTGTTAGACAAATTCACTCTTTCGATAGATTGAGTGAACGAACGTCAGCTTCCTTCCTTTCCTTCCCCTCCTCCCTATGCGTCCTCTGGGCCTTAGCGGTTCGTCACCTCAAGATAAATATGCTCTAACCGCACAGCTTGACGCGAAATTGAATCCAGAGGAATACCATCAAAACGCGCGATAATCTCCTTCAATTCTAAAGGCTCCGGCAGCCAGAAAGCCAAATCATTGCCATAACGCCGGACAGGGAAATTATATTCTTTAGCACGCGCGATCGCTCTCTCTTCCTCCGACGTTTGCACCACCACAACCTCCACCGCTGAAATTAATTGCCGAAGTTGTGATAGACTGCCCTCAGCCAAAATAGAACCATTTTTTAGAATACCAATTCTTTGACAAAGACGCTCAGCCTCATCTAATAAATGCGTCGTCAACAAAACCGTAATTCCCTTATCTTTCAGGCTCCGAATTAACTCCCAAACTTCATAACGCGACTCAACATCTAAACCTGTTGTCGGTTCATCCAAAATCACCAACTTTGGCTGGTGAACCAACGCCACAGCAATATTCAACCGCCGCTGCATCCCACCGCTAAGAGTTTCCACCGGACTTTTAGCGCAACTTACTAAATTGACAGCCTCCAAACAAGCTTTTACCTGTTGACGACGCTGCTCACTATTTAAACCGTAAATTCGCGCAAAGAAATTAAGATTTTCTTCACAGCTTAGAGTTTTATAAAGCAAATTTTCTTGCGGCGCTACACCAACTAACCTTTTTGTTGCTTCCGAGACAGGCTGGTTATTAATCCTAATCTCACCACTATCAGCCTTACTCAAATTACAAATTATATTAATAGTCGTCGTCTTCCCCGCGCCATTTGGCCCCAGTAACCCGTAAATCTCTCCGGGTGAGATATGCAGCGATAAATCTTGTAAAACCGGGCGCTTTCCGTAAGACTTACTTAGCTTATTGATGTGGAGCATCGAGACAATTGCTAAGGGATTAAAAAAGTTACAGGGTAGGCATCATGCCCACCCTGTCAATCCTCTTATATTAAACTATAAATTCCACAACTTGTCAAGGTTTCTTTAACGTAAACTACTGCAAAACTAAGCGGATTAGGCAGAATATTATCTTTTACTTTGCGTACCTTTGCGTAAACATTTGCACCCTTTGCGTTGAAAATTCAAAGTCTTCTTTCAACGCTCAACATTCGACGATAAGACAGCCATCCACCTGCAACCATGAAAACAGCAAACACGCATAAAAACCTAAAATGTGATGCAATTTCATCCAGGCTATAGCCGTTAGCAGATACACCGACTAACGCTACATTCATATGATAAATTGGGTTATATTTAGCTATGTCTAAGAGCGTCTGGGGAAATAGAGAAGTAGGCAAAAACGCACCTCCCAAAATTAATAAAGGCACTCCAAACGCAGCTACCAAAGCATTGACATCCTCAGTGCGACGGGCGAACTGCGTACCGAGAATAAATCCTACACCTACATAGGAAATAATACTTAGTAAGATAATCAGACTTCCCAACAGCAAAGAACCTTGAAACCTGGCATTCCAAAAGGCAGCAATAGTATAAACTAAAAGCGTTTGACCGATGCCGATGCAGCTATGGGCGAGAAAAATTCCTAAAAAATAGGACGTACCGCTCAAAGGTGAGATAAAAAGGCGTTTGAGGGTTTGCTGTTCTCTTTCTGACACCACGGTTGCCACACTACCGCCTAAACAACTGAAAAACAGCGCTGCACCTACTAAAGTAGAAGGAGCGGCGAACTCAAAAGCCTGAGCTATTGACAGCTTGGCACGTTCTGCCAGAATAAAGCCACTGAGTATTAAGACCGAAAATGGGAAAATACACCAAAAAATCAGGCTGCGCCGCCGCCGCAACAGTTCAATCAAGATGCGCTGGCAAACTGCCAGCGTTTCGCGCCCGTATTTCATAGTGTGAGGATAAAAGCTGAGTAGCATAATGAGTCAATTATCCACTTCCCCACAATTGCCGTCCATCTCCCGCCGCACACTGATCAAAATGTTCGGTGTCGGTGCTGCTGCTGGATTACTGGGATATTCTCGCTTTTCCAAACCCCAGCCAACTGTTTTTCGGCAAGATAACATTTTGTTGCCACCAATGCTGAACCAGCCAAAGAGCGTTGTGGTAGTGGGGGCTGGCTTGGCTGGATTAGCCTGTGCGTATGAACTGAGCCAGCGTGGTTTTACTGTAACGCTTTTAGAGCGATCGCCTCAACTTGGAGGCAAAATCGCCAGCTGGCCAATCCAGGTGGGGGACGAAAGTTTTATGATGGAGCATGGCTTCCACGGTTTTTTTCCTCAGTATTACAACCTCAAGAGCATAGTAGAAGAACTCGACATCGCTGAGAATTTCATCGATTTAAAGTTCTACTCGGTTGTTTACCGGGATGGGAGTTACAAGCCAGAAGTGTTCCGCCCCAGCAATTCAGCTTTTCCCTGGAATATTGTAGATTTAGCTGTAGCATCCCCCAACCGACTGCGCTGGGGGATTAATTTAACCAAAGTTGGACATTGGGAAGTTTTCCGGGCAATTACGGGATTTCAAACTCAAAAAAGTTTCCAACGTTTAGATCATTTATCGGTTGCCCAATGGGTGCAAAAAGATTTCCCACATGGGTTGTATGACTTATATTTTCTCCCCTTTGCGAAATCAAGCTTAAATGCACCAGATAAAATGAGTGTGGGAGAATTAATGCAGTTTTTCCACTTCTACTTTTTTGGCAATCCAGAAGGTTTAGCTTTCAACGGCACCAAACAGGATATGGGAACCTCGCTGGTGCAACCAATTGCTAAGGCAATTGAACGTAACGGTGGCAAGATTATTAAAGGTGCAACAGTTAGTGAAATTCAGGCACAAGAAGGCAAAATAAATTCCCTCAGCTATCAACAGGGAGCTGGTAATGAGGTGCCATTTTGGGTGAAGCGCAATTCTGCTATTGCCAACGAGCAACTAGAATATTTTGGTGCAGGGGATACTGTTTTTGCGGCGATCCCACAGGGGAATGAAGCAATTTCCCTTAGTTGTACTCACCAAGGCTGTACAGTTGGACTGGCAGATGATGGTAAATTTCACTGTCCTTGCCACGGCGCAGTTTTTGATAGCGAAGGTAGAGTAATAAAAGGGCCTGCAACTAGAGATTTATCACGCTTTAAAGTAGTGCAACGTCAGGAAGATCAGCTGCAACTCGTAGGAGCAAATTATAACTTGCCTCTACAGGAATCGGTGGAGACAGTAAAGGCGGATTACTACGTATTTGCTACCGATGTACCGGGCGTGCAGCAGTTGTTTAATAGAATGAATGGGGATGTCGAGGAAAGAGTGCGATCGCAAGTGGAAAAATTAGCAGTAGCAGATCCCTTTGCCGTTTGCCGCTTCTGGTTTGACCGCGATTTTGAATGGGAACACAGCAACTTTGCTTCCCTCTCCGGCTATCAACTAACTGACAGCATTTGCCTTTACCACCGGATTCAGGATCAATTTATTGAGTGGACAAAAGAAACTGGCGGTAGTGTTGTTGAATTACACGCTTACGCCTACAAAGAAAAAGATTTTCCTACTCAGCAAGTGTTACTTACGACTTTTGAACAGGAACTCTATGAAATTGTCCCGGAACTCAAAGCTGCCAATATGTTACACCGAGAACTGGTGAACCAAAAGAACTTCTCAGGCTACCCACCCAATAGTTACGCAGATAGACCAGAAACTAGCACAGCTATTCCTAACTTATTATTTGCTGGTGACTGGGTGAAAATGCCGTTCCCGTCTGGCTTAATGGAACGGGCAATTAGTAGCGGGTTGCTGGCAGCAAATGAAATTTTACACCGGGAAGGATTGCAAAGGCGACCATTGCTGACGGTGAATCCAGAAGGCGTATTGCAGATATGAACCTTACCCAGAACCGCGCTGAATTTAGGAAAACTAAAGTCGGCTTGATCCGAGCTATTAGCCTGCGAATTTAATTCGCAGGCGATATTTGTCGCTTTGTGAAACTATGCAATCTTCTTCTATAACTACCCAACATCAGAACATTCGCCAGATAGGAATCAACCTTAATTACTGGTATGTAGTTGCACGCAGTACCGAACTAAAAACCCAGCCGCTAAGTGTCGTTCTCTGGAATCAACCAATCGTAATTTATAGAGATAGCACAGGCAAAATTCACGCCTTAGAAGACCGCTGCCCTCATCGTCAAGTTAAACTTAGTCATGGTAAAGTTACTGGCGATGAATTGGAATGTGCTTATCACGGCTGGCGTTTTAATGAGGCGGGTGAATGTGCAGCAGTTCCCTATCTAGCAGCTAATCAAAAATTACCAAGTTGCCAAATTCGTCGCTATCCCGTGCAAGAATTGGACGGTTTTATCTGGCTTTTTCCTGGGGATAGCACCGATTTAGAGACGCAAAATTTCTCGTCTCTAAATCCTCTTGGCGTTCCTGAATGGGATCATCTCAACTATATTGCTACTGTTTCAGTTATTAAGTGTAATGCCCATTACTCCTATTTAATTGAAAACTTGATGGATATGTACCACGGACATTTACATCAGGATTGGCAAGCTTGGACTGATGCAGTGCTTGAAGATATTCACGAAGAAGTTAATCGTGTAGATGCTCATTATCAAGCTCAGAGTTATTACAAAATAGACAAGATTTGGTCTATTTCTCAGTTGTTTTTTCCAGCATTGCGTCGCTTACACCCAGAACCGTTGGATGTTAGTTATATTTATCCGCACTGGGTTTCAACATTAGGCAAGGATTTCAAAATTTACTGTCTACTTTGCCCGGTGAATGAAACGACAACTCGTGCTTATCTGATTCATTTTACATCATTAAATGCCTTTTGGCGGTTGCACAAATTGCCAGTAGCATTTCGCCGTTTTGTGAAAAATAGTTTATTTGGTTCTGCTCAAAAATTACTCGATGGATTAGTCGTTGAAGATGTACAAATGATTGAGGAAGAACAACAGGCATATTTGGATAATCCAGAACGACGGGGTTATGAATTAAATCGAGCATTGGTAAGCGTACAACGACTGATGAAAAATCAAGCAGAACAAGACTAAGCGATCGCTTACTCTTGTTCTGTGTATCTTGAGTGTTAAAAGCCCTTCAATGCAAAATGTGCGATCGCGCCTGCAAAAGAGCCGCGCTCAGCTACGATAAAATCATGGAAGTCACACCAAGAGAAATTCGACTTTACATTACCTCAGACGGCAGAATTCCTTTCAAGGAGTGGTTTGATTCCCTACGAGATGCCAAGACTCAAGTCAAGATTGATACAAGGCTTAACCGAGTTGAACTAGGTAATCTAGGAGACTATCAGTCAGTAGGAGAAGGAGTTTGTGAACTTAGAATTGATTATGGCCCAGGATACAGAATCTACTTTGGACAAATTGGGTCAACGATAGTGCTTTTATTATGTGGTGGGGATAAAAGCACTCAAACTCAAGATATTCGCATAGCTAAGGAATACTGGACAGAGTATAGGAGCCGAAACAATGATTAAAAGTGTCAGCTACCATGAGGATCTGATTTCACGTCTCAAAGATCCAAAATACGCTGCTCTCTACATTGAAGCGATATTGGAAGAAAAAGATCCTGAACCTGAACTGCTTAAAAAGGCACTCAACAATGTAGCAGAGGCGCTTGATGAACTAAATATGTCACCACAAGCAAAATTGCACCAAGAGAAATTAGAAGAATTGCTCACAAAACCAGGAATTTACGCAATTTACAGCTTGGGAGATTGGCTTCAGGCTTTGGGATTAAAGCTAAGTGTTACTGTTAAAGCAGATTAATCCTTGATGGTACCCAAAGCGATCGCTTAGTCTTGTTCTGTGTCCCTACGTCGAATGAAGTTCGTCCAAAATGCGCGATCGTCCTGTTTCCCCGAAGTGGGAAAATGAAACAGAGTAATGCTTAGTGACACAGGGAAAGGAAGAGGGAAGATGCTGAAACGAATTGCCGCAATACTGCTTGTAGTATTAAGTTTGAGTTTGCAAAGTTGCACTGCTGTCAGCGCCACCAGTGGGCTAAGAAGCTATGTCGATAGCACCGACGGCTATCAGTTCCTATATCCTCATGGCTGGGTTGAAGTCAACGTGGGCAATGCAGCAGATATCGTCATGCACGATATCATTGAGCCAAGCGAAAATGTGTCAGTCGTAATTAGCCCAGTTCCTGGAGGTAAAACCCTGGCTGACTTAGGGACACCTAGTGAAGTAGGTTACAAATTATCAAAAAGCGCGATCGCACCCCCCGAATCGGGACGCGAAGCCGAATTGGTGAACGCCGAAAAAGCCGAGTCTGGCGCTAAAACTTATTACTTCTTAGAATACGCCGTCAAACTCCCAAATCAGGAACGCCATAATTTCGCCTCAGTCGCCATCAGTCGAGGCAAACTCTTCACCTTCAACGCCTCCACCACAGAAAAACGCTGGGCAAAAATGCAGCCGATGTTGAAACAAGTTGTCAGTTCATTCTCAGTTTATTAATAGCTAATGGCTAATGGCTTTTGAACAAGCGAGCAATTTGCCATCCTTCAACTGATAACTTGACTAATGACTATGAATATTCCTCCCTTTGTCTTAGCCTCCGCGTCCCCAGCCCGCCGCCGCTTGTTGCAAACTGCTGGAATCGATCCGGTAGTTGCAGTCAGCGATTTTGATGAATCGCAAGTCCAGTTGAACGATCCAGCCGAACTGGTGCAAACCCTAGCACTGCGTAAAGCCGAAACAGTGGCTAGCCAATTTCCAGATGGTTTGGTGTTAGGGTGCGATTCCGTTTTAGCCGTCAACGGCGAAATTCATGGGAAACCCGCGGATGAGAAAGAAGCGATCGCACGTTGGCAAAAAATGCGCTCCTCTGTCGGCAACCTCTATACTGGTCATGCTTTAATTGACCAACGGCAGGGTAAAACTCTAGTAGAATGCGGCATCACGCGAGTTTACTTTGCCAATATAAGCGATCGCCAAATAAACGCCTACGTCGCCACTGGCGAACCTCTCAAATGCGCTGGCTGCTTTGCCCTCGAAGGCAGAGGCGGACTATTTGTAGAAAAACTGGAAGGCTGTCATACCAATGTCATCGGTCTTAGTTTGCCCCTGCTGCGCCAAATGCTCGGTGAACTGGGATACGATGTCACAGACTTCTGGCAACAATGAAAGTTATCCTTAGTCATTAGTCCTTTGTCTTCGGCGCTAATGACAAATGGCTTAATGACCAATGACCAATGACTAAGACATTAAGAGAGGGGATATTGTGGGAGTAAGTAAAGAGTTCAAAGAACAACTCAAAGCTGGCAAAGTTGTTGAAGCACTCACCTTGGCACTAAGCGAAGCCATAGAATTAGAAATTACCACCTGGGTTTCATCCGCTAATTCAGACACTCCGGCAGGAGGAGATCAACCCCTACCCGGCCATTCTATGCGAACCCGCATCAACATCGTAGATGGTGACATCGAAAATGAAGTAGGCAGCGAATTTCTTGGCAATGGTTCCTACGCGGAATTGCGAGAATTTCACTTAGAGCAAGTTCAGGAAGGTCGTGAAATTATCCAAGAAAACCTGGCAAACTTACAACACCTATTTACAGTCTTAACTAACACATTGTCTCAAATGCAGACATCGCGGTTGTCTTCAAATAGTCAACCCCTTTTTCCTCCTTCCACGCCCAACAATCCATCTGAGTAAAAAGGCAATCTTGCAAAGGTAAAAGGTAAAATTATTTACTTTAATTTTACCTTTTACCGGATTGATTAATAACTAAAAACTTAGCTAAAAATATCTTTATGGCGGCAAGCGACGACTTCAAGCAAAAACTCAAAGCTGGCAAAATTGTTGAGGCACTTTCTACCGCACTCAGCGAGGCAATTGAGTTGGAAATTACCACTTGGGTTGCTAAAGCCGACTCAGATCGAGAGCAGCCCGAACCAGGCTCTCGGATGCAGACTCGGATTAATATTGTCGATGGCGACATCACCAACGAAATTGGCAACCAATTTCTCGATACTGGCCCCTATAGCGAACTGCGGCAATTTCATTTAGAACAGGTTCAGCAAAGCCGCGAAATTATCCAAGACAACCTCAAAAGTTTGCAAAAATTATTTGGAATTTGGGCGCAAATGCGACCTTCAAATTCTCCAAAATTGTCTGGTGTAGAGAGTCCTAAACTACCTCCAGACGATGCTGCTCCTTTAGTTATGGAGCCTGAAGTTTCTGTGGTAGAGGTTGCGATCGCTTCTGAGTCCGTTATTGAGGTTGACACTGTTAGCGAAGCCCCGTCTGACCCCTCCCCAACCCCTCCCCGAAGCGGGGAGGGGCTTCTAGATTCCGCATCCGAGAACAAAAGTTCTTCTTTTCCTTCCCCCCTTGCAGGGGCTGAATCGTTAGGTTTTCCGACTTCGCCTTTAGCAGCGTCCGTTCCCGCACAAACACCACCAGTTGCGCCCACCCCGTCCCCACAGACATCGGAAACAATTGTAGAGCCTGTGTTGAGTGCCGAAGAATGGGAACAAGAGGAATGGGAGGAAGTTGCGCCAACCCCGTCCCCACAGACATCGGAAACAACTGTAGAGCCTGTGCTGAGTTCCGAGGAATGGGAACAAGCCCTTTTAGAGGAACCGCCATCAGAGCCAGCGCGGACGGCTACTCAGCAAACTGTAGTGAACTGGGGAAGCGATGAAGAGTGGGAAGATGTCGAGGTAGAGGAACCAGGTTTTCCGGCTTCGCCTTTAGGAGCATCCGTTCCCGCACAAACCCCACCAGTTGCGCCCACCCCGTCCCCACAGACATTGGAAACAACTCTAGAGCCTGTGTTGAGTTCCGAGGAATGGGAACAAGAGGAATGGGAAGAAGTTGCGCCCACCCCGTCCCCACAGACATCGGAAACAACTCTAGAGCCTGTGTTGAGTTCCGAGGAATGGGAACAAGAGGAATGGGAGGAAGTTGCACCCACCCCGTCCCCACAGACATCGGAAACAACTGTAGAGCCTGTGTTGAGTACCGAGGAATGGGAACAAGCCCTCTTAGAGGAACCGCCATCAGAGCCAGCGTGGACGGCTACTCAGCAGACTGTAGTGAACTGGGGAAGCGATGAAGAGTGGGAAGATGTGGAGGTAGAGGAACCAGAACAACGCTTCACCGGGTGGTCGCAGACTGGTGTACAGGATGACGAATGGGAAGGGTTCGACAACTGGGAAGAAGAGGAACAAAGCCAACCGAATCAGCCACAAAGAAACTTTACTTCAAGCGATCGCCTTTCAAATCCGATGGCAGTTTTGTTCGGAGATATACCACCGGAAGAAAAGCCCCAATCTAACTCAGAAATGCCAGACGAGGAAACGCCCGTCACCTTTGAAGACCCTTTCTTTTCAGACACTCCCGCCGAGCCTTGGGATAACAATCCTACTGATGAGAAGAACAAAAAACCAAAGTAATAGCACCGGAGGCTAACAATTGTGGTGAATAGACCTGACACAAATAGTAGAGATATTATCCCTAATTTGCGACCTAAGTTTCACAACTTTTTACAGTCTTTAAGCGATGTACTCATCGACATCACGGCTCTAGAAGTTAATACAATGGTTGTCGATCAAATTACCGGAACAAAGTTCATCCCTTGGCAAGCTTATCGAGATATTTATCCCATTTGCAAGCCATATTTGGAAAGAATGGGAATTCATCCGTCCCTCCACGCGCGTTACCTGAGTCTTCGTAAGCAAATCGAAATAGAGTATTGTTTATACCGCGTTGAAGATGTTGCAGAAGATGCTTCCCAGCTAAGGGAATTTGTCCGAGTTCTCAGCGATCCCACAGCCGAACTGGATTTGCAAAAGACGAAACTACCTAACCCACTCAACCCATCTGCTAATCCGGCTGTTGAAATTAAAAGGATTCAAACTCTGCTCGACGATGGTAGATTTTTACGCAGTTTGCGGAAGGTAGATGAACTAAAGGCGGCGCTTGACAATCGTAACGAAGCACTCAAGAATAGCGAAATTGCTGCATCAGAAAATCCGGAAGAGGCAGTGACAACCGACATTATTTATGCTCAGTCGGTTATTCAGTTAGATGGAGATATCATCAACCGCTATCATGAAAAACTTTTTCAACACGAGCATAAAGACATAATTTTAGATATTCATAGACAAGGAGTAACTGCTGGGGAAAAACAGTGGCACGGACTGTTAGAGTTTATGGTAAACATGGTAGAATCTTTGGTGAATCAACGCTCGATAAAAGACATATTTAACCGGAATTGATATTGCGTAACAGCCTAACACCTAAAGCCCGCAGACTGAAAGTCTCGATGCTCCGCAAACCAAGTCCGCCTGCGCGGACTCAATTTAGCCTGGGTCGGCAGGCTTTGTTTGTGCGGTTGCGATTTCCTTTTCTCCTGGTATTTTTGCAAAACTGGGATGCACCCAAGCAGGCTTAAGAGAAGTGAGCCTCCCAAACTGATGTCAATTAAACCGAATATTGCTAAAAATGAGTGGGAAATAATTTTCCAATATCAGCCAGAAAATGCCTTGATTTAACTGCATACATTCAAGTCGAGGAAGTCAAAGACGAAAAGGGACAAGTAGTGTTTCGCTTCGTGCGATTTAACTTAGATCAGAATGTCATAGATAGAATTCTGCAAGCTAGAACTAAGGGAAAAGATTTGTGTATTTCCCCAAAGAGACTTGGGGAATTGCGCTCTTATGCTTTATTAGATGCGGAAAATCGATTACAATCCGGGCTAACTTTCTGCACTTACTACTATCATGTAACTACAGAGAAAGTGGCTGATAACATTGTTATGCGGAGTGTGATTTCTCTGGATGGAGACATCATTCACCAAATTCGCCATGATTGTCTCGTTGACTCAACTTGGTGTTTAGCGATCGCAACTGCACACCACTGGCTTGTCGCTCAACTTTTAAACAATCTGCATCTCAAAACAGCTTTGTTGTTAAAGTGGATATCTTGGGGGCTATCTTTATTAGTTGTCTTTCCTACAGTTATTGTTTATATACAGCAGCTTAATCCATTGAAACTGTTAGTATCGCTGCTAACATCGTGGCTATTGCAAATTGGATTTAAGCGTCTATTATATTTATTTTTCCCATTGCTAAATCGCTGGCTTTTGCGTCAGTTATTATTGCGATTGCTCTCTTCTAATCCGATGGAACAGAAAATTGCCAAGGGCATTTTAGAGTGGTTTGGAGTATAAATGCCAGGGGTCAAGGCATTCTGCTTTACTTGTTGATGTGAGTGATAGTACCTCAAAAAAAATATCCAGAGATAGATCAAGTCAAAGACGCATCTTCTGTAGAAAAAGGGACGGGTGAGGTATAACTGGAAATTCCATCTAAGGGAGAGTCAGGAGAATAAAGTAGATGTCATTTATTAGAAAATACCCGCTTGCTACCTTCTTTATCTTGGTTTATGCGATCGCGTGGTTAGTTTGGGGTAGCGAAATCGCCGCAACCTTCGGCTGGATTTCCTTCCAACTCCCCGAAAACTTAGCCTTCTTTGGCATTAGCATATCAGCAGTAATGATTAGTGCGATCGCAGACGGAAAAGCTGGAATTAACAGATTCTTTAGCCGACTGGTGAGGTGGCGTGTCGGCGGGAAATGGTACGCGATCGCTTTCCTCATACCAGCTGGCATTAGTCTAGCAGCAATTGGTCTTCACATCCTGCTAGGCGGGAATCATCAAATCGCCACCATAATTCCATTGCAAGGAATATTACCCTTATTCATTGAACAAATCATCATCCATCTGTTAACCGAGGAACCTGGATGGAGAGGATTTGCTTTACCAAGACTTCAGGAAAATTTTAGCGCCTTATGGGCCAGTTTCATCCTGGGTTTAAGCTGGGGAATGTGGCACTTTCCCTTATTTCTCCTCCCAGGAACACCTCAAGCTAATATCCCCTTTATAGGTTTCCTTCTTTCCACGATAGCGATCGCGATTCTGATGACGTGGATTTACAACCACACAAAAGGCAGCCTATTACTCGCCGCATTCTTCCACGCTGCCTATAATACTACACTTGTCTTCTTTGGCACACTGTGGGGAGATTTGCGAGTCTTCTGGTTCTACGTCGCCATCACCTGGATAGCAGCGATTTTCGTTGTCATCATAGAAGGCGCAGCACATCTCGATCGTAAAAAGACACTCACAGCCACCTGAAATTATCCCCTCTCTGCGCCCTCAGCGCCTCGGCGGTTCGTTTCCCACAAGCAACCCTGTCTCCCCTGCTACCTTTTTGTAACAATTTCTGTAACAGGACAACTACCAGCATCCTATCGCGTCTAAATTCAGACAAAGACATGGCTAATCGTGCCATCAACAGGCAATGGTACTAAAAGATATCCGAGACTACCAAATTCTCTTTCTAACCTCATTTCTTGTCTTAGGAATTTCGACAAGAGATTGGACGCTAAGACCAGATTTAATTTTAGTTGTAATAGTGACTTGCCTACTTACTCAGTGGCTAGCAACATCCATCAAACAAAACCTACTCAAAGAAACTGAATCAACAACCAATACTCCCATCAAACCTTCATTTCGCAGTGCTTTAATTACAGCTTTAGGTTTAAGTTTGCTGCTAAGAGCTGATAATTGCACCACAATGATTTTAGCAGGCTCCTTAGCAATTTCAAGTAAATTTATTTTTCAAACTAATAACAAACATTTTTTCAATCCTGCCAATTTTGGTATTATTTCAGTTCTCATTTTGACACCCGATGCCTGGGTTTCCCCTGGACAGTGGGGGGATGATTGGTGGTATGCCTTGTTATTTGCAGGAACCGGAGGCATGATATTAAAACGAGTCGGGCGATGGGACACAACCGCTGCTTTTTTATGTTCCTATGCCCTTTTAGAAGCAATTCGCAATATCTGGCTTGGCTGGACGTGGGATGTATTTTTCCATCGTTTAACAAGCGGTTCTTTACTGCTGTTTGCCTTGTTTATGATTACAGATCCTCGGTCAATTCCCAACGCCAGAATCAGCCGCTTAATATGGGCTATTTCCATCGCTGTGTTAACCTTTATCCTGCGGAATCAATTTTTTATTTCCACCGCAGTTTTCTGGGCTTTATTTGCCCTAGCCCCCTTAACTGTAATTTGGGATTTAGTTTGGAAAGCGCCCAGATTCTCGTGGTGGGATTCAGCAAATAAACCTGAAATTGCTGAAAATGAGCAGTATATACAAGCGTAAACACTTACTAAAATAAAAGAGGTGACAATGAAGTTATTTCGGATTTTCAAAACATTACTAATAACTTGTCTAGCGGTTATTTGCTTTGCGCCTACAGCCTGGGCATTTTGTGGATTTTATGTCGCTAAAGCGGATACAAAATTATACAACAAAGCTTCTCAAGTAGTGATTGCGCGGAGTGGCGATCGCACTGTTCTAACTATGGCGAATGACTATCAAGGAGACGTCAAAGACTTCGCCTTAGTTGTCCCGGTTCCCACGGTGCTTAAAAAAGACCAAGTTCGCGTTGGCGAACCCAAAATTATCGAACGTTTAGATGCCTTTAGTGCGCCGCGACTCGTCGAATATTTTGACGAAGATCCGTGTAATCCTGTCATGTACTCTCCAAGACCTGTATCCAGAGCAGCGATGGAACCTGGCGCAGCAAGAGGAAGTAGAGACGAAAGCACTTTAGGTGTCACCGTAGAAGAACGTTTTACAGTCGGAGAATACGACATTGTAATCCTCAGCGCCAGAGAATCTAATGGTTTAGAAACTTGGCTAAATCGCAACGGTTATCGCATTCCCAGAGGTGCTAAACAACTGCTGCAACCATACATCCGGCAAAACATGAAATTCTTCGTTGCTAAAGTCAACTTAGGAGAATTTGAAAAGTCTGGGACTCAATTCCTGCGACCTTTGATGATGGCTTATGAGTCTCCTAAATTCATGTTGCCGATTCGTCTAGGCATGATTAATTCTACCAGCGAACAAGACTTAATTGTTTATGTCTTATCACCAAAAGGTCAGGCAGAAGTTACCAACTACCGGACAGTCAAAGTTCCCTCGGATGCTGAAATACCAGTATACGTTAAAAATGACTTTGGTAATTTCTACAAATCGATGTTCAAAAACGCATACAATCGGGAAAATCAAAAAGTTGCTTTTCTCGAATATGCGTGGGATATGGGTAGCTGCGATCCGTGTTCTGCGGAACCATTAAATCCAGAAGAACTGAAGAAAGCTGGTGTATTTTGGCTAGATAATTCCCCTTCGGATATCCAGCAGTCAGCGCCCTTCCGGAGAGGCATTGTTCCCTCCAGTAATGTTTTTATTACTCGTCTTCATGTCCGCTATACCCGCGATAAGTTTCCCGAAGATTTGATGTTCCAAGAAACATCAAATCGCCAAAATTTCCAGGGTCGCTATATCCTCCGCCATGCTTTTACAGGGGAAGTTAAATGTCAAGCAGGACAACAATATAAAAAGTCTTTGGCTGGACGATTTGAACAAGAAGCGCAAACTTTAGCGAAGCTTACAGGGTGGAATATTCAGGATATTCGCAAGAAAATGCCTGTTGCACAAAGCAATTCTAAACCTTGGTGGCAAAATATTTTCCCTTAACACCATGACTTACGCACTTGCCGTGAACTAAAGTTCCGGCTCAAAGCTCAAACCCATTTTAATGGGTTGGTTTGAGGTTTTTTAGTCAGTTTCAACTGACTTGGGCTTTTAGCCAGGAAATTTATTTCCTGGTTCCAAGTGCGTAAGTCCTAAACACTTAAAGTGTCATAAGTTTACATTTCTGTTAAATAAGCAGGTTTTTTATGAAGCTTCCGTGAAGATGAGGCATCTTAAAACCTGCTTATTACCTTCATAGGGTTGTCTTAACGTGCGATCGCTACTGTGTGAGGAATAACGAAAGCTAAGTACAAACACGGTTGCTATGAAGATCCAGAAAGCTCTGATTTCCCGGTTCGATCGCCTTGTATCCGGAGGATTACTGACAGCAGGGATATTGGGAGCGATCGCGTCTGGGTCAGCACAAGCCACCACCCTCCGCTTTGCCACATTCAACGCCTCACTAAACCGCAACGCTGAGGGTCAACTAATTACCGATTTGTCAAACCCCGACAACGTACAGGCAAAGACCGTTGCTGAAATCATCCAACGAGTCAACCCTGACGTGCTGTTAATCAACGAATTCGACTATGTAGAAGGCGGAACAGCAGCCCAACTATTTCAAAATAACTACCTTTCAGTTAGCCAGAATGGTGCTTCCCCCGCTGAATATCAATATCGCTACGTTGCACCCTCTAACACTGGCATACCTTCCGGATTTGACCTAGACAACAATGGCACAGTCGGCGGCCCAAACGATGCCTATGGCTTCGGAGTTTTCCCCGGTCAGTTTGGCATGGCACTGTACTCCAAGTACCCAATTTTAGAAGAAAGCATCCGCACCTTCCAAACCTTCCTGTGGAAAGATATGCCGGGAGCTTTACTTCCCGACAACCCAGCGACACCCGAACCCAATGACTGGTACTCCGCAGCAGAACTTGAGGTAGTTCGTCTCTCCTCCAAGAGTCACTGGGATATCCCAATTAACGTTAACGGAGAGATTGTTCACGCCCTCCTTAGCCATCCTACCCCGCCAGTATTTGACGGCCCCGAAGACCGCAACGGTAGGCGCAATTTTGACGAAATTCGCTTTTGGGCAGACTATATCACACCCGGAGAAGGCGATTACATCTACGACGATCAGCGCACCTTTGGAGGACTGAGTGCTGATTCAAGCTTTGTTATCATGGGCGACCAAAATTCAGATCCCTTTGATGGCGATAGTTTACCCGGTGCGATACAGCAATTGCTGGATAATCCCCTTGTCAATACCAGCGTCACTCCAACCAGCGAAGGCGGCCCAGAACAAGCAATTTTGCAAGGCGGTGCTAATCTAACCCATAAAAGTAACCCAGCATTTGATACAGCTGACTTTGCTGATGGTACACCCGGTAATTTGCGCGTAGATTACGTTTTGCCATCCCAGGATTTAGAGATTGTTGATGCAGCTGTATTCTGGCCTAAGAACAGCGATCGCCTGTTTCCTCTAGTGGGGACGTTCCCCTTCCCCAGTTCTGATCATCGCTTGGTGTGGGCTGATGTTAAGGTGGCTGATGATAGCGCCAGCATACCTGAACCTTCCGCTACTCTGGGAATTTTCAGCCTTGGCATTCTGGGGATAATTGGCAAATCTCGCCGTCGCCGCAAACCGATTGTTTGAGTTAGCGTAGCGTAGGTTGGCTTGTGCAACGAAACCCAACACTCATAAGCATTTGTTGGGTTTCACTGTCGTTCAACCCAACCTACTAACTTTCTCTAAGTAAGAGAGTTAGCGTAGTTAGCGTAGCGTAGGTTGGGTTGAGGAACGAAACCCAACACCCATAAGAGGCACGAAACCCAACCCTTATAAGCATTTGTTGGGTTTCACTGTCGTTCAACCCAACCTGTCGTTCAACCCAACCTACTAACTTTCTCTATGATGCTTCTCTTTCCAGCAGCAAAGTAACAGGGCCATCATTCTCAATTTCTACCTGCATCATCGCCCCAAATTCACCAGTTTCAACTCGCACGCTTTGGCGTAACTTCTCAACAAACTGTTCGTAAAGCTTTCTGGCAACATCTGGTGCAGCTGAACGGTCGAAGGAAGGGCGGCGACCTTTGCGACAATCTCCATAGAGGGTGAACTGGCTAATTACTAACAGTTCGCCCCCGATTTCTTGAATTGATTTTTCCCAGCGTCCCGTACCATTTTCTTCATCTGGAAATAAGCGTAATTCCAGACATTTTCGCGCTATCCAGTCAAGTTCGGCTTCGGTATCCGTATCGGCAATGGCTACGAGTAAGTTAAGCCCTCGCCCAATTTTGCCGATGACTTTACCTGCAACCTCAACTTGAGATGATTTAACTCGCTGAACGACAACGCGCATAATTAGTCATTACATATGTAGGGACATGGCATTGCCATGTCCCTACCAAACGTTAGAACCGCAATGTATTCGACCCAACTGAGAAACGATATTAAGCATTAGCATATTAGCTAATTACTATTTCCCGAACCCTTTGCCACGACTTGCAGAGGGGAGACAGACACATTTCTGGATTTGGTCGCGCAGGGTTTCTTTATCTAAATCCTGACCAATCAGCACCAGCTGGGTTTTCGGTTGACCTTTCCAATCTTCATCGTCAATACTAAACCGCTTGCCGCAGAGGTGGAAAATATGCCGTCTGGGGCTTTCGTCAAACCAAAGAATCCCTTTGGCACGGAAGACGGTAGAAGGCAATTGATTATCTAGGAAATTTTGAAACTTCTTGATAGCAAAAGGCTTGTCGCTTTCAAAGGAAATTGAGGTAAACCCGTCATTTTCCAGGTGGTGCGAGTGATGGTGATGGTCGTGGTCATGGTCGTGAGTGCAAACATCATGTTCATGATCGCAAGCACTATGATCGTGATGATCGTGATGGTCGTGATGGTCGTGATGGTCGTGATGGTCGTGGTCGTGGTGGTCGTGTTCCGATTCAACCTCTAAATACCTGTCAGACTCAAACAAACCGACGCTGAGAATCAAAGGCAATGACACCTGTGCGCGTGCGGTTCGCAGAATTCTGGCATCAGTTTTCATGTCCCGAATTCTAACTTCCAGCGAATCCAAGTCGGCTTCATCTACCAAATCTGCTTTGTTTAGTAGAATAATGTCACCATAGGTAATCTGGCTGGTGGCAGCTTCGCTGTTGAACAAATCGAGACTGAAATTTTCTGAATCTACCACTGTGATAATAGAATCCAGGCGGGTCATGTCTCGCAGTTCCGTCCCTAAAAAGGTGAGTGCAACTGGCAAAGGATCTGCGAGTCCGGTTGTTTCGACTACCAGATAATCTATTTTGTCTTCGCGTTCCAGAACTTTGTAAACTGCCTCAACCAAATCGTTATTAATGGTGCAGCAGATACAACCGTTACTCAACTCCACCATGTCTTCTCCGGTGGTGACAATCAGTTCATTGTCAATGCCGATTTCACCAAATTCATTGACCAGAACAGCGGTTTTCACGCCTTCCTGATTGCTTAAGATGTGGTTGAGGAGCGTGGTCTTGCCGCTGCCAAGGAAACCTGTAATGATCGTGACAGGCAAGCCGTGTTTCGGGGAATCGATTGCTGGGGATTGGTCAGGTTTAACTGCTGGTTGCATAACGCGACTGTCGAAAAGGTCAGAAAATGGAACTATGTAAAGATCGGCAGGGCATTAAATGCAGATATTTGCATCCCTGCTACCCACCTTTATTATGGCTTGTTACACGGCATGGAAAAGAACGAAGCTGATAAGATGCCGATGCCGTTTAACATGGAGGCAAGCGATCGCTGGTGTTAACCCTCCGATTTTACAGATGCGATGATATATTGCGTCTCTACGGCTACACAAACAAAGCTTGTCTCTTGCTGACTATAATCAATCCAAAGTTTATGACCCTATCACTCTACAACACCCTAACCCGTCGTAAGGAACCCTTTGAACCCCTCAATCCCGGTAAAGTCGGGATGTACTACTGCGGCGTAACGGTGTACGATTACTGCCACTTGGGTCATGCTAGAGCTTGCATAGTTTGGGATGTGACGCGCCGCTATCTGCAATTTCGCGGCTATGATGTGCGCTACGTACAGAATTTTACTGATATTGATGACAAAATCCTCAATCGAGCCAGACTTGAGGGTTCAACGATGGAGGAAGTCGCAGAACGCTATATCCAAGCTTATTTTGAGGATATGGCGCGGCTGAATATCCAAGAAGCTGATGAATATCCCCGCGCTACTCACACAATAGATGGAATTAAGCGGCTGATTCACGAGTTGGAACAGAAAGATTTTGCTTATCCTTCGTCGGGGGATGTCTACTATGCAGTTCGGGAATTTCCGGAGTATGGGAAGCTTTCGGGACGCAGGTTAGAAGATATGCAAGCTGGCGCGAGTAATCGGGTTGAGGTGGAACCGGAAGCGTCTAAGAAAAAAGATCCGTTTGATTTTGCTTTGTGGAAGGCTGCTAAACCGGGGGAACCTGCGTGGGAGTCGCCTTGGGGTGATGGTCGTCCGGGATGGCATATTGAATGCTCGGCTATGGTGCGCGATCGCTTGGGCGAAACTATAGATATCCACGCTGGCGGTGCTGACTTAATTTTCCCTCACCACGAAAATGAAATTGCTCAATCAGAAGCAGTAACAGGCAAGCCTTTATCTCGTTACTGGTTGCACAATGGTATGGTAACGGTGAATGGCGAGAAGATGTCTAAGTCTCTGGGCAACTTTATCACTATTCGTGAGTTACTTGACCGTCCAGTTGACCCGATGGCAGTGCGGTTATTTGTTCTTACAGCACAGTACCGCAAACCTATCGATTTTACCGATGAAGCTATACAAGCTGCTACCAACGGTTGGAATACCTTAAAAGAAGGTTTGCTGTTTGGCTATCAGTACGGTAAACAGTTAGGTTGGAGAGTGGAACAACAAGAAAATCTTCCAATCGCCAATCCCTTTGTTGAGAGATTCCAAACAGCAGTCGATGATGACTTAAATTTTCCTGGCGGTTTAACAGTATTGTTTGAACTGGCAAAGGAATTAGGCAAGCAAGGGCATATCTTAGTTCACCAGGGTAAAACTGAGACACCACCGGAAGAGTTACAAGTTCGGTGGCATAATTTGGTTAATTTGTCAACAGTTTTAGGCTTAGAAGTGGGGGCGCAAGACATAGCTTCGCTAGAGGATGAAACTGCTGGTGATATAAGCGATGCGGAGATTGAGGCGGAGATTGAAAAGCGACAGGAAGCGCGCAAAGCGAAGAATTTTGCTGAAAGCGATCGCATTCGCAACGAATTAGCTGCCCAAGGCATTACCTTAATTGATAGCCCAGAGGGTACGCGCTGGCATCGCAACTAGAGATTGGGGATTGGGGATTGGGGATTGGGGATTGGGGATTGGGGAAGAGGAAAAAATCTTACCTAGTTCCTAGTCCCTAGTCCCTAGTCCCTAGCCCCCAATCTCCTTGTCAATGTGTGATCAAAATAGTAAGTTTTAGTAACAATCCTCAACTTGAAACAAATTGTGTTTTGGTTTTGCGATCGCGATCGTGTGGTTCAAAAAGACTTTTCATATCAGGCCCAGAGGGGATAATCCCGCCTGGATTTAGTGGAAATAGATTGCCGTAGTAATCCCGCTTCACAGCTTCTATATCACAGGTGTCAGCAACACCGGGAAGTTGATATAAATCGCAAAGGTAGGCACCGAGATTTTCATAGTCTTTGATTCTCTTGCGGTTGCACTTGAATAGCCCGTAATACACAGCATCAAAGCGGAACAGCGTAGTAAACAAACGCACATCTGCTAGTGTCACCTTCTCCCCGCACACATATCGACTTGTCGCCAGCACTGCGTCAATCTCATCTAGGGCGGCAAATAGCTCATCGCAGGCTTTTTCATAAGCCGCTTGTGACTGAGCAAAGCCGCAACGGTACACGCCATTATTCACAGCATCGTAAATTTTGTCGTTCCAAAGGTCAATGGTTTCTTTGAGTTCTTCTGGGTAGAGATCCAGTTCGGGATGTTTACTAAACTCATTAAACGCTGACAGCATCACGATAATCTCTGCACTCTCGTTGTTGACGATAGTTTTTGTTTGTTCATCCCAGAGAACCGGAACCGTGCAACGCCCGCTATAGCCTGGTTGCGCCAACTGATACAACTCTGGTAAGGTGTGGCAACCCTCGTGGGGATCGTCTAATACCCAGATGCCTGCATCAGAGGAAGGGGAAGCGATAGACACGCTGATCACATCTTCCAGTTTCTTAAGCGAGCGCGCAACTAATGTACGATGCGCCCAAGGGCATCCCAACCCCACAAAAAGGCGGTAACGTCCTGCGGCTGGCTGGTATAAATTCCCTTCCTCAGTCCCAACAAAATGCCGAAACTGGCTCTTAGGGCGGACATACTCACCCGATTTTTGAGATGGAGCAAGCTGAGACATCATCAGATGCCAGATTGTCGTCCAGACGAACTTTCCGAGTTTAACAATTATTCCCGGAGGAAGGGACTTACTTTTTTTGTTAATTCCAACAGTGGTTTGTGACATGATGCTCAAGAACGTATCCGAAGAATACAGAAAATCTTAAACTCGACGTACTATTTCAATTTGGTAATCATCTCTAATCTTCTTCAGAGGAAATTGCACAAATTTTGCATCACCTGTCAGCTTCCAATCAAACTTGTGCAGCAAATTAGAGGCAAATATCTTAGTAACAACCATCGCCAACTGCGCCCCTAAACAAGCGTGTACGCCGCCACCAAAGGGGATGAATTCATACATTTTACCTTCATTGCGAGGGGGCAGGAATCGCTCTGGAGCAAATACCTCCGGTTCGTGAAAGTATTCTGGCATGATATGTGCAATTCGCGGTTCTGCCATTACAGAACAGCCCTTTTTATACAGCACCCCATCCAGTACCACAGACTTAGTGAGTCGGCGGTTGGCAGTAGAACTAGGAGGTAGCGTGCGTAGCGTTTCTTTGATGGTTGCCTCTAGGAATACCATCTGCTTGAGATGTTCGGGTAAGAAGGTGCTGATATTGCTTTGTTTGCCCATCACCTGAGTTTGTTCTTCCCGCAGCCGCTGTAGTACCTGGGGGTGGTGTCCAAGTTGGTATATCAGGGAAGCCACCAGCCCCGAAATTTCATAGTGTGAAGCCCACAACTGTAGCAGACACTGGTTTTCAATCAGGGCATCGCTAAAGACTCCATCGGGGTTTTCTTCCTGACTGGCTAGCATCATTGAGAGGAAGTCTACTGTGGGGTCAAGGACTCCGCCCTGTGTCCGCCGTCGCCGTACAACTGCACGCATGAACTCAAGTAACTCGGCACGTGCTTTCCAGCCCCTACCGTAGGCTGTAAAGGGTGACTTCCACTTTAACAAGCCATAGAAGCCATCAAAAAAGGTCTTATACAGCGCCTTTAGTTCGGCTTTGGAGGATACGGGCAGTCCCTCAAAAGTGGTTGAATCGGCGTCATTCAAGCTGACTCCCAACAGCAGGGGGACGAGTACATCAAAGCAAATCTTCTCCACTGCTGGGTAGAGTGCCATTTTACTAGGGGTAGACCACTCGGAGATGCCTAGCGCGATCGAACTCTCAATCGCCGGCGCATATCTCTCAAGTACCTGACCAGCCAGTCCGGGACGCAGTGCGCTTTTGCGCTGGCGATGCAAATCGGGACGCTGAAACAAACTGTACTCGCCAAACATATCCATCGTGGTGGGTGGCAAGGCAATCTCTGTGTATTTCAAGTCCCCGTTAAATGTCATTTGAGTAGCTTTAGCTGAACCCACAAAGACAGTAGTGCCACCAAAGACACTGGTGTTAAAAATGGCACCGTACTTTTCTAGATTTTGGCGGCAGAAGCGATCCGGATTGGCAATGTAATTTAATGTGTCTGACCACCTTGGCTTTCGCGGTGGCGCGATCGCATCTTTTGGTGGTGCTTGTCCTTCCTCTAGTACCAGTACCTCGTCGATATCTTGGTTCATAACTATGCAAGCTGTGTCATGTTAGATGCAGTTGAGAATCTCTATAGGAACCACCTGCACTATTTGGCTAAAACCTGCCGCAGTGCTTCCAAAAGGCTATCTACACTCTCTGGACGACTGTTAAAGCCCATCAAACCGACACGCCAGACTTTACCAGCCAGTTCGCCTAATCCGCCCCCAATTTCTATATTGTGTTCCATCAGCAGCTGACGCGCGATCGCCTTCCCATCCAAACCCTCTGGAATGCAAACTGTAGTAAGCGTTGGCAAACGAAACTCTCGTTCAACGTGCATGGTGAGTCCTAAATCTTCTAACCCCTCCCAGAGATACTCAACATTCTTTTGGTGACGCATCCAGGAATTTTCTATTCCTTCTTCGGCAATCAAACGCAGCGCTTCCCGCAGAGCATAGTACAAGTTAATCGGGGCAGTGTGGTGATAAGTACGTTCTTGGCCCCAATACTTACTCAACAACGTCATATCCAGATACCAGTTAGCCACCTTAGTGCGACGTTGTTGCATTTTCTCAACCGCACGGGGACTCATTGTAAACGGCGAAGCACCGGGCGGACAACCTAACCCTTTCTGGCTGCAACTATAAGCTAGGTCAACCTTCCACTCATCCAGAAACAAGGGAACACCACCCAAACTGGTGACTGTATCCACCAACAGCAGACAGTCAAATTCACGACAGAGGTCGCCGACTCCTTCCAATGGTTGACGCGCCCCGGTGGATGTCTCAGCATTAACTAAAGCCAGGATAGCAGGGCGATGAGTTTCCAAGGCGGTGCGGAGTTCGTCTAGGGCGAACACTTGTCCCCAAGGTTTAGTAATGGTTCGCACATCGGCACCATAGCGTCCGGCCATATCAACAAGACGGTTGCCGAAGTAACCATTCACACCAATTAGAACCACATCACCCGGTTCAGTAACATTGGCGATGGTTGCTTCCATTGCGGCGGTTCCCGTACCGCTTACTGCAATGGTGAGTGGATTTTCCGTTTGCCAAACATAGCGCAGTAAGGTCTGGATTTCGTCCATCAGTCCCAGGAATGCTGGGTCGAGGTGTCCCACAGGAGGGGTATTCATCGCCTGAAGTACGGCGGGATGGGCATTTGAAGGCCCTGGCCCCAGTAGCAGACGAGTTGGTATTTTTAAAGGGGCGAGTTGCAGTCGAGTCGTGTTATTAATGGAGGATGTTAGCATTATTTATTCTTGGGTTAATCGAGCGAGCAATAACTTAGAGTTTAAAGTTAGCTGGGCGCAAGTAAGTAAATGGATCTAATTATTTGTAGGATTGGAGGATAGGTAGAGCTTTAGCTTTACCCATCAAACCCTTGCCAATATTGGGTTTCGCATCCCAGGGGACTTTCAGGTGGATGACTGCTGACTATCGGCAAAAATTGCAGCAGCAAGTCGCCAATCTTCCAGCCGTCGGTAGTATCGGTTTATTTACACAAGGACTGGAAATGGTGCAGTTAGCATGGTTAAACGCAGCTAAATGTCATTAATCATCTTTCAAAAATTGAAGCCTTACCGTTGCTGTAAATTTGGAGCGCTTTGGATTTTAGATATTCTCTGGCTGAATTATCCTGCTTGAGGTAAGCATCCCAGAAAGCAATACTTGCGCTCTGAAGGTAAGTATGAATATCATTTATAGCTTGCATTTCTAATTTGGATATTTCTGTGCTTCGTTTGTAATCATTATAGGAAGAGTGATCAGCATTTTGAATAAGAGTATGATATTTATTGCCTGGAGGCATATATTTAAAAGGTTCCAACCTCCACGATTTAGGTTTTCCTTTTCCTCCTGTTTCCTTAGTTCCACTTACTGTCATTACAGGCGCTTTAATTTCATTCCAAGAGCTTTTAGTTAAACCATAAGTACCACTTCCTTGAGAAGATATCCCTAAAAAGGCGCAGGCACGCTCGTCTTGAAAAGTAATGTTTGGCTGTTGGGGTATCTCCACTAACGCGCCAGCAATCAATATTGCTGTGTAAGCACCATAGGAATGGCCGGAGACACCTATGTGGGAGTAGTCTATTTTTTGTGTTAATGGGGGAATATTGCGTTCTAATTGCTTGAGGGAGTCGATGAGGAAGGATATGTCAGCAGCGCGATCGCGCCATTGTTGGGGGTCTTTACTGCTGTTCTCAAGTGCCTCACGTCCGCCACTCTGAAAAATAGATTTGTCGCTGCCAAAATGAGTTGGATGGATGGAAATATAGCCATGACTAGCCCAAAAGCGCCCCAGGTAGGAAAAGGCATTTTTTGATCCCCCCGAACCATGCGAAAAAATAATGACAGGGAATAATCCTGATGCTTGTGGGTAGTAAATTTTAATCGGCACTTGGCGCAAAGCATTAGCGCTATTAGTGTATCGCTCAAGAATGAAATTATTTATAATTCCAACTGAATTTAGTCCCAAAATATGCTTATACAAGTTCAAGTAAGACACAATAAAACTGGAAAAAATAAATTGTGAATTGTTCTTATTACTCGTGGATTGTTCCGTCGGGCATGACTGCCCCTTCTAGTATCACTTGCTTTAAATCTACAGCTCTCAGGTTAGCATTAGTTAAATTTGATTTACTCAAGTCTGCTCCTTTCAAAATTGCCCCACTTAAATCGGCTCCCTGAAGATTAGCTCCAGACAAATTAACTCCCAAAAGAATTGCTCCAGATAGCTTAGCACCGCACAGATTAGCCTTTGTTAAGTTAGATTTTGTTAAATTCGCCCCACTCAAATCTACAGCCTGTAAATTAGCTTTTTGGAGCGATACATTGGGCGCAATCAAGTATGCTCCTGAAGCCATCGGGTCAAAATCTTGGGGAAAGCGAGTAGCTGGGTTGTAGAGAACTTCCTGTAAGTTGGCTCCGATTAAATTAGCCCCAGTTAGGTCGGCGCGTCTGAGGTCAGCTCCGGTGAGATGAGCGTCGCACAGATTCGCATTTTCCAGCTTAGCCGCTTTGAGATTAGCCCTAGTGAGATTAGTTTTACTTAGGTTGGCTGCACTCAAAGATGCCCCACTCAGGTTAGCATTTGGCAAATCTAGCTGTTGCAAATCAACTCCCACAAGGGAAGTACAAGGAGCAATTAAGAACGCTCCGGCTTGATGTGGCTCAAAATCTTTAGGAAATCGCGTCTGGTGATTGTAGCAAGCTCCAACTAGGTTAGCTGTTGCTAAATCGCTACCACTCAAATCAGCATCAGTCAGATTTGCTTGAGCTAAATCAGTTTTTCGTAAAGAGGCTCCCACCAAGCAGGCGGCGCGAAGATTAGCTTTGCACAGCTGACTATTGTTGAGATTTGCTTGAGCTAAATTAGCTCCCACTAACTCAGAAAAAGGTGCGATTAAGTATGCTTTAGCAGTATTTGGCTCAAAATCGCTGGGAAACTGAGTTTCCTGGTCGTAGAGAACTTGGGCTAATTGTGCTTGTTGCAGGTTGGCTTGGCTGAGGTTGGCGCCTCTGAGGTCTGCTGCAATTAAACTCGCTCCTGCAAGGTTGGCGTGTGCTAAGTTAGCTTCCCTGAGATTGGTTTGATTTAATATTGTGGTGCTGAGGTTAGCGTGTTGCAGGTTAGCCTTGCTGAAGTTGGCTTGACTTAAGTTAGAGGATGCCAGGTTGGCTTGTGGTAGATTGGCTGCTGGCAAGTCTACTCCCACTAAATGGACTTTGGGAGCGATTAAGTACGCTCCTGCTGAAATTGGATCGAAGTTTTCCGGGAACTCGGTGGTAGCATCGTAGAAAACTCCTTGAAGGTTGGTTCCCATTAGATTTGCTCCCCTTAGATTTGCCCCAGACAAATCGGCTTTACTCAGATTCACCCCGCTCAAATCTACAGCCTGTAAATTAGCTTTTTGGAGCGATACATTGGGCGCAATCAAGTATGCTCCTGAAGCCATCGGGTCAAAATCTTGGGGAAAGCGAGTAGCTGGGTTGTAGAGAACTTCCTGTAAGTTGGCTCCGATTAAATTAGCCCCAGTTAGGTCGGCGCGTCTGAGGTCAGCTCCGGTGAGATTAGCGTCGCACAGATTCGCATTTTCCAGCTTAGCCGCTTTGAGATTAGCCCTAGTGAGATTAGTTTTACTTAGGTTGGCTGCACTCAAAGATGCCCCACTCAGGTTAGCATTTGGCAAATCTAGCTGTTGCAAATCAACTCCCACAAGGGAAGTACAAGGAGCAATTAAGAACGCTCCGGCTTGATGTGGCTCAAAATCTTTAGGAAATCGCGTCTGGTGATTGTAGCAAGCTCCAACTAGGTTAGCTGTTGCTAAATCGCTACCACTCAAATCAGCATCAGTCAGATTTGCTTGAGCTAAATCAGTTTTTCGCAAAGAGGCTCCCACCAAGCAGGCGGCGCGAAGATTAGCTTTGCACAGCTGACTATTGTTGAGATTTGCTTGAGCTAAATTAGCTCCCACTAACTCAGAAAAAGGTGCGATTAAGTATGCTTTAGCAGTATTTGGCTCAAAATCGCTGGGAAACTGAGTTTCCTGGTCGTAGAGAACTTGGGCTAATTGTGCTTGTTGCAGGTTGGCTTGGCTGAGGTTGGCGCCTCTGAGGTCTACTGCAATTAAACTCGCTCCTGCAAGGTTGGCGTGTGCTAAGTTAGCTTCCCTGAGATTGGTTTGATTTAATATTGTGGTGCTGAGGTTAGCGTGTTGCAGGTTAGCCTTGCTGAAGTTGGCTTGACTTAAGTTAGAGGATGCCAGGTTGGCTTGTGGTAGATTGGCTGCTGGCAAGTCTACTCCCACTAAATGGACTTTAGGAGCGATTAAGTACGCTCCTGCTGAAATTGGATCGAAGTTTTCCGGGAACTCGGTGGTAGCATCGTAGAAAACTCCTTGAAGGTTTGTCTGTTGCAAGTTAACTTCTTGCAAAGAAGCTCCACTCAAATTTGCTCCCAGCAGACTTGCTTCTAATAAGAATGCCCCACTCAAAGAAGCCCCATTCAAATTTGCCCCACTCAAAGAAGCCCCATTCAAATTTGCTCGATTCAAAGAAGCCCCATTCAAATTTGCTCGATTCAAGTTTGTCTTAACTAAAATTGCTTCACTTAGATTTGCTCTACATAAATTGGCATTTCTTAGGTCTGCCCAACATAAGATTGTATCAGTCAAAATTGCTTCACTTAGGTCGGCTCTAACTAGATTCGCCTCAATTAGAGCCGACCCACTCAAATTGCTCCCAGTTAATTTTGCTTCAGCCAAAATCGCTTGACATAGGGTTGCCTGATTCATAATTGCCTCAGTTAAATCCACTTTACTGAGGTCTGCATCATTTAGGTTGGCACCACTTAGATTGACCTTACGAAAATCCCGTTCGCCTAGAGAATATCGTTTCAGTACTGCGTTTCCACTGCTATATTCAGGCATTGTTTATCAGAATCGCTGAAACTAAAAAGTATGCGAAATTTGCCTGTTGTACTAAGGAAGCCAAGACCAAACTTCAACTTGGATGAAGCGGGCAATTGGACGAGTAAACGCCACAATGACTGGCTTTGTCCCTCCATTGACCTTGGCATAACCAGACATTCCGGTTTTCAAAAGTCTCTGGGAATCGGAATTGGGGATTTCTACATTAACCTTGACAACTTGTGTGGCGGGTTGGCTAGGTTCATCGGTAGCAATCGGTTCAATAGAAACTATTTTTCCCCATATAGGTTTATCGGGATATGCTAAAAGCTTAATTTCCACCTGATTGCCAACTGCAAATTCACCTATGTTATCTTCTGGAATCGATATCTGACCGATAAAGTTGCGATCGTTCTCAGCCACAGCAAACGTATCGCCTTCCTTTAGGTAAGTCCCTAATTTCTGTCCAAGATACGAAGTGGTTAAGTGACCATCAATAGGCATTAGTAGCTTGGTTGTTTTTAGTTGCTCATTAGCATATTTCAATTGTTGTTGTACCCGATTCAGATTAGCGCGAGCAGCCTTAACATCCCGACGAGCAGCTTCTATTTCATCTGGAGGCGTTCCACTCAAAACTACCTGGAGATCGGCTTCTGATTTCTCTACATCTTTTTGCTTTCTGGCGATAATATCCCGCATTGCTTCTGTATTAATGCGGTCTGTTTCCGCCTGTTTTTGTGCCTCTTCCAGTAGTTGTAAAGAATAAGCCCCATTTTTATACAACCCTTCAAAACGTGCAGCTTGACGACCGCTAAACTGGGCTTTGGTCATGGCAACTTCTAGCTGCCTTTTAGAAACTTCTACTTCTTGTTTAGCGACTTCTAGTTCTTTTTTTGCCACTTCTACTTCTTGTTTGCTGGGAGTATTTAGCAGTTGATTGACTTTATCTTGCTGCTTTTCCAGAACGGCTTGCTGTTCGTTTACTTGCTGCTGCAATGTTAAGATGCTGTTATTTAGATCGGTTGATTCCATTGTGGCAATTACGGTTCCGGATTTTATCAATTTACCGTTGCCGCCCTCAAAGAATACTTTGGTAATTTTTCCAGAAATTGGGGCTTGAATTTTTGCTTGTGCAGGAGGCATTAACTGAATGGGGCCACCTGGTTTGTAGGGGTAGGGCAAGAAAAGAACAATGCCTAAGCCAACAAAAAGTAAAATTTTGACTAAGTTATTTATTTTGGAACGAGTTTTCTTGGCTATGTGTAAGTGTGCCTTTTCCGGTACATTTACTTCACGATCAACTACGGGAGAGGGATTCGGATTTTTGCCTTTTTGCGTCATCCTTGACCATTTTTTGCTCGTCCAATATAAGGCCATTGATGCGATCGCGCCGATAAAGATGAATCTGGTACTTCTACCAAAAATATCTGGGTAACTTACTACTAGCCCTTTGGCAGTGGAAAAGATTACTTTTGTCATCAGGTAGAACCAAAAAGATATGATGACCAGCGCATATAGTAGTAAACTCCACCTCTGACCGGAGGATATTGTTGTTGGCAAGGAGCGTCCCTGGATTGTAAACATAAAGGTTTGCAAAGCTCGCTGCAACAACTGGGGGGGAAGCTTAAAAAGAAGAACAAAAAAGTTATAACCTTCACCCCAAATAGGAAGGATAAGTATTAAGAAACCAAAAAGACCAGCCTGGGCAAAGAAAAGACCCATCAGCGGCAAGCTTGTTCCTGTTCCATGCGTGCAATACCAAATAAATGTTCCTATAACGAAAAAGAAAAGTCTGGCTAATAAGGGACTTGCAATTGTCCACAATTGTCCTCTACGGCTAAGCTGTCGATAGCCACGTCTATCGTTCTGAAAACGGGGAAGAATACCAAATCTTAGCTGCAAGGCAAACTCTTTTACTGTTCCACCTACAGCAGTACAAACTATGCCTTGAATTAGTTTACTGATTACGTTTATTGACATCATGTGAACCAGAATCTTAACAAAGTAAGCTTCCGGTACTGAAAATGTTTTTATGTCTTGCCAAATAGCATGTTGTTCTTTAAAATAAATTAAAAGGGCTAAAGGTACGCCAGGAATAAGTAACCAAATTAAAGCTCGAAAGAACCATCCAAAAGGTCGTAAAAGTTTCGCTACAAATGTGTATGATGGGTCAGGATTAAAAAGTTTCCATCTAAATTCTTTAGGATGTTCTACTTTTTGGGGACGGCTCTTTTGTTTGACTTTTACTTTTTCGTTTTTTTCTGCCGATTCCTTTGAGATATCTGGCTGGACGAAATCTTGTGTTTCTGGAAATGAAACTAATGAAGAAGATGAAGAAAAAACTGGAGTGTCGCAGGGTTCTAATAAGCCATAGCTGGTTATTTGTTCAGCAAACTGATTGAAATCATTTTCTGTAATTGACAGATCGAAACGACTTTTAAATGCGGCGATTATTTGAGATGTAGTAGAAATTCCATTTATAGATTGACAGAGAAAATATTCCTCTTCTCCAAACTCAAAAGTTTCTCCGGAAATGGGATCTTTGATGAGATGGGTTTTGCTCTCTGTTTCTTTATTAGTAGTAAATGTAACGATCAGATCCTGTCGCAGCCGGGTTTGTGATACTTTATACATGGTAAAAAAGCCCTGAATTTCGCTCGCCTTGGGTTACTATGATTTGGAGAAATGTTAAAAAGTTGCCGTGTGTTTTGGCAATGGTGCAAGTGCAAAGTAATTCTAAGAGCAACAGCAATGTGAGGTTTTAGCCATTGATAATGTAGTACCCAGGTAATGTTATGCCATGCTGCAAGCATCTTTTTTAGCATAACTTATGTTAATTACTGTATTAGTTTAAACAAGGTTATAATGTAAACTTCCAGACTTCAATGCGACTCTTTTGTTGCTGTTGATGTTTTGAGCCTATAGAAACTAATATAGCTGGTATGGCTGGGGCGACTCATTGCTGATAAGAAT
The DNA here is from genome assembly GCF_014695505.1 of Trichocoleus sp. FACHB-90. Classification (NCBI taxonomy): domain Bacteria; kingdom Bacillati; phylum Cyanobacteriota; class Cyanophyceae; order Leptolyngbyales; family Trichocoleusaceae; genus Trichocoleus; species Trichocoleus sp. FACHB-90. The sequence continues at coordinate 32,771 of NZ_JACJOK010000006.1, forward strand.
TTTTGAGCGATCGCAAATAAACTTCATCTAAAATCATCGTATGCACCGGGTCAGAGGTGTTGAGCAGCGCAAAAGCTACTGTTGATCTCAGCACGGTGCTACCAGCATCGCCCATAAAAATTCTAGCAGGCAACCAGTTCCACCAGAGGACTTACTGCCAGCAGCGTGGTAGCTAGCAAAAAAAGCGCTAAAAGTGATGATGGTATATAAACTAAATATCCTGGGAACGGCGAATATTAGCGATCGCGTCGATGACGCGCTGTAGGTCTTCAGTTGTTAAGTTGGAACCAGAAGGCAAGCAGAGACCACGCTCAAATAAACCTCCAGCAATCGCACCACCGATGCTTTCACAGCCAGCGAAGACAGGTTGCAGGTGCAAAGGTTTCCAAACGGGACGAGCTTCAATTTGCTCATTTGCTAGGGCTATGCGAATTTCTTCCCGGTCGGCACCAAAAGCAGTTGGGTCAATTGTAAGGCAGGTGAGCCACCGAGTAGCGCGTCCAAAGCCTGCTTCGGGCATAAATTCGATTCCGGGCAGGTTTCCCAAACCTTGTTGGTAAACTTCAAAGTTGTGTCGTCTGGCTTGAACTCTGCTTTCCAAAACGCGCAATTGTCCGCGACCAATTCCTGCTAAAACGTTGCTGAGGCGATAGTTATAGCCAATTTCTGAATGTTGGTAATGAGGGGCGCGATCGCGGGCTTGGGTTGCCAGGAAACGGGCTTTTTCCACCAAGTTTGGGTCATCTGAAACCAACATACCGCCGCCAGAGGTGGTGATAATTTTATTACCGTTAAAGGAGTAGATGCCAATGCGACCAAAGGTTCCCGGCGATCGCCCTTTGTAAGTGGCTCCCAAAGATTCGGCAGCATCTTCGATGAGTGGGATGGAGTAGCGATCGCACGCTTCTAAAATTGGAGCGATATCGGCGCTTTGTCCGTAGAGATGGACGAGTACGACGGCTTTGGGCAATTTGCCGAGTTTAGCGCGGCGATCGAGTGCTTCCCGCAATAAGTCGGGATTCATGTTCCAGGAGGTGCGATCGCTATCGATAAAGACGGGTTTTGCCCCCTGGTAGGTGATTGGGTTAGCAGTGGCAATAAAGGTGAGGGTGGAGCAAAAAACTTCATCCCCTGGCTCAATGCCAATTAATCTTAGAGCGAGATGCAGTGCAGCCGTTCCCGAACTCACAGCAGCAGCATGACCAGCGCCGACGACTTCACAAAATTCTTCCTCAAAAGCGTCCACATGAGGGCCAACAGGTGCAATCCAGTTGGTGTCAAAAGCTTCTTTAACGAACTCCAGTTCGCGATCGCCCATGTGAGGGGTGGAAAGGAGAATTGGTTTGATCATGTACCCTCAGTGTGAATAGTTTGTCTTAATAATTCTGGCTGGGCAACCGTAAGCTAAACAATGGGAAGGTAAGGATTGAATGACCACTGAGCCAGCGCCACAGGTTGTCTGGGTACCAATTTCTACACTAGGAATTACGCTAGTGCCAACCCCCAAAAACACGCCTGCCCCTAACTTGACCTGACCGCACAGAGAACAGCCTGGGGCAATGTGGCAGAAACCGCCAATTTGACAATCGTGGTCGATAGTTACTCCCGTGTTCACAATGGCGTGTTTGCCGATTTTGGTGTCGGTATTGATTGCCGCATTAGCCATCACCACAGTTCCAGGGGCAATGTCAACACCGAGGGCAATCTGAGCTGAAGGATGGATCGCTGTTGTGAAGGAATGACCTTGGCTCTCTAACTTAAGAGCAATCTGCTGGCGGATGCTGTTATTCCCGATGGCGACGATCCACTGACAGCGATCGTATCTAATAGCAGCCAGTGTTTCTCTAGCTGAGTGAACTGGAATGCCATAAATTTGAGTAATTCCTGCTGGCGGGTTGTCATCGACCAGGGCTGTTACCTTTCGCCCCTGTCGCTGGAGGATATCTAGAATCACTTTGGCGTGTCCGCCACAACCGTAGAGATATATGTCCAAGGCGTGTCACCTCTACTTGGTTGAGGATGGGCTTGGGCTACCCTGAAACTCACTCATGGTGGCGTGATTCGGATGGGAGATGCCTTCCCGCTTAAATACTTTGACAAGGGTTAGGAATAAAATCTTCAGATCAAGCCACAGGTTCCAGTGGTCAACATACCAAACGTCAAACTTAAATTTTTCCTCCCAGCTGAGGGTATTGCGACCGTTGACTTGCGCCCAACCAGTGATACCGGGTTTGACTTCGTGGCGGCGGGCTTGTTCGGGGCTGTAGCGGTCTAAGTATGCCACTAGCAGGGGGCGGGGGCCAACAAAGCTCATGTCACCCTTGAGAACGTTCCACAGTTGGGGGAGTTCGTCGAGACTGGTTTGACGCAGGAATCGTCCGACCGATGTGAGGCGTTGTACGTCAGGAAGCAGATTTCCAGAGTCGTCGCACTCATTGGTCATGGTGCAGAATTTGTAGAAGCTGAAAATGCGACCATTTTTACCAGGGCGGGGTTGGATGAAAAAAATCGGGCGACCCATGCGAGTGTAGATGGCGATCGCAATGATTATTAGCAGGGGAGAAAATAGGAGGAGAGCGATCGCTGCAACGAATCGGTCTAACATCAACTTAACCAGTCGGCTGGACTTGGTGAAATAATTGATAGAACTAGCTTTGACCTTCATCCCTGAAACACTTTTTCTAGATAATCAACGAACTGATTAGCTAAGGCTTCGCGACTGAAACTTGACTCTGCCAACTGACGAGCATTTTTGCCCCTAATGAGGGTTTCTTGTCGATTATCCGCCAACTGACTTAAGGCATTAGCAAAAGCTACAGCATCGTTGGGGGGGCAGGTAATACCACAGTAATGCCCATCGATCAATTCTGCTAGCCATCCAGGGTAATTGTTAAGGACTGGCAGCCCGCAGGCGATATAGTCAAAAAACTTATTGGGCGATGTGCCGTAGTAGAATGCAGGGACATTTGCCAAAATCATCAAACCTACATTTGCTGTTGCCATCACTTTTGCCAACTCCAACTTGGGCATTGGCTGAAAAAATAGACAGTTATCCAGCCCTTCTTCAGTGGCTCGTTGAATAAAATTGGGTTTTAGCTTGCCATCACCAATCAATACCAGCTTAATATCTGTCCGTCCTTTCTCTTTTAAAACCTTTCCTGCATCTAGCAAAGCATCTAAACCGTTGGCCTTGCCGTGGGCACCGCAAAACAGTGCTACAAAATCATCATCTCTAATTCCAAGTAAATTGCATTTAGCTTCTGGATCAGGTTTGAAAAGGTCGAGATCGCAACCGTTGGGAATCATGGTTACTTTAGCGCTAGGTTTTCTGCGTACAATCCCCTTCACAATTCCAGGTGAAAGTCCTATACAGGCATCTGCTGTATGGTAAGCCAGCCATTCCAATATATCCAAGGCTTTCAGAACCAGAGGATTCGTAATGACTCCCATTGCCTTAGGGAGTTCTGGCCATAAGTCTCGCACCTCAAACACAAATGGGCGATTCTTAAAGACTTTCATAACTATCCCAGGAATTGCAACTGTCAGGGGAGTTGTGGTGGCAAATAAAAGGTCATATTCAGCGGTCAGTGCTAGTTTTATGCTTCCTAGAGCAAAGCGGAGAAATATCCAACTTCTTTTCAGAAAATTATCATAGTTAGAGTAAGGCAGGTAAAATTCTATTACTTCAATACCCTCTACGATACCCTGGCGTACGCCGTTGATGAAATTACTGGTGAGACCTGTATTTCCCATGTTATAGGAACCACAAACCATCGTTACCTGATGTCCTCGCGCAATCAAGCGTCGAGCCATTTCATAAGATCGAGTTCCAGTTGCTCCAGTAGGTGTGGTGAAATGTTGATGAAAATAAAGCACACGCATTTGAGTTAAGCCGCGCCTGGAACTAGGAATATTTTAATCACTTTTTCTTAACCAGCAGTTGCTTGTCTAGGACACCTTTTCTAAAACAATAAACGAGGAGTATATCCTTTGACCAATACGCAGATCGTAGAGTTTAGCAAGGGTTGGCAGAGCTAGTGGTGTGGACACTAGCATCTTTTTAACTATATTGCGTACCTTGCTTCGACCAGGTGCTTTGAAGGAAGCTGCTGAAAATACCTCTTGAGATAGTGGTAAGCGCTGCTGTTTTAAAATCTGAAAATTAAATTTTTTGCAGATATAATCTATTGTATTCATTCCTAAAAAATGTAAATGATCGGGAATTTCCCAATCAAAAATATCACCTTCTTTTACATTCTTTTTCATTTCGCCAACTTTAAGAATAAGTTTTCCTCCAGGTGACAAAATTGTCTGTAGCTTCCCAAATAAACGATCAAAATCGGGAATGTGAGATAAAACATTGAGCATCGTTATAGCATCAAAATTTGCAGTAGGATCAAACAACTCTACAGGCACTTGAAAAACATCACATCCTGCTTTCTCTCTAGCAAAAGCTGCCCTTTCTTGATTTAGTTCAATTCCTGCTCTATATAATTCAGGATAAGCAGTACCAAGCTTTTCTAAAAAATGACCTGTGCCGCATCCAATGTCTAAAATGGATTTTGCTCCTTTTAGCTCCTGAGCAATCAAGTCAAAATACCTATTTTGAAATTGTACAGAAGCCTGATAATGATGTTCTGGGTTAAGAATATCAAGATGATCGTAATTATAAGTCTGCACCCGACCATGAACATCTTCTAGATTGGGATAAGGATCAATATAAAACAACTCGCAATTATTACAAGCCTGTAATTTATATCCTCTTTCCGAAAAACAATATTGACTATCTTGAGATTTGCATAAAGGACAAACTGAACTATTCATAAATCCACCTCATATTCAATCTACCTAACCGCTTGTTGCCTTATACCTTTTTTTAACCCAGATTAAAATACATTTCTCTTATATGTAGGAACAGGACTCTCTTTAAATAGTAGATAAAATGTATCGATTGTAAGCTTCATTGCCAAATCCCCCGCGTATCAATCACAATCTTATCCTTGAGCCGTTCGCGATTAAGATTCACAAATTGACTATGGTTTACCAGTAGAACAACTATATTAGCTGCGGACAGTGCTATTTCAAAGTTAGTTAGGGTGACAGACAACTTAGCTAGTGATTGAGGAAGTTGCCTTATATGGGGTTCAACGACAAGGATGCCACCAAATTGACTTTGCGCCAATTTTTGCACGATACTCACCGCCGGACTTTCCCGTAAGTCGTCAACGTCTGCTTTGAAAGTCAACCCTAAGCAGGCTATCATTGGTTCTTTAAATTGGCAAGCTTTCTCTTTTATTTTTGCAATTACATGATGCAATTTAGCATCATTGACCTCACGGGCTGTGCGGATTAAGCGAGCTTGTTCGGGGGCTGAATTGACAATAAACCACGGATCGACAGGAATGCAATGACCGCCTACGCCGGGGCCTGGCTGGAGAATATTCACTCTCGGATGGTGGTTAGCCAGCTCAATGAGTTCCCAAACATTTATATTTAACTTTTCACAGATTAAAGAGAGTTCATTGGCAAAAGCGATATTCACATCACGGAATGCGTTCTCTGTGAGCTTTGCTAATTCTGCTGTACGTACTTCGGTACACAAAATCTTACCAGTCACAAACTGTCGATAAAAAGCCGCCGCCTTGTTTGCCGAAGCTTGATTAATTCCGCCAACGATCCGGTCATTGCTGACTAACTCCTTTAAGATTTGTCCGGGTAAAACGCGCTCCGGACAGTGGGCCAGGTAGAGCGAAGAGTGGACATCGAGATCAGGACGCAACTGCTCTAACCAATGGCCGATCTTTTCCGTTGTCCCTACAGGACTCGTTGATTCCAGAATCACCAGATTGTTGGGAGCGAGGTATGGTGCGATCGCTTCGGTAGCCGCTTCGATATAAGAAATATCTGGTATCCAGTCATCCTTTAAGGGTGTTGGTGTAGCTATGATATATACATCAGCAGGCACGGGTTGCAGACTCGCCCTAAGATTGCCGCTGCTTACAACCGACTTCACCAAAATGTCTAAATCTGGTTCGTGGATGTGAATTTCGCCGCGATTAATTGTTTCTACGACTTTGGGGTTTATATCTACCCCATGAACTTTAAAGCCTTTACTAGCTAGTAAGCTAGATGTCGGCAGACCGATATAACCCAAACCCATTACGCAAACTTTTTTCATGAAATTTATTTGATATTTGGATGATTTTTTTCCTGGCTATGCCACGGAGAACGTGGAGTGGAAAGATCCTTCTAATAACTTAAGAATCTTAGCACTAGCATCTCCCTCGCCATACAAAAGTTTAAAATCATCACTATTTCTAATACCAATACTTTTTTCGGCACTCAGGATTTTATCTGGGTCGCTACCAACTAGAGTGTTGAAACCGTATTCAACCAGTTCTACCCATTCAGTCTCTTCACGCAATGTGATGCAGGGCTTATGAAAGAAATAGGCTTCTTTTTGTAACCCGCCACTATCGGTAAACACACCTTTACACTTGGAGAGCAAGGTGATGATGTCAAAATAACCCACTGGTTCTATCAGCCGAATGCGGGATAGATGGTGGTTCCCCAACAACTTCCGGGTTCGAGGATGTAATGGCAACACCACAGGTGTAGTTTTAGAGATTGTTTCTAGCGCACCCATAATGTTACTCAGTCGAACTGGGTCATCTGTGTTTTCTGCGCGGTGGACTGTGGCTAAGTAAAAAGGCTCATTTAATTCATTAATGAGGCAGGCGATCGCATCTGTAGGCTTGGCAATTTGCCGATAAAACAGCGCTGCATCGTACATCACATCTCCCACATTGCTTACTAGCACCTGCCCGCGTTCCAATATACCTTCCTTCTCCAGGTTTTTAACGGCAGTCTCTGTAGGACAGAACAACCAACGAGAAATCTGGTCAGTCAGCACTCGGTTCACTTCTTCTGGCATTCGCATATTAAATGACCGCAGCCCTGCTTCTACGTGTGCCACAGGAATATGCAACTTAACTGCGGCTAAAGCGCCCGCCAGGGTCGAGTTAGTATCACCGTATACCAAAACTACATCAGGCTGTTCTTTTATAATCACCTCTTCAATCTTTACTAACATTCGCCCGGTCATCGCCCCCTGTGAAATGCCCCCAATACCGAGGTGATAGCCCGGCTTGGGAATCTGCATTTCTTCAAAGAACACGTCTGACAAGTTAGGGTCGTAGTGCTGACCTGTGTGAACTAAGATTTCATGAATAGGCGAGGTTGTATGCTGCTGGTTGTAAAGGGCGATCGCACGAGACACAGATGCTGCTTTAATAAACTGAGGTCTTGCCCCAACCACAGTGACTATTTTCATGAAATATACCTCTCAAATTTTCTCAGCCAAACTTCTAATGCCAATGGATTAAAAATATCTTTATACCAAACCGTACCTTGGCTGGCTTCTTGTTTGCAGTAAGCTTGATACTTTGCTAATAAATTCTTTCTATTAACTAACTTATTTTTAAATATAAAGCTATCTTCAGCAAAATAATCTAAAACACGTTCTTTTAATTCTTTTTTAAGCCATTCACTTTGAGGATTGACAAATCCTTTTTTGTCTTTTCGCCAAACAATTTGTTTGGGCAGATAAGGTTCCATTGCCTTACGAAAAATATATTTTGTCCATCCGTTTTTCAATTTCATTTCCATAGAAACTGGAATTAATGCTTCTATCAGTCGATAATCTAAAAAGGGTACACGCATTTCTCTACTCCACGCCATTGACATCCGGTCTTCGTAGTGAACTAATGCTGGTACTGAAAAATTTTCAATATCTAATCTCTGCCTCTGCTGAACAGTCATTTCAGAAGCTAATCCTAGCATCTTGGGAACAAAATTTTTAAGATTTGCCCCCCGAATATCCAATTCTGCTCCTTGCAAGTAACGCGGTAAATACCGTTTAGCTTCGCTAAGAGAAAATTGTTTCAGAATAGTTCCTCGCTGCCAAAATGACCACAAAACTTCAACTGCTTTTAAGTGTTGACTGCAACGAGCTAAAGCTTGAATATAAAAGCCTAGATATTTTTGATAGCCGCAAAGCAGCTCATCAGCCCCTTGTCCGCTCAAAATGACAGTAATACCCAAATCCTTAGCTTGCTTCATTAATAAATAATGAGCCACATTGGAAAAACTGCCTACTGGCTCGTCATTAAACCAGCAAACTTGCTCTAAGTAATCAAAAGCTTCTTCCGGCTTAAAGTCCAGTACAATTTTATGAGTTTTACAACCTAAGTGGTTGCTCATAATATCAATGAAGGGAGACTCATCATACCGAGAATCTCTACTTACTGCTGAAAGTAAATTTAACTGTGCATCTTTTCCCAAGATACTCTGCATGATTGCTGCAATTGAAGAAGAATCTACTCCTCCAGAGAGTAAGACTCCTACAGGGACATCGCTTCTCAGCCGCAGACGGACAGCATCAATAAAAATTTCTCTAACTTGCTCAACTAAATTATCTTCTGAAATATTTACTGCTTTGTGAGTACCCAAATTCCAGTAGGATTTTATATCCATCCTCAGAACTTCAGCAGAAAGGTCTATCACCCCATAGCTTGCTGCTGGTATTTTCTCGATACCTTCAAAAAAAGTTTCGTTAGAAGTTTCTAGCAGAGACTGGATGAGATATTCCCCAACAATTTGGTGATTTAAAGAGAACTTACGCCCTGTCATCTCAATAATTGTTTTAATTTCTGAGGCGAAGTACAAACTGTCATCTTGTAAAAAAAAATATAGAGGCTTAACACCAACTCTATCTCTAGACAAGACCAATCGATTATTTCGCCCATCCAACCACGCAAAAGCCCACATCCCATTAAATCGCGCTAGAGCCTCATTTACCCCCCACTGCTCCAAAGCGGCTAACACAACTTCAGTATCTGATTCGCCTCTAAAATGATGTCCTAAGTTCTCTAGTTCGCAACGAATTTCCCCGTAATTATAAACTTCACCGTTGTAAACAATCCAACTATTTCCATCTTTCGAGGTCATAGGTTGGCTTCCCGCCTCTGTCAAATCTAAGATAGACAGGCGTTGATGTCCTAAGCCGACTTGCCATTGATTGATTTGATGTTGGCAAATACCGTAAGCATCCAGACCACGGTGCTGCTGAATCCTTTGCGCTTTTAGCAATAAATCTCTAATATTTTCTTCGGAGCTAATAACTCCTGTAATTCCACACATGGCTTATATCAAATTACTATAAAGCTTCAAAAGTGTCTCTGATTCTTTTTCCCAATTATATTTATCTTCTACTGCTTTACGACCATTTTCGCCCATTCGTTTTGCTTCATCTGGGTGCTCGACAATCCGCTGAATTGCCTCTGCGATCGCTCTGGGATTTAGAGGATCAACACAAATACCACAGTCATTGCCTTCAATAATCTCTTTCCACAAGGGAAAATCAGAAGCAATTACTGGAATACCAGCCGACATATATTCAAACATTTTATTTGGCTGGGCATTAATATGATTAAGTTCTGGATGAAATAACACCAGCCCAGCCATTGATTTTGCTAAAGTTTCAGCAACTTCATTTCTGTTTAATTGCCCTAACTCTTTTATATTTGCCCAACCAGACATTGCTGCTGCCCGCTCTCGTTGATTGGCACTTAAGAATTTTCCACCCAAGAACAGCTTTGTATCCGTTTGCCCAATTGCCTCAACCATCTCAAAGATCCCACGGATATCAGCAATCCCGCCTACATAACAGACGGCGCGCTCTTTTTGCACTCCATCCAGATGAGGCAAATACAGCTCTGAAAGTATTGGGTAGTTGTTTACATTGACTGCATGGCAACCCAATTTTGAGAAGCGATCGCAAATAAACGGTGTAGCAGTAACTATAGCAGTAAGGTGCTGGGCAGCAAAGTTTTCTATTCGCTCAGCCATCCAGCTAATTGTTAGGCGTAAAGATTCAGCAATCCAACTTTTACTCAAGATGTCTCTTGGTACATCTTCATGTACATCATAAACAACTGCTCTACCTTTTATTTTTAAAATTAATCCTAGAAGAATTAGTTCTGGATCGTGAAAGTGATAAATCTCTGCATCTTCATCCAAAGCTTTCTTAAAAACTTGCCATACCGTTTTTACCATACGTTCTCGACGGCTTTTTGGTCTAAATACCGCATTGATTTGCACTCCAGCCACCAACTCATCCCTATCGTGAGGAACAATTAAAATCACTTCATAACCTGCTGTGACTAACGTTTTGCACTCTTTCAAAAAAATTCTGGTGTCAAAAGCAGAGTGAACTGATGTGAGATGAATAACTTTAGCTGTCTTCAAAATTATTTTCCTTTTAAATATATGAAAATTATAAAATTATTAACTCAATCTTTTTTCTTTAAATTCAGCTAAATTCATTTTTACTCTTACTGCTAGTGGAACCAGCAGCACTGTTAGCACAATTTCTAATCCCGTACCTAAAGGAGCTAGAAAGTCCGTAAACGATGTAGAAGTTAGCAGAATCATTTGGTATGAAAGCATTGATTGCAACACAACAGTGGGTGCTGACTTCGGCAATCGCAAAATTAGTACCTGTAGTCCTTGTAACGAAATTCCACAAATAATACTACCAATAACAATACCTGACCAGCCAAAATCTGCCCATAAGTAGCCAGGATAGGCAACATTTGAAGTACAGCTAGACATTGCATCCGGGTTCATGTACAAGCAGATGGTGTTGGCAACCGGAAAAGGGATATCAGTTATAAACTTATTAATGTATGGCAGTGTATGCCCTAATAAGAAACCTTGGTGTTTTGGAAAATAGTCAAAGTAGTAAAATATTACCTGAGCTGGAACGTAAAAGATCCGATTTACTATAGCATTGACTACCAGCAACCCTTCAATATTGAATTGATAAACTGCGAAGATTACAAAGACTGGAAAAGCAAGGGCTATAAGTATTATGAACAGCAGTTTGCTCAAAGAAAGTGTTCGACCTCTTATCAACAACCAAGCATAAGCCAACATAATTGTCAGTGCTGCTACGGGAGATTTTTCCAGAGTTGAGCCTGCATAAAATATGCTACCTAGAAGCGAAACTACAAAAAATATTTTCCACCACCAGCCCCGCAAACGCATTGCTAAGAGCAGAAGCAAAAGGGTCGTATATGGGAACAATACATCACGCAGCGCACCATAGACGTAGCGGATTCTGCCAGGAATGAGTTTAAGTGCATTTTCACGTGCTAGGGTAAGCTCTAAGGTTGTTTGACCACCAAGAATTGCATCAATAATTGGCAGTCTACCAACCTGCTTGAGGTAAAGCAAAAGTATAATAAAACATATTACCAATAGCACTATACTTGACATCTGAAGCTGACGAGGTAAGCGAATTGGTTTAGAGATCCAGTTATGCACATCTTTAGCAGATGAGGGAAACCAATAGTGCGTTAAAATAATCCCTACCAGCGTTAAAATAAAACTGATATTAGTGGCAAATAAAAAGGTGTTCTGTGTGGGAGATGGGTGAGCTGCGTAGACAAAAGGCAATGGCAGCAAAACCATTAGGCTATAAGCAGATATAAATATTCCGGGAATCCTAAAGGTACTAATGTTGAAAAGGTGGGGATAGAGACACACTACCACTCCTGTTATTAACAATGTCAGCCATACAACCAAACTGCTCTCCAGCAGATCGCTAGAAATGTTTGTTAATAGTTTGGTAGCTATTAGGCCTACGCCCCCTATTACAGCAAATACGAATAGACAAAAAAAGCGTAGAGGAATTCGTATCGTATCCATCCGGCAACTTTACGAGTAGGTGGTAGCCACAGTTAGTCAGTAGATTAGCATAATGCAGCCTGACATTGATAAAAGCAAAATAGTTTCTTTCAGGAATAACTACTTGCTAATTTTGAATATACATCCAGCAGCACTTGCTGATGCTGCTTCCAAGTATAATAATCGTCATAAACTTGCCATGCCCGCTGGCGATACTGCTCCAATGCACTCCGGTCGCTAACGAGTTCGTCTATTGCTTGAGCAATAGCTTCTACAAAGTCAGTGTTGCAGACAATACCAAGCTTATGCCCAATTACAATATTGCGAAACTCGATCAAATCATTGCATATTAAAGCGAGTCCAGCTGCCATGTATTCAAATATTTTGTTAGGTAGCGCAAATTCAGCTACCTGTTTTGAGTAGGGGATAATTCCAATATGGCATGCTGATGCTGCTTTACAAAGCTCGCTCATGGGGACTGGTGGTGCGAAAGTAATCTTTTTTTGTAGCCCCAGCGCCTCTACCTGTGCCCTCAACGCCAACTCTATATTTCCATAACCACGCAATGTTAAATGCACAGGTGCTTTCACTAGATTCATTGCTGTAATCAGGGATTCAATACCTCGTTGTGCAAGATAACCACCGTGGTAGAGCAGCTGGACTGGCTGGTCATCTGGCAGTGGTGTTGGTGGTTGTAATGGCACGTCTGCGGGTACATTCATCAGCACTGTGGGTAGTGTAATGCCGTAATGGATCGCCATCCGTTCGGCAATCGAGCGGTTAACTGCGAACACGTATGCACATCGCGGGGTACTGATGCGCTCAATCCAGCGAATAATCGCGTTAATGATAAACTCACTGCGCCGCTCATTGTACCAGTATTCATGAGCATCATAGACCACAGGTCTTTTGAACCACCATCCTACAACCAGTGCTGGTAAAAGGGTATCAACATCATGGGCATGATAAACATCAGCTTGCTGTCGCCCAGCGGCAAAGACATACACCCATAGAACAGTTAATAGATGAATCAGAAGCTGCACTTGACGCAGCATGTTTATTAACCAACCACGCCAGCTGATACGCGGCGACTGCTTTTGCGAGGTTGTATTATCAAACAGCCCTTGAGTCACCGGGCGTCCGCGTCTTGCTTTAAGTAAGCGACCCAAGCGCAGATGCCAAAGATCGAGCCGTTGCATCGCCACATTAGCAAAGATATCGGTTACGGGTTCAGTGCCAGTGCGACAGATACCAATTACCTGTACTGCATAGCCTGCTTGTGCCAGCGCTGTTGCCTCTTTCATCACGCGCGGGTCGTTGGTAATATCTGTTGTCACCAGCATACAAACGTGCATAGTGCGATCGCTTAATAATTTTCTAGTTTATTTCTGCTTGAGTCGAGTATAGGAGCGTTGCCAAAGAATCTTGAGTTCGGGCTTGACAAAACTCAATAGTACAACACCACTAACAGCCACACAAACACCTCTCAACACTGCAATATATATACCTTCATACCAGAACAGGGCTGTCATCACCCCGTAAGCTAATAAAAGACAAACACTGACACTGCCGAGACGTTTGAGATTGTAAGGTAGCGGGTATAAGCGCTGGCTTACAAGTGCCACGCAGAGGGTAGCCAGACTATAGGAAATGGCGGTGGCAATCGAGGCACCAAAAGCTCCTAACTTAGGTATCAGCAGTATGTTGAGTGCTATGTTGAGTAGCGCAGCTAGAACAATAGTCCAGGTAATATGATGGGTTCGCTGTACAATTTCTAACCCGGTGCTGAATATATAGTATGCGCCATACACAGCCTGCGCGAGGATTAGCGGTGTCAGTAAGGCAGTAGCCTGAACATACGCTTTGGTCGCAAATATCTGTAAAAGCAATGGAGAGGCGGCAGCGATTAGCAAGCCAATCCAGCCAACACCAACGAAATAGTAAACTGGCATGATGGCATAAATTGTGCGAGCATTCGGTTCTGTTTGCACACGCAACGCAAAGGGTCTCCAGCTGAGTTGAACGGCAAATGTAAATATTGCTACGCCAGCAGCAAGCCTATTAGCAATCCCATAAAGTCCTACCTCCTGAAGTGTGGACAGCTTTGCTAGGAAGAAGCGATCAGAGGAATTGAGAACCCAATACATACCGCTTACAGGCAGTAATGGCAATCCCAAACGTAATAGTGGCAGTGCTTGTGTGAATGTAGGGATTTGTAGATGTTGCTTCAAGACTAAGCCCGCGGACAAGAGGGTGATAACTAAATCAGCCAAAACTAATCCTGAAACCACTCCCAGAACACCGAGTTTCTGCACTGCTACCAACACAATACTGAAGCCTGCTACCAGTACTACTTGACAGACGGCTACCAAATTGTAGAAAAGTGGCTGTTGGCGTAGGCGTAAGTTGTCACGAAAAAGCGTGAATACGCTTGTCAGCCACATATCAAAGCACAAAAGGCGTAGTGCAGGTGTATACTCCTGGTTGCCTAGCAACCCATTGACCAGTGCTGGCGCAAGCAGCAGTCCACTCAAGGCACATATTCCAGCAAAGGAAGCGACGAGGACAATGCTCGTCATAACCAGGTCATGCTGCTGTTTTTTTGTTTCAGATTTAAAAAATAAAATTTGAACGGATGTATCTATACCCAGCATCAACAGGGGTTGAAACAATGCCACCGTTGTGAGCAATATATCTAGTACGCCATAGTCTTTAGGGGTGAGAAACCGCGTGTACAGGGGCAACAAGAGTAGCGATGCCAAGCGATTAATAGCAATACCGAGGCTGTAGGTTGCATATTGCTTGATAAAGTCCCACATTGTTGACATTAATTGATGACATTTGTAGGAGGGCGATCGCTCAAAAGTTTGAGCCACACCTCTGTATTTAGCCAGCGCCAGACCAGATGCTCATCAGCGGATGCTAAACTTGCTGAACTTTGCAGGATTGCGTTAGCGGCTTGCCGATCGACCCAGCCACGCTGAATGATTTCCCCTTGACCTAAATACTGCTGAATTTTTGTCCAGTATTGACGCAACCAGCTATCTTCAGGTGTGCCAAAACCAATCTTGTTGCGTCGCTGGCTAATCTCTGTTGGCATCACATCTTTTAATGCCTGCCTTAGCAGCCATTTCATTTGCCCATTGCGAATTTTCATGGAATCGGGCAGACTTGCCATAAAGTCCACTAATCGATAGTCCAAAAATGGCACTCTAGCTTCTATTGAGTGAGCCATTGAGCTGCGGTCTTCATATTTGAGTAATGCTGGTAAATTTGTAGCTATGAGATCGCGCTCAAGGTGCTGCCCCAATAAAGTAGGATGATCGGAATTTATTGTTTCTTGTATGTAAACTTGCGATCGCATCTGTTCTCCTAACCAGATTGGAAGCCCGCGTCGAGTGTAGAGTAGGCGAGACTGCCATGTCAGAGGAAGTGTACTATGAAATATCCTCAATATATGTTGCAGCTGCCAACGGTCAAGACTACCCGGCTTGTTGGTTAGTGCCTGTCGTAACACAGCCAAGTTACCGCTTTGTAAAGCTCCCGCCATGAATGACCAGTAGTACGGCTGGTAGCCACACATCACCTCGTCGCCACCTTGCCCATCCAACATTACCACTACTCCCGCCTCACGGGCACGCCGCATCACACACCATTGGGCATAAAGACTGCTTCCTGCCACTGGTTCTTCCTGATGCCAGACCATTGTCTCTAAATCGGCAAATAATCCTTCCCCATCTGGATAAATGTAGTGCGACTCTGCCCCAGTTCGAGTAATAACTGGCTCAATCCATTGCCGTTCATCGCAGCGAGGGTCGCTGTAGCAAGCTGAGAACGCCTTCTGTTGCGCTCCAACGTTTGTGCGGTCAGGCTTGCTGTCGTTACCAAACAGGATTTGATTGGCAACACACACAATTGCTGAGCTATCTAACCCACCGCTGAGGCAAGTACCAACTGGCACATCGCTTTGCAGGCGCAGACTGACGCTATCAAAAAATAGATGCCGAAACTTTTCAATTGCCTCGGCATCGCTAATATAAGGATTGTATCGACTATGGTCAAGCTGCCAGTAGCGCTGGATACGGATGCCTTGGACATCCACCAGCAGGTAGTGCGCTGCTGGTAGCTGCTTGATGTTTGTAAAAAATGTCTCCTCCCCAAACTGCACTTTTTGAAACACTAAATAGGCGTACACTGCACCTTCGTTTGGCTGGCGCGGCGTTTGTGGGTCAGCAAAGAGGGCTTTGATTTCTGAGGCAAAGATGAAGCGCTGGGCATCCTGGTGATAATAGAAAGGTTTTATGCCAAAGCGATCGCGAGCACAAAACAACCGCTGCTGGCGGCTATCCCACAGCGCCAAAGCCCACATCCCATTAAAGCGGCTAAGACAATCAATTCCCCACTGGGTGTAGGCGGCAAGAATTACTTCAGTGTCGGAACGCGAGCGAAATTCGTGACCATAGCGTTTCAGCTCACAACGTAGCTCATCATGATTGTAGATTTCGCCGTTAAACACGAGCCAACAATTACCATCAGCACTCGCCATCGGCTGATGACCTGCTGGGGATAAATCCAGAATCGCAAGACGGCGAAAGGCAAGACCAATACTATCATCAACAAAAAATCCCTCGTCATCAGGACCTCGATGTTGTTGAATGTTCGCCATGTTGGCAAGTAGCGTCTGCTCAACTGGCTGCCGATCGAAACGGAGTATACCTGCAATACCACACATTAAAAATCATCTCGAAAAGACTGTGCCGCTCGCCCGGTTTTGTTTTTGTCCTAAGAATCCTTCAGTATACACTTCAAAACATCGACAATCTGTTCTTGAAGTTCTACAGACATTTCTGGCCAGATGGGTAGAGATAGTACCTCTCCCGACGCCGACTCAGCTTGCGGTAATTTACAGCCTTGATCAGCATAAATTGGCAGTTGATGCACCGATACTGGGTAGTAGATCATTGTGCTAATTCCTGCTTCAGCGAGGCGCTGCTGCAAAGTGTCTCGCCTTCCTTGAAGAATCCTCACTGTGTACTGGTGATAAACATGATCGGCACAGGGAGTCTCCCCAGGAGTAACAATCCCCGAAATATTCTTCAACAGTTCATCATAGCGCTGTGCCACCTGCCGCCGCCCCTGATTCCATTCATCAATATGAGGCAACTTCACCCGCAAAATCGCGGCTTGCAGCGTGTCCAGCCGACTGTTATACCCGACAACCTCGTTGTAATACTTCTTGCGACTTCCATGAACCCGCAGCATTCGAGCCGAGTCTGCTAAAGCATCATCATTCGTTGCAATCAACCCTCCATCCCCATAGGCCCCCAAATTTTTACTGGGGAAAAAGCTATAAGCACCGATATCCCCAATTGTCCCAGTTTGTTTACCCACATAAGCATCTGGCTTACAAGCGCGATCGCCTTGCGTTTCCAAAGGAGAATCGCACGTGCTGCAATTCCCGCCATAAACTGCCCCAAAACTTTGGGCACAATCTTCTACAACTTTTAAGTTGTATTTCTTAGCTAATTTCATGATTTTGCCCATCTCTATTGGTCGCCCATAGAGATGTACCAGCATAATTGCCTTAGTCTGCTCGGTAATCTTTTCCTCAATTAGGTCTGGGTTGATATTCAAAGTACGCTTGTCAATATCCACAAATACAGGTGTAGCACCGACATGGCTAATTGACTCAGCTGTAGCAAAAAAAGTAAAAGGTGTGGTGATTACCTCATCTCCAGAACCAATACCAAGCGCCCGTAAACTGATAAATAGGGCATCTGTACCGCTGTTAACAGCGATCGCGTGTTTCACCCCCAGGTATGCTGCCACTTCCTGCTCAAACAGCTTTACATCTGGCCCCATGATGAACTGACCAGACTCTAGCACGCGAGCGATCGCCTTATGAATCTCTTCTTTAAGGCTTTCATACTGAGGTTTTAGATCCAAAATGGGAGTCTTCACTGGTATTTTTCTCTGGGTAATTTACACGCCAACCGAGCAATCAGTTCTAAAATACCACTCTTATATTGGGCTTTCCCTTTGATAAAGGGATGCCTATCACGAGTAGTATCATGATTAAGATATAAGGATATTTCCCTGTCAGTAAGCGGATAACGCGAACCGATAAAACAATATGGTTTTTGCATGGATTTTTCTGGCAGAAAAGCCCACCAACCTATTAACATTGTGCCAGAAAGTTCGTAAGATCCATAACCTAGCATTGTTTTATCTGTGTGGTAGCCATAACGATATATTCCATTGTTACCATCCATAAAATTAGTTGTTCTAAAATTAGGGAAAGCTGATGATGGAGGAATTAAAACTTTTTGAATGAATTGAGCAGCTAAGCCACGCCTCAGTTTCAAAATATATTCAACTTTTTCTAGCTGTTTTTGAGCCTTAAATCCCCTTTGCAAGGAAACCAACCAGAGGGGCCATCTGTGACTGTGCGAACTATCTCCTGCAATGCCAGGTATCGGTTTTTTATCTAAATTTATAGCCTGATGATACCAGCCCGCGTAGGCATAATCAGGATGATCTTTCCAGACTCCAGGCTGAAATAACCACCGACTCGCATTAGCTCCAATAAACACGGCTTCTTGCTTTAAAGTTTTATATGCTACATCTAATATTTCATCTATAAATTTAGGACTATTATTCAATAAAATTGACTTTAAATCTGCTGCAATAGCAAATACAAACAACTCTTCATCTGTAAAAGACCGATAATAACTTTTTTCAACTGATTTGGTTGAAAGCTTCCACATTATTCGCTCTTTCATGCCTTGACGAAACCAAAATTTATCCCATGCTGATGTAGGTTGCTTCCATGTAACCTCTAATGAATTTAATACTTTTCTTAAAGTATCCTTATTAAAATGATTGTTCTTTTCTTCATATAAAACTAAATATTCAGATACTAAATACAAAAATTGCAACTTTGTTATTGAATCTAGACCATTAAAATTATCTCGAATATAGCTATTTCTAAACCGATTAAAAAAGTTATTAAATCCATCAATTCCAGGGCAATAGTTTGAGGCAAAAGCTGAATGCAAAGGTACCATCAAAAAATGGCTGGCATCATAGGCATCACGTTCTCGCCAGAGAGGTTCATGTAACATTGGCTGCATTACCTTCTCCCATAAAACAGCCTCTCGACTTGTTGTAGGTAACGCTGCACATTGACCAGATGATTCCGCTGTAAACCTTCTCTCTGCAAATTGATTTCTAAAACCCAACAATAAAAGGAATAGTACCAATATTGTGGATAGTAAAGACGCAATCTTCATTTCGATATTTTCCTTACTTCCATATTCGATACTCGCTGATATTTTGTTTTTGTTGAATCAACAGCATAACCAGCAGTATCAAACTCTAACACGTCACCATAGGCGCTCATCCAACCAGTGATTTTTGCAGGAACACCAGCTACTATTGCATAGGCAGGCACATCTTTCGTAACCACCGCACCCGCTGCTATAAAAGCATATTCATGTAAGGTTACTCCACAAACAATCGTGGCATTTGCTCCAATACTTGATCCACGCTTCACCAATGTCGTCACGTAATCATTGCTAGTATTACGGGGAAACTCACAGCGTGGCGTTTTGACATTCGTAAACACCATACTAGGGCCACAAAAAACGTAATCCTCCAGGATCACCCCCTCATATAGAGATACATTATTTTGAATTTTGCATCCATTTCCCACGACGACATTGTTTGCCACAAAAACATTTTGCCCCAAAGAACAATTTTTCCCAATCTTCGCTTTGCTTAGAATGTGACAGAAGTGCCAGATTTTTGTTCCCTGCCCAATTATCGCACCTTCATCTACATAGGCAGACTCATGAACAAAATAATCAGCCACGCAGCGCCTCCTGAACTTTCTCCAAAATTTCAACCACCGCCACCCCATTCCAGCCGTCTGAGCGTGGCTGCTTTCTTGTATCCAAACATTCTAGAAAGTGTTCGCACTCAATTTTCAACGGCTCAGATTTGGCAACTTCTACGCTCCAACTGCCCTCATCTCGATTATTTAAGTTCGCATCAACGCTTTTATTGTGTATCGTAACTGTTTGCAAAACCTCGTCGTAAACCAGCATTTGCTTCTGGGCAATTACAACCGTACTGCGTTGATTTAAAGGCCAGTACCAGGAGCAGTGAATGTGAGCCGTTTGACTTCCCTCAAAGCTCAAATCTACGTGTACATTATCTTCAATCCCTACCTGTAACATCGCGTGACCATGCGCTTGCACCTGTTGAATTTGAGGATTACCTAATAGGTCTAAGATTACTGAGATATCATGAGGTGCAAACGACCACCAAACATTCTCCTCAGTGCGTACCTTACCAAGCTTCGCTCGTTGAGTCGCAATATGCAGGACAGATCCCGCTTTACCGCTTGCCAAATAGTCTCGCATCCACGCGATCGCTGGTTGGTAAAGTAGTAGATGACCCACCATGAGAATGCGCGAATGCTCTTGGGCGTATTCTGCCAACGTTCGCGCCTGCTCTGTTTGCAGGGTCATGGGCTTTTCCACAAAAACATCTTTACCCGCTTTCAAGGCAGCGATCGCTAAGTGGTAATGTGTTGGTGCTGGTGTTGCCAGCACCACTGCCTGAACATCGGTTGCTAGCACTTCCCGATAATCTGTGTAAGTTACTACATCTGGATATGTAGCGGCAACTTTGTTCCGGAGGTCTGGGTTGACCTCAGCTACACCTGCCAATGCGTCCAGATCGTAAAAATTACGAACCAGATTCCGACCCCAGTTACCGGTTCCGACGACGATTACTCGACTCACAGTAGTGTCACCTTTTCCCTGTCACAGTTTAAATGCCGAGTTACACCCCGCGTATCCAGAACCGCTTGGGCTTTCTGAACCAGGTTGATGTAATCAATCCCACTATGATCTGTTGCAATAATCACCAAGTCAGCTGCTGCTATATTTTCATCGGTTAGTTCTACGGAGTAAAGCTTTTGACCAGAAACTTGAATTTCAGGTACATAGGGGTCATGGTAAGTAATAGTTACTTTATCCTTTAACAAGCAACTCATGACAGCGATCGCAGGCGACTCTCGCCAATCACCGAGATTTTTCTTATAGGCAGCACCAATTGCTAGTACAGTAGCCCTAGCAGGCGCAATTCCTAAATCATTAAGGACTCGCCACGCTTTGTCTCTGACAAACTCCGGCATTCGGCGGTTAATTTCGCCTGCTAGAGCAATAAAATGCGTGTCAAAGTTAAATTCCTTAGCTTTCCACTCTAAGTAGTGCGGATCGATAGGAATGCAGTGACCTCCAACACCTGGCCCCGGATAAAACGGCATTATACCAAATGGCTTGGTGTTAGCAGCATCTAAAACTTCCCACACGTCGATACCCATGCGATCGCACAACATTGCCAACTCATTCACAAGGGCAATATTAACAGCACGGAACGTGTTTTCAAACACCTTAACCAACTCAGCTGCCTTAGCACTACTAACTGGTACCACTTGCTCAATCGTCTGCTCGTAGAACAACTTGGCAGCTTCCAAGGAATATGGGTCAGAAGCTCCCACAACCTTGTTTGTATTCTTGGTTGTGTAGCGCTGATTGCCAGGATCTACCCGTTCTGGAGAATGGGCAAGAAAAAAATCCTGACCCTGCTTCAAACCGCTAGTATGTTCTAAGACTGGTCGCATTACTTCATCTGTGGTACCTGGATAGGTGGTCGATTCCAATGTCACCAGCTGTCCCGATTTCAAGTGTTGGGCAATTCCTTGAGTAACATTCTCGATATAGCTTAGGTTCGGCGTTAAATTCTTCGTTAGCGGTGTGGGTACGCAGATAACGATTACATCCATTTCCGGTACTTTGTCAAAGTTCAAGACAGCCTGGAGTTTTCCACTGCTTACGACTTGTTTTAATTCTTCATCTTTGACATCATTAATGTAGTTATCAGCTATATTGACCCGTTCCGCTCTAATCGGATTCTGCTCGATTCCAAACACCTGAAAGCCAACTTTGGCTTTTTCAACTGCAAAGGGTAAACCTACATATCCCAAACCCACAACACCAACAGTGGCTGTATGAGTTTTAATTTTTTCTTGCAAAGTTAGTAAGGTTTTAGGTTTGTCACTCATCTAGTTCAAATTTCATTCCGCTGCCACTCTATACTGTATACTAGCCGCGATACCCGCGATACCAGGTACAGGAGGCGAACCGATTGGCTCAGTACACCGACCCCAGGCAAATACAGGATGAAGATAATCTTTCTCTGTTAGAGATTATCCGGTTTTTCCGTTTACACTGGAAGTTTTTGGGGCTGACGACGGTGGTATTGTCGAGCGCAGCCATAATCCTCTTCTTATTGAAGCCCCAGCAGTATCAAAAGCAGCTAACTCTTTCAGTTAAACAGCTTCCAGTTTCTGTCTCATCCTCCTTATCATTGCTAGGAAAGGATGTTAACCAAACTGGTATCCAAGCAGTGAAGTATTTACAAAACCAACAGTTAGATAAAATTACTGTCCAGCCAAGATTTGATGCCAGCACTCAGCAGGTTGACGTAACTCTGCAATCTAAAAATACTGGTGCTTTAGCTCAATCTAGCTCTAAAATCACGAGCAAACTAAAGACCCAATTTCAAAACCAAATGGGCGAAGCTATAGAGGTTGGCTTGACCGTTACAGAACAAGAGTTAAAGAGAAACCAACAGGTTCTGGCTCAAATAAAGCAGCAAATTGCAGAGTTTCCCCCAACCTCTGGGACTTCCTCCCAGCAAATTCAAATCCCAGCAAGGCTAGATGCTTTGGAGCAACAACGGGCAAGGTTGGAAGTGGCGATCGTTGCTGGAGAAATTGACAAAAAGTACCTACAGCAAGCTCAAAAAAATCTGGCTGAGTTTACTAATCAAGTGATGTCTGTCCAGATTGTATCGGAGTCAGATTTGCCACTAACACGATCCATATTGCCGGTGGTAGTGTTTGCGATCGTCGCTAGCTTTATGGTTGCTGTTGTTGCCTCTATTATCGGTGACCAGATCCCGCGTTTGCAGCATGAGCTGTCAAAGGCGAAAATTGACGGTAGCAAAGACGTTTAGGCAAGGTTATGATTAACGATTGCTGGCAACATCTCCTGGCATAAGTCTTCCATGTCTA
Organism: Trichocoleus sp. FACHB-90; assembly: GCF_014695505.1. Classification (NCBI taxonomy): domain Bacteria; kingdom Bacillati; phylum Cyanobacteriota; class Cyanophyceae; order Leptolyngbyales; family Trichocoleusaceae; genus Trichocoleus; species Trichocoleus sp. FACHB-90. The sequence continues at coordinate 55,671 of NZ_JACJOK010000006.1, forward strand.
AGCGCGTAAAGTTTCCCTCTGTGTATCGACTAGGACAATTGAGCCTGGATGGATTTGTTGCCTGGTCTGCTTGCAGCCTCGCGTTCCTGATTCGCTTTGACGGAGCAGTTGCAGACACTCACCAAACCTTGGCATGGATTCTGCCCCTAGTTGCCATTCCCAGTCGTCTACTTATCCAGGCGGGTTTTGGTCTGTACCAACAAGTGTGGCGTTTGTTCGGTCTTAAGGATGCCACCTCCCTTTTTCATGCCGTCACCGTCTATTCGCTGCTAGTTTTAGTCACCACCCGACTTCTCATTCCGCGCTTCATACCATTTAATGGAATTCCTCTGAGCGTTGCCATAATTGACTGGAGCTTCTGCTTTCTGGGAATGGCTGCTCTACGCCATGCTCGCCGATGGTCAGTCCATCGCACCCAAATGAGGTACTACCCCCGCACCCGTCGATCAGAACGTCCGCGGGTGCTATTGGTGGGGGCGGGTATGGCTGGGAGCCAAATTGTCCAAGAAGCGCGACAAAATCCGCACCTGAATTTAGAAATCGTCGGATTTGTCGATGATGACCCGACTAAGGTGGGTCGCAAGGTGGAAGGGGTGCCAGTTCTGGGATCTTCTGAGCAGATGGTAGCGATCGCTTTAGCGCTGAATGTTGATGAAGTGTTGATTTCCATGCCTTCTGCCAGTGCTGCCAAAATCCGCAAACTGCTTAATTTCGCTGTTGGCACTAATCTGAAACTCAAAGCTTTACCGGGACAGGCAGAAATTCTACGCGATCGCACTCTGACCCCGCAAGCCAGAGAAATCCAAATTCAGGATATCCTGGGACGACCGGAAATTCGGCTGGATCTGGCGACCGAGTTTTCCGTGCAGTTTCCGAGTGCGCGATCGCAATTTAAAAATCGTACCGTCCTCGTCACTGGTGCAGGTGGCACCATCGGTTCAGAGATTTGTCGCCAACTCTCCAGACTGGAACTTAAAAATTTACTGCTTCTAGGAAGAGGCGAAAACAGCATTTTTAATATCGAACAAGAATTAAGGCGAGACTTCCCCAATTTAGTCACCACCCCCTTAATTGGAGATATTCGCTCTTTTTCCCGAATGCAGGACATATTCAACACCTGGAAACCAGAAATTGTCTTTCATGCTGCCGCTCACAAACACGTACCATTGATGCAGCATAACCCCACGGAAGCCCTTGAAAATAACTCCCTTGGTTCTGCTCAATTAGCAGCTTTAGCTGATGCCTACAAAGTAGAAACATTTGTAATGATTTCTACAGATAAAGCCGTTGACCCCTCTAACTTTATGGGTTTAAGTAAACGCTTAGCGGAACTCATGGTAAAAGCATATGCCGCCAAAAGTTACACCCGCTTTCTCGTCGTGCGATTTGGCAACGTTTTAGGCAGTCGCGGCAGCGTCGTGCCTATATTCCAACAGCAAATTGCCAGAGGCGGCCCTGTTACTGTCACCGACAAGTCAATGACCCGCTACTTTATGACCACTCCTGAAGCCGCGCAGTTGGTAATTCACAGCCTTGCCGTGGGAAAATCAGGGCAAACCTTAATCTTAGATATGGGTCAGCCAGTCAACATTTTTGAACTAGCCGAACAAATGATTCACTTGGCAGGACTTACCCCAAATATTGATATTCCTATCTGCATCACAGGTTTGCGCCCAGGGGAAAAATTACATGAATCTTTAATAAATTCTCATGAAAAAGTCATTGTTACAGAACATCCTAAAATTCTGGCAGTTTTTAGTCAATTACCGCCAGTAGAAGCAGCTTTATCAGAGGTCATAACTACTCTAAAAGAAGCGATAACAAATCGTTTACCTGCTGATGAACTGTGGGCAGTGGCTCAAAAATGTATACTTACCCTAGAAGCCAGAATTTCTAAAACATAAAAATTTCTTACATTCGCCAAATTTTATTTAAATATAATTGAGTTTTATATAATAACTATTGTCAATCATCCATGAGTGTAGTAAGCATTTAATAAAACTCGGCCGCCACCAGCAAGGGCAGTGGCACCCCAAAAGACACATAAGATAAACTATCTACCAAGGGTCATGAAGAATGTCTCTCTAGAAGCTAACGGTAGAATTTTTTTCATTGCCCACTTGCACATCGCGCGTTAGAGGAAGAACTTTCCGTGACCAATTTCACTCCTAAAGTAAAGCGACTGAATACAGGCGGGCAGGATCAGGTAAAGCTTGGTGTTGCTCTGCAAAAACAAGGGCGGCTGGATGAAGCTTTAGCACAATTTAAGTCAGTCTTGCAAGACAATCCGACATCAATGCGGGCTAATCTGGGTGCTGGAAATATCGAGTTCAAGCAAAAACATTACGATGAAGCTCTTGTCTATTATCAAGCAGCAATAAGATTAGATCCCTTGAAGCCGATCCCCATACTCAAAGCTGGGAAGGCTTATTTGAAGCAGCGGAATTGGGACAAGGCTTTAGAGCAGTTTAAAGCCGTTGTTAGCCTTGACCCGAAAGCCGTCCAAGCTTATACAGGTTTGGGTCAGGTGCTGGCGAGGCAAGGCAAGTATGAGCAAGCCATACAGGAGTTTCGTAAGGCTCTAAGTTTAGACCCCCAGCTGCTAATGATTCGCATCCGCTTGGCTCAAGCTTATATTGACCAGGAGAAGCTTGCAGAAGCTGCTTCTGAGCTAAAAACTGCAATTAATATCAATCCCCAAAAGTGGATTAGTTATGCCGAATTGGGGCGCGTCTATTTGAAACAGAATAACTACAGTGGTGCTTCGGAGGTATTACGTCAAGCAGTTGAGTTGAACCCCGATGTACCATCTAGTGTCCGATTAAGCTTGGTAGAAGCTTTGATTCAAGAAAATAAACTGGAAGAGGCTGCTACGCTTCTTAGAGAAGTACCTCAGTCCAAACAGCTTGCACCGCGTCAGCATAAGCTTTGGGGAGATATTTACCATCGTCAAGGTCTACACCGGGAGGCTACAGAGGCATACCGTGCTGCTACGCTCTTAGCCGCAGAGGGTGACGCTGATAGCGACATGATGGATAATCTAGAGGCACTGGAAGACCAAGATGATGATGGATGGGAGGAACTGGCAGAGTCATACAAGTCATCAGCAGATAGCCTCGTCTCTGAAAATCGTAAAGGTCGGCGGCGGATGAGGTAAAAAGGAAAAAGGCCCAATGTGCAACTAAGATAAATCCCTCTTACCTCCTCTAACTGGTTCGCTGGCGAACCAGAGATAAAGAAAAAGTTTTTTTTGACGGGGAAGATAAGGAAAACTTTTTATTCACGGGGGTTGGGGTATTTAACGAAGAGTGCAGCTCACCTTTTAATCTCCCCTTGCCCCCTTTTTTAGGGGGTTATTTAAGCGTTCTGATTGGGAAAGTTGCACATCGCGTTAAAAGGCAAAATAAAAAATTATTCAATTTTTCTTTTTATTACCCATTAGCCATTGATATGATCATCGCTCAACTGTTTAACGTTGCTAATCTGTTTGTTCTGCCTTTCTGGGCGCTGATGATTCTGCTGCCCAACTGGGGCATGACCAAGCGGGTTATGGAATCTTATATTCCATTTGTGGCGTTAGCTGGTCTATATATCTATTTGTTTGTAGCGTCAATTACGCCAGAATCTGCCGCCGCTTTGTCGAATCCTCAACTGGCTGACATTGCACACTTTTTTGCAGATGAAACAGCTGCTGCTACTGGGTGGATTCATTTTCTGGTGATGGATTTGTTCGTGGGTCGCTATATTTATTTGGAGGGTCAGCGGACTGGTATCTGGACAATCCATTCGCTGCTGCTGTGTTTATTTGCAGGGCCGATGGGATTGCTTTCTCATATTTTGACTTACTGGGTGAGGCAAAAGTTTTTCTCACCAACTGTAACTGATGCAACTTCCTCGGTTCCTAACCCCCAAGCATAATACAATTTTGGATTTTGTGGGGGCGAAGGAGTTTCTGGGTTGCCGATGATTTGGGATTAGAATCTAGCGGTGTAAAACCTTCATTTCAATGTTGTCACAAATCTAAAATCAAAAATTAAGTCACTACCCAATTGAGAGATAAATTTATGCGGACTCTAGCTGTTGACATTGGCGGCAGTGGCATCAAGACAATAATTTTAGACGAAGATGGACAGCCGCTGACTGAACGCTCTCGTGTAGACACGCCAAACCCTCCTGTGCCAGAGGTTGTAATGGATGCGATCGCTTCCCTTGCTAGCTCTCAAGGTGAGTTTGACCGCGTATCTGTGGGCTTTCCCGGCGTAGTTCGCTCTGGTGTCACTAAGACAGCAGTAAATTTGTCTCCAAATTGGATCGGGTTCGATCTAGCAACAGCACTATGCGATCGCTTAAAAACACCAGTAGCAGTGGTTAATGATGCTGATATGCAAGGTTTGGGAGCGATTTCAGGATCGGGTGTAGAACTAACGATCACTCTGGGAACAGGCTTTGGTTCGGCTTTGTTTGTGGAAGGGTTACTGGTGCCAAACCTGGAACTTGGGCATCATCAGTTTCGCAAAGGGGAAACCTATGAGGAACAGTTGGGGCGTGCCGCTTTAGATAAAGTTGGTGAGAAAAAATGGAATTCTCGTCTGGAAAAAGCGATCGCATCTCTGCAAAATCTGTTTAACTACGATTACCTTTACATCGGCGGCGGCGAAGCCAAAAGAGTAACTCTCAACTTACCACCAAATGTCAAAATCGTTCCTAATGTAACTGGTTTATTGGGCGGAATTGCTTTGTGGCGAGATTAGATAGGGATGTTAGAAAATGTTACTTCTGACTCTATAACTACTGGCTACCATGTCTTTTGCACATGATTTAGAAATCTCGGAAGATGTACTGGAAGATGTTATATTTCCTCCAGGGGATTTAGATAGTGATGAACCGCCTTTGGAAAGTGAATTGCACCTGCGGCAAATAATGCTGCTGATTCAATGTCTGGAATGGTGGTGGCGCGATCGCATGGATTTTTATGCCTGCGGTAATCTCACCATCTACTACAGTCCTCGCCAGCGCAAGTCTGAGCAGTTCCGAGGGCCAGATTTTTTTGTAGTGTTGGGTACCCAACGCAAACCGCGCAAAAGTTGGGTGGTTTGGGAAGAAGATGGCAAATATCCCAATGTAATTGTAGAAATTCTCTCTTCCAAAACTGCCGCAACTGATCGAGGCTTGAAAAAGCAAATTTACCAAGATATTTTCCGCACTCCTGACTATTTCTGGTTTAGCCCTGATAGCCTTGAATTTAAAGGGTTTCATTTGTTAGATGGTCGCTACCAGGAACTTGAGCCTAATGCTAATGGCTGGTTGTGGAGCCAGCAACTAGAGCTATATTTGGGCATTCACGAGTCAAGGTTACGTTTCTTTACGGCTGAAGGGCAGTTAATCCCAACTCCAGAGGAAATGGCACAACAGGAACGACAGCAGAAGGAACAAGCGGAGCAACAGCGGGAACAAGCGGAGCAACAAGTGGCAGAAATGGAGGCGTTGTTAGTTCGGTATCGGGAACGGTTTGGTGAATTGCCTGAGTAAATTAAAAGGTTTGGTTTCAAGAGGGCGATCGCATATCTAACCCTTGATATCCAGCGATCGCTTTAGCCCTGTTTTCGCCCCTGAAGGGAAGATCCCTGTACCGAAGATATTTATTTTACATAACTTTATCTTGCGCCTTAACTTTGAAAAATCGCATTATCGTGAACTTCTACTAAAGCTGGTGCGAACCGAGGCGCGGCGTTACCTCTCGCTTTTGCATTAATCTCGATGGCAAACTCTGCGCCTTCCCCTAATTGAGAGTCACACTTGAGCCTCCCTTGATGTTTTTCGACAACAATTTGATAGCTAATAGACAGCCCTAGTCCGGTTCCTTTTCCTACTGGTTTTGTGGTAAAAAAGGGGTCAAAGAGATGCTCTTTCACGTAAGGTGTAATGCCTTTACCATTATCGGAAATACGAATTACTATCAATTGGGAATTGGGGATTAGGGATTTGAGATCAGTTTCTTCCTGATATCTGACTTCTGTAGCAATCCGGATTTGCGGAGTGAAGAAAAAACCTTCATTTATTTTTTCTTCTAAAGCATCGATTGCATTGTTCAAAATATTCATAAATACCTGATTTAACTGACCTGGATAACAAGCTACTAAGGGTAATTTATCAAATTCTTTAATTACTTCAATTGCTGGTCTATTAGGCTGTTCTTTCAGGCGGTTTTGTAAAATCATCAAGGTACTTTCAATTCCAGAGTGTAAATCGGCTTCTTTAATTTCAGCTTCGTCAAGCCGCGAAAAGTTCCGCATAGAAACGACAATTTCTTTAATGCGGGTTGCTCCTGTTCTCATTGACCAGAGCAATTTGAGAAAGTCTCTTTTAAGAAAATCAAGGTCGAGGGCGGCAATTTCGTTTTGAATTTCGTTAGATGGCTGGGGGTAGTGGCTTTGATAGAGAGAAATTATTTTTAGTAAATTTGAGGCATATTCAATAGCAGGGGTGACATTGCCATAGATAAAACTTGTAGGATTGTTAATTTCGTGGGCGATGCCAGCAGCCAGTTGACCGAGGGATGCCATTTTTTCTTTTTGCACCAGCTGGACTTGGGCGCTTTTGAGTTCGTGCAGAGCAATTTCAAGCTCTTGAGATTTTTCTCTTTCTCGTACTTCTGATTCTTGCAAAGCGGCTTCTGCTTGTTTGCGTTCGGCCATTTCAGTTTGAAGGATAGAAAGTGTTTTTGATAACTCGGCAGTGCGATCGCTTACCCGAATTTCTAAATTATCGTAGGCGTTGCGTAAGGCTTCTTCGGCTCGCTGACGTTCAGCAATCTCGCTTTGGAGTTCGCGGTTAACTGATTCTAATTGTTCTGGCGTTTTTAAAGCTAGAAATTGCGGCAGCAGCGTTACCATTTGTAGAGCTGTGTAGCAGGAAACCAGAGCGGTAATGGCTTGCTCAACGCCTGTTAGCCAGTAAGTAGGATGCCAGAGAGTCCAGATTTCCATCAAGTGACCTGTGCCACAGAGAATGATGAAAGCTCCAAATAAAGCAAATATTCCTTGAAAGGGAATATCCTGCCGTTCGTGGATGAAATACAGGAGCATTGCCGGAATTGAAAAGTAAGCGATCGCAATAAACAAATCCGAAAGGAGGTGAAGCCATACCAGTTTAGTTTGCCAAAGGTAACAGTGACCGTGAGGAATAAACTGAGTTGATGAAAATAACTCCTTTAAGAGTTCCCACATTTTTTTTATTTTTTTTATTTTCTATCTACTTTAGTTATAAAATAGCCATTTTTAAAATGCCAAGAGTAATTATACTTACCTTGATAATAACGCTTTTGAATTTATCTCAATTATAAATTCTGTACCTTTTCCTAAATACGAGTTACACCTAATTTTTCCTTGATGGTTTTCTACAACAATTTGATAACTAATTGATAGCCCCAATCCCGTCCCTTTACCTACAGGCTTGGTTGTAAAGAAGGGGTCAAATATATGTTTCTTTACATGAGGCAAAATACCTTTACCATTGTCAGTAACCCTAACAAGAACTTTATTTCTTAAAACTTTTCTTTTATCAGTCTCAATTGGTTCGGCGTTGCTAACCAAGGATAAATGGTTGCTGACAATTTCTGTGCTAATCCAAATCTGGGGGTTAAAAGATAAATCTTCTTTCATCCTTTCTTCCAGCGCATCAATGGCATTAGCCAAAATATTCATAAATACCTGATTTAACTGACCTGGATAGCAATCCACTAATGGCAACTTTCCGTAATTTTTAATTACCTCAATAGCAGCTCTATCAGGCTGTTCTTTCAGGCGATTTTCTAAAATCATTAATGTACTTTCAATACCAGAATGCAGATCAGCTCTCTTCATTTTGCCTTGGTCAATGCGGGAAAAATAGTGCAAGGCACAGATAATTTCTTTGATGCGATCTGCACCGCTTTTCATTGACGAAAGTAATTTTGGAAAGTCGGTCTTCAAAAAATCGAGATCGAGGTTTTTAATCTCCGATGAAATTGCTGTAGGGGGTGTGGGATAATGCTGTTGGTAAAGTTCAACTAGCCGCGTTAAGTTTTGGGCATATTCGCTAGCGGGAGTAATATTGCCGTAGATGAAACTGATGGGGTTGTTGATTTCGTGAGTAATACCAGCAACCAGTTGACCGAGGGATGCCATTTTTTCTTTTTGCACAAGGTGTACTTGGGCGTTTTGGAGTTCGTGCAGGGCAATTTCTAGGTCGGTTCGCTGGTGCCTTTCTCGTGCTTCCGATTCTCGCAAAGCAATTTCTACCTGTTTGCGATCGCTAATGTCTTTATGAGTACCCGTCATCCTCATCGGATTGCCGTTTTCATCCCGCTGTGTCACCTTGGCATGAGACAAAATCCACTTCCATTCTCCTGATTTAGATTGCATCCGAAATTCTATTTCATAGGCGGGGATGCTACCTTCTAGATAACCTTTCAAAACTGCCATTGCTCTAGGCAAATCTTCTGGATGTATTAGATGTTGCCAAGATTGAAAATTGTTTTCAACCTCCTCTACTGCATACCCCAAAATTCCCTTCCAATGTGCGTCGAAATAAACTTCGTGGGTGCGAATATTCCAATCCCACAAACCTAAATCGCTCCCTTCTAATGCCATCTGCAAGCGTTCTTCACCTAGCCGTAAAGCAGCTTCTACGTGTTTGCGCTGCCAGAACAAACCTAGCTGAGTCGCAACCGCCTTTACTAACTCAATCAAACGCAAATCTTGACCGCTTTTGTTTCGTTTAAAGAAAACTAAAACCGCCAACACTTGATTATCAACTACAATCGGCACGCCAAAACTAGCTTTTAATCCGGTACTTGTGGCAATTGAAGAACGTAGAAAAACTTCTTGGGTATCAGAAACATCTTCTATCCATTCCGGTTGCCCAGATGACCATATTCGCCCTGGCAATCCCACATTAGGAGCAAATGTTAATTGCTCACTGTGTTGCACAAATTCCTCTAGAGCGCGATGTTGCAAGGCGACTACCGTTTCGCGATCGCATCCGTATCCACCCTGAGCATATTTTAAAACCGTGCCACCAAAAGCCGGAATCCATGCTTCTCCAATATCCCAGCCAATAGTCCTACTAATTAAGCGCAGAATTTCCGCTAAGGCATCCTGAAAATTTTCGCAATCATTAATCGCTTGGGTTGTTGCCAGCAGGAGTCGGATTTCATCTTCTGCTTGCTTTCGCGAGGTGATGTCTGTAGCAGTTCCTAATATCTGAAACGGTTTCCCATTAGAAGCTTGAGCAAACAAAGTATCTCGGCTGACAAAAGTGCGCCATTCTCCATTGGCGTGTCTCATTCGGTACTCAATCTCAAAGATTTCACCCTCAGAGGCTAATTCTAATTCTTGAAAATGTTGAGGGAATCGTGCAAAATCTTCTGGGTGTATCAGATTTTTAATAACTGCCTCTCCCATAGCTTGAATCTCTTCTGCTGTATAACCAAGAACTTTAGTAAATTCGCGATTTATATAAATATTTCGCTTTAATTCTAGGTCATAAATATATAAAATATTGGGAGTTGTCTCAGCAATTTGTTGAAGAAGAAAACGCTGGCTTTCCCGCAGCACTAATTCCGATAGCTTGCTTTCTGTGACATCGCGGGCAACTCCGTGAATCAAACCTTCCTGTGCAAATGGGGTATATGTCCATGACAACCACTTATAAGACCCATCTTTACAGCAATAACGATTTTCAAACTTGACGCTCAAAGCGCCATTTTCTAGCTTTTGGAGTTCAACAAGAGTGGCTTTTCTGTCTTCTGGATGGACAAACTCGATACATGGTATAGCAAGAAGTTCCTCTTGGGTGTAGCCCAAAGTATTTGACCAAGCTGAGTTCAAACACTTGAAATAGCCATCGACAGCGATACATAATAGATCGAGAGATATAGCACAAAATCGAGAGTATGCTGCATCATTAGAGCGCACGAACAACCTCGGCAAAGCAACATCGCGGTGGACTGCTGCTTCCTCTAAAACAGAGTGATTATTTTGTTCGCGTTGTAGCCTAGCTTCTTGTCTTTTATGACGCACAACTGCATGACGTAGAGAGCGAATTAAAAGTTGACTATCCAGGTTTCTTTTTACCAGATAATCTTGTACGCCAGCTTGAATAAATTGAAGCGCTAATTCTTCATCCTCTATTGTGGTGAGTACGACAATCGGAATGTTTAGCTGATACTGTTGCATCCTGACAACGGTATCAAATCCTTGAGTGTGGGAAAGGGAAATGTCTAATAAAATTACATCAAAGCCTTTTTTATTTAACAGCTCTAGGGGCGTGTCTATTTGCTCTACCTTGGTTGTAAAAATACGAAAATTAGCATAAGCGCAGGTTCGTGATAATAATTCTTCAATGCGTTCCGTCTCGTCTGTATTATCCCCAATCAGAAGAACTTTAAACCAAGTGGAGGCAGCGTTTGAGGTGAAACTTGATGACATTTTTATCATTATCAAAACAATTTGATTCTTAAAAATAACTGATTCTATTTATCTTTAAATTGTTTATTATTGGGTAGCATAAGGGTGAATACAGTTTAAAAACCCAAGTTCACTTCGAGATGCGATCGCTCTCGAAAGCTATTCGCGTCCTGGTTGACGGATCAATTCAGCGACTACTTACTTATAATATTCGCTGAAATCCAGACAAATTAACGTTTCTGGTCACAAAAAGCACAATAAATCGAAAACCCAGACTAGAGGAAATGGGTCTTGCGGCATCATGGGGTAAAATGTAGCGATTGCTACATTTTACCCAAAAAGAACAATGGACTTTCATCTAGATACCTTATTAAACTTACCGAACGTTACGGTTTTCACCGCTTATCAAAAAGAAGAATTCTTCATTCTGAAATTAGAGTTGTTAAATGAAGGAATTAACTGCCCATTTTGCGGACACTATACTGATAAGTTACACCAAAATCGACCAAATTTAGTCCGAGATTTAGCCA
>NZ_JACJOK010000060.1:0-15015 GCF_014695505.1 Trichocoleus sp. FACHB-90
CGCTCTGATTTTCCGGATAACTATTAAGTATAAATACTCAATAGTTTAGTTGGGGATTCTCTTCTACGCTTGGAGCCGCTGTCTATGTGCCAGTTGCGGGTGCGGAATGTGGGATGTAACTGTTGGGGGACTTTCAACACTCCAAGAGTGGGCGAATACTCAAGCCGGAAGGCTAAAACCAGAAGCCAAAACATATGGTATTCCTTATCCTTCAGGAGCCTTACTCATAGGCTACGGAGGCACAGGAAAATCTTTGTGGGCAAAGTCAATTGGAGCCACTTGGCATATTCCAATTCTCAGCCTAGACATGGGAAAAATGATGAGTTCCCAACTAGGTTCTAGTGAGGCAAATCTACGAGGCGTTCTGGAAACAGCAGATGTAATGTCACCTTGCATTTTGCTGATTGATGAGTTGGATAAGGCTTTTGCAGGTATGAATGGTCCTGTAGGAGACAGCGGCACGTTTCAAAGAATGATCGGGCATTTTTTGCAATGGTTCAATGACAAAACAAGTGCTGTATTTGTAGTCGCTACTGCCAACCGAATCCAGAATTTCACTCCTGAATTACTCCGACGATTTGATGAGATTTTCTACGTTGACTTACCCTCTTTTGAGGCTCGTCAAGACATTTTCAATGCTCACCTAGCCAAGTACCAAATCAAGCTAGAGCAAGAAAGTATTGAAACTCTAGCTAATTCCACAGAGAACTACACCGGGGCGGAAATCGGCAAGATTGTTCTCCAATGTGCCGCTACTGCCTTTGCTAAGGGAACTCCTACCCAAGTCAATGTGGGAGAACTCATGGCAGAAATCCAAAGACGACCCCCCCAAGCCTTATCAGATGCCGAAGAAATTGAAGCACTGCGGCAATGGGCGCGTAGCGGTGGAGCAAGATTTGCAGCCGAACCTCAACTCGGACGGCAACCTGCTGTTGGGTATAGCGATCGCCAGGTAACTTGGCGAAACAATCGCTCAAATTTCATAGATCCACTAACTGAATAGCCAAGCGGCAGGGGTGAAAACATCACCCCTACCTATCCACAAAAATTTTGAAAATTTAAAAAATAACCAAAATTATGAGCCTAAAACCAGAAGGAACTCTCCTCCAATTCGTCAGCTTAGAATACATAAACCTGGCAGAAAACAGTAACAAATTTTGGCGCGGAAGCCTTTATCAAAATGGGGCGTTACTCGTTGAGTGGGGACGCATCGGCACGCGGGGACAGTCTAAAGTCTACGAATGCGCCTCCGTCTCGGCTGCACAACAAAAACTTAACAAGTTGCATGAGGAAAAAGTAGGCAAGGGCTATCGACCAACAGTAACCTTTGTTTCGTCCACACCCAATCCAAACCCAACAGCAGTAAATAACACAACTCCATCCGCACCCAAATCTACTCCACCGACCACAACTGCAACAGATACAGACAATCTTGAATGCAGCGAGCGCTCGCGACACCTCAACTGGAAAAGATTTACTTAGTGAACGCGAACATAAGACAGAAAATTAATCGCCATTCAATCTGACTCATCGATAAAAACCATCACCCGCTCTGGAGTTGTTAAATAATTTGTAGATAAGAAGATTATTCCCATTATCTCAAAAATGAATTTACCAAAAAAAAGCAATCATAAACATTTTCTTTAATGATAGTCATAATACCTCTAGCTGACCGACTTGGACACTTGCTTCGTAGTATTCCCTATCTAAGTTCATCTCCCAGTCGGTTGTGAGCGTGCAGTGGTTTACTGCTCTCAACTAAGTTGTAGTTGAGAACAATTTACTGCTAGTTGTGAGCAGATTAAACGCTCGATTCGGCAAAACGCTGGGGTGAAGAATTCAGGTCTCATGCTTTGACGGAAATTAGCATACTCGAAACCTTACACCGACTCATGACATGGAAACTGCCACCCTTACCAGTAGCCCCAGCGTCGGTACAGCAACCCAAAAAGTTCACTGGCAAAAACCCCAGTTACTTAAACTCAAGCGGAATTGCATCCCTAGTGCAACATAAACTTTTCCAATCACGGATGCCTTCTGACCAAGAAATTCAACAGTGGTTTGCTAACCCGAAAAATGGCATCGGCACTCTCGGCGGCTGGCACAACATCATCTGGCTAGACTTCGACACGAAACGCTTTCAATCCATAGCAGAGTGCGATCGCCGAATCGAAAGTTGGATTATTGCTCATCACCTGGAAGATACTTTCATCGAGCGCACTCACTCCGATGGATGGCGTATCGGTGTCCGAGTGCGTACTGTTCCTTCCTTCACCAACTTCAGCCTGGAACCAGCGGCCGGTCGCCACATTGGGGAAGCACTAGGTAAGGGACGATTTACTGTCTTAGCCCCGACCATCGGTAAGAGCGGAAACCCTTATCGCTCAATCAATCGAGCATACCCAATTGAGGTAGAAAGTTTGGAAGCAATTGGCATTTATCCGTGTTCGGAACTGCCATCACAAGGAGGATTGAAGGTGCCTCTCCTCCCAAAGTCCAATGCCAGCTTGGTCGTAAATCCTCGGCTCCCAAAAAAGGAACTCAGAGCAACCAAGCTTTCCGGTCAAACCTTGAGCAAAAGCCAAGGGAACTTGAGCTACCGCTAGTAAAACTGCTTTCTAAGAGTGCCTACTACGTCTTGACCCACGTTAATAGTTACAGGACGGGCGAGCGCTCAGATGCCTTCATTCTGCTCGCCAGGGAAGCCTTTGGCTGGGAAAACTGGGCAGCTATCAACGGACATTACCTCAAACCCAGTGCAAAATATCTGTGCTACCAGACGGGACAGGCAATGGGCTTATCGTGCGATCGCATTGAAAGAATTCTCGCCTGCAAACAGAGCAAGTCCCTTAAAGATTGCGCCCCAGCTATCTATCGCTACCAAGGCGATACCGGCTGCTGGCTCAAAGTACTGTCGATGTTTTAAAACTTAAGGTTCCACTGCACCCGTGCAACCTACAAATTTCACAGTTCATAACAAAAACCATCACCCAATATGCCCCATCAACTTCTACAGGGTTACACCAGTTTTGAATCAGCACTTCGTGGTTTTAGTACGAACCAAGCAGCAAGGTATATCTCCTTAAAGTTACCAAAAATAACCAAAAATTAGACCCAGATTTACAAATCGAAGCAACAGTGAGCCTGCTAACTTTCAATCAAAAACTCACTTTAATTGGTAAAAACAATAACACATCACAGCGTACAGCATAGGAGATTATTTAGAAATGTAAGCCGATTGATTAGACCAAAGAATCGGCTACTGCATTGGGTGTAAATTCCACAAAAAAAAGCTCAATGCAACAGCAGCGTTTAATACACCTAACCCAGGAATCCCTCACTCTTCTGGAAAATAGCCCCCAAAAGTTCCAGAAGATCCACCTTGAAAAAAATGAGATGCCCTTTTCAGCAATCAACAAGAAACAACAAGACATCGGCAATGATTTCCACACTATCGTGAAGCAACTACTAATGGGTTTGCCTGTCTCATCTCTACTCTCGAACTATCCACATCTGCGCCACTGGGTAGAGGGGTTGAAAAAAGCTGTCCCTGATATCTTCACTCCCGCGTCGTCCGACGAGCTAAAGGAGTGTGAATACCCCTGTACGTTAATGATGGAAGGACACTTGCTGAGTGTGGTGTACGACCTGCTCATTGCTTCTCCTGAAAAGGCAGAAATCGTTGAATGGACTACTAGCAAAATGCCAGCAAAGCCAAAGTTTATAAGAGATAACTGGCAAACACGTCTCTATCTGTACGTGCTGGCAGAGCAAGGCGACTACAAACCTGAAGAAATTTCCATGACCTACTGGTTTGTCCAGTCCGAAGGCTTACCGCAAAGCTTCAAGTTCACCTACAACACGGTGCAGCATAAGAAGACGAAATCGCACCTGTTACAGCTAGTAGGGCAGCTTAACAACTGGCTTTTAGGCTGGCAGGCGGGAACTGACTTTCCCCCTAGCATCCAGCAAAAGCCTCTTCAAGAGTTTCCAGCTAGCACCCACACTCTAGTAGCTAATAGCACCGAACCAAGCCAAGAATATTTCATCCCAAATCTTGATGAAATCGAAGAAGTAACTATTTCTCACTAAAGCTTCTTGTTTGGGAAACTAAATTTCATTGAAATGAGAAATCACTCTCCCAAACAACAATAATCATCAAATACATTCCAAATTAGTTCAAGTTTACAGCACCTGCAATCGGTTTTAACTTGGACTCAAAAGATTTAGGAGAATTAGGATTTGACGCGACTGCGATAAGACGACTCTTACAGAGTGAAAACCATCATTAAACATAGCTAGTACGTTTAATGATGGTTTGTTTAGGTAGAAACAGGCTCTACAATTATCCTCACACACCCAACCTACTATGCAAGCAACGATAAGTACAGCCAAAAATATATTCGACCTGCTCTATACAAAGAGCCGAACTGAAGAAATTTTAAAAGCAAAGAGTATCAAAATAATCCGTGTTGAAAGCGTCAAAATCAAAAATAAAAAGGGCGAATTCCTTTGTTGCGTTCAATCAACCTACCACACGACACGCGGACGGTGTAGCACCTTCATCAGCTGCTGGGATTACCTGAAAAGTTTTGTTTTTGATAGAAAGCTACGTTCACGCTATTACATTGCTATATCTGACAAACTCAATCCTACCATCTGGCAGGTCACTTGCCCTACCGACCTCACTAAACAAGCCAGGAAAATTCAACTCTACCCCGATAAAGTAATCTGCAATTGCGAAGATTTCTATAATCAAACTAATTTGTTTAAGGAACATCCTTATCTGGTAAAGCGTTTAACCGGAAAACTTAAGTTGTGCAAACACGCAATTGTTACTTTAAACACTTTAGGAATCCACAACGCCAAAGGATACTTCCACCACTGGGAACCCGGAGGTCAATTTGCTTCATGACTAAGTAAAAGTGAGGGAATTGGGGTGAATATTCAGCATTGAAAATATATTTTTTTTGCCAGAAACCTATGAAAAAATACGAACCATTCCACCTCAAATATCGCCCCAGAACATTTGCAGAACTGGTAGGGCAAGATGCGATCGCAACGACACTACAAAACGCTATCAGGACGCAACGGATAGCCCCGGCATACCTGTTCAGCGGCCCCAGAGGAACCGGAAAAACCTCTTGTGCCCGAATTTTGGCGATGTCGCTTAATTGCATCGCTTATGATGCCCCCACAGAAACTCCTTGTGGAAAATGCCAAGTGTGCCAAGCGATCGCATCCGGAACCGCCATCGATGTGGTTGAAATCGATGGCGCATCCAACAACGGGATTGAAAACATCCGTAACCTGATTGAGCGTGCCCAATTTGCCCCAATGCAGTACCGCCATAAAGTCTATGTCATTGATGAAGCGCAAGGAATCTCTGGACCAGGATTCCAGGCTCTGTTAAAGACTATCGAAGAGCCAGTTGCTCAGGTAGCATTTGTTTTGGCAACCACCGACCCGCAACGAATCCCGGCGACAATTATTTCTCGCTGCCAACGCTTCGACTTTCGGAGAATCGCCCTGGATGCAATGGTGCAGCACCTGCGGGACATTGCAAAAATTGAAAACATCAACATCACTTCCGAGGCAATCACCCTAATAGCGCAACTCTCTCAAGGGGGGCTGCGCGATGCCGAAAGTCTGCTAGACCAGCTGAGCTTGCTATCTGGAGAAGTGACAACAGATAAGGTTTGGGATTTGGTCGGGGCTGTACCAGAGCATGATTTACTAGCTATTTTAAGTGCGATCGCATTAGGTAATCCCGATAAACTTGTTGACGAAACCCGCAAACAATTAGACAAGGGGCGGGAGCCTCTGGTCGTACTCCAGAATATTGCTGGTTTCTACCGGGATTTGCTCATAGCCAAAACCGCACCGAGTAAACTCGAATTGGCTGCCCTAACAGCCCCAACCTGGAAGGCGCTATGTCAGGAAGCCAAGCGTTGGAACACTGCCACGATTGTGGCTGGACAAAAGCATCTGTCAGATAGCGTTTCGCAGGTTAAGAACACTACACAGCCACAGTTGTGGCTGGAAGTAACGCTATTAAGTTTATTGGTTGTAAATCGCCCAACAATAGCCTCGGTGGCGAACGCGAAATCTGTCGTCCATCACCCACCAGACTCTCTTAAAGAATTAACTAGCCAGGAGCTAGACCTGGACAAGGTTTGGCAGCAAATTCTTCTTCTTGTTCGGCTTCCAAGTATCAAGAACCTGCTGCAACAGCACGGGAGACTAACCAGCTGCTCTTCAGGAATAGCTACTGTCCAGATCACCAGCCAGCCTTTAGTAAACTTAGTTACGCCCAAAGTGGCAGTCTTGGAAGATGCCTTTAAGGCTGCGCTGGGACAACCCATCTCTATTACTCTGGTAACAACTTCCAAGTAGTTACAAGTTACACGTAAGAGGGTATCCTGCCAACGAAAATATTTTGGAGAGAAGATGAATTTGGTATCTCGCAAGCCGTGGATGCTGCTTAAGAAATCAGTCCTCAGGGGCGCATAATGTGCAAATAACTCAAGCTACTGAGTGCCTTTTGCCTACGCTGACACCGCTGTTGCCAGCGTATTCTTTTTCAACGCCTATCCAGCGAGGAAATGAAACTGGTTTTGAGCAGGACAGGACTCCAGAAATCTTAGAAAACAAAAACCTCATCATTATTTTACTCGATTTCATAAAGCTTTTAAAAATGAAGATAAATAAAAATCAGATTAAACCTAATCAGAGGGGCAGAAACCAAAAATACGAAACAGGAGTTTTATGCCTCAACTGTCCGATGAACTACCTAATAAAAACAGCCAAAACCTTACAGATAAAGCTTCTGAATGGGGCACACCTTTCTTAAGTTACACTCAACCAGAAGACATCGCTGATTCCGAGCTACCTTGGACTAATACCACTAATTATAGTGACTTTAAAATCGCTGTGAACATTAGTTTTGAAGCGTGGTTTGGAGACATAGAAAGAGAAAATTGGTAGTACGACCATAAAATCGCCTTAATTGTAAATATATGCGTTTCCGGTGGTTGAAAAGGTATCGGAAACGCATTTTTTAGGAGTAATTTCCTCATGCCAAAGTCAACGAAAACAGCAACTCATTGTACTAGCACAAATCTGACAATCTTTGACCTGTCTAAGGAGATGACAGAGCTAGCACAACTGCTTTTGGATCTCGAAGGAAGTCCCGAAGCTCAAGACAGCGCAATCCGAGCCGCTCTAATGGACGAAGACTCACCACTAGATGATGTGCTGGTGAGTCACCAAATGGTCAAACAAAAAGCTTTGGTGAAGCTCAATAATATCTGCGGGCTGATCCGCTTCTTGGAAAATTCACGAGACGCTCGGAAAGCCCACGCCAATATGGTACGCGATCGCGCCCGTATTGACGACAACAACATTCAGCGCCTCAAGAAACTTGCAATCTGGTTTATGACTGAACACAAAATGAACCGCATAGAAACCCTAGAGTACCGCATTTCTCATTACGAAGCCCAGCCTTGCTTGGAACTACTGGTAGACCCCGAAAATTTGCCAGATGAATACGTCGAAGTTGAAGAGAAGAGAATCTATAAAGCTAAAACTGACAAAATTAAAGCGGCTTTAAAAGCGGGGGTAATATCTGTTCAGAAATTGGCAAAATTGTGTGAGCCTAGCCAAATCCTGAAAATTAGCAAACCTAAGAAAGAAAAAGAGGCTACAGAAGAATAACCAGGTAAAAAGATGCCCATACCGCTGCCCAGAGGTCTGGGTGTCAAAAGTCCAATAATATCTAGGTAAAATCACGCCGGAAAGGTAACGATGAAAAGCGACGAAATTATAGCAGAACTGAAATCGATCTCCGAACGTTCCCTAACTCTAATAGAGGCAACGAACTCCCTCTTTCAAGGGACGCTTATCCTCCCAGAAAACTATCAGCATCGCCCCGATTGCAAAGGCGTACAAATGGAAGTGAAGTGCATCGGCTGCTTCCGAGGATGGATGGCAGAACAGAAGCGGGAAAAAGAGGAAATCTTAGCCCAACTCAAAAGCTCAGAGGAACGAGCAACCGCTCTTCAAGCCGAACTCGCTAACTGTCGCCATCTCCTCAAGCGTTGCCCGCATCCTATACCTCAAGTTGAGGAACTAGAAGCCGAACTCCAAAAGACTCATCGGTTCTTGGAAGAAGAAACCGCCAAAAGCACCAATTACCTAATGCTGGTTGACCAAACACGCGAACTCGCTCATTTGGCAAAAATGGCGGTGGAACATCTTACCTCCAAGGACGAGTACAGCGAGTACAACCTTTTCTACAAGCGGCTTCAAGACTCAATTGATGTCACCAATATACTATGTGGAGCCGAGGCTGTAAATGGTACGAAATCCAACGAATCATCTGCCAATATCGAAGCTTATAGCGATGAGAAACCGACAGCAGAAATTGGGAGCGCAACTCCTGAAACGTCCGAAGGAGAAAAACTCAAAGTCGCACAATCAGCTACTCAAACGCAAAATTCAAAAGCCAAACCCCGAACCTGTAATAGCGAAATAAATGGAGGAGTAAGCAGCCTATAAAAAATAGAATCAGGCAATTTTCGGTTAAAAACAAGGAGCAATAACCATGCCAACAGAAATCAAAAAATCTACCACAATCGACCTTGATACAGACAGCCGCTTGTACAGCTATAGCTTAAGCTCTGCCGTTGCTCTAACCATCCCCAGCCACAAGCAAGAAATTCACATTTATTTCACGCCAGCACAATTGGATGTCTTGGAAGAAGTCATTGCTAAAGTACGCTTACTTGAAAAGCAACAACGCGCTGAACAAAAAGCCAAGCTTTTTTGCGAACTAAAACGGTTGTCAAAACCTCAGTAATTAACGGTTGAAACAACTGTGCAAAATGGCAATGGCATGGTTGAAGCCACAAAGGAAATCCATCCGAGTGAAATCGAGCTGGCGGATTTCTAGTAAAACATTAAAACCAGTCAACCAGTAAAAATTATCCGGCTCATTGACTGGGTAAAAAATCACGCTCCACGTTCATCAAATTACAAAAAGAAACAATATGGCTACCGAAGTCTCAACTACCATCGAATTCAATGCCAGTCATTTCCCCAGCATTATTATGCGGGAAGATCTCTTGGAAACCTGGAATGACATCAGTTTGGCATCCCTCGAAGAAGCTGAAAAGGCTCCACTGATCCTGTTTTTGGAAGGACTTGGTGCCTTTGATGACCCCAGCTTCGACCAAGATAAAATCTTATTGGTGAAAGCCTCGCGGGGAATTCCGGAGTCAATCTACACCCCTGGTATTTTCAAAGACGGTGACAAAATCATTGTCAAAGTCGGTGTCAACACGTTCGCAGTAACCCAGACAGGTGACAAATTCACCATAGGAACCCTGATCGGAAAGATGAACGTGACCGAAGCCAAAGACCGGGATGGAAACCCGTACCCCAAAGCTTCGATGACATTCATTAGCCAAGAACACGACGACAGCTTTAGCATCCCAGTGAACTTAGCTTCAAAAGAGCTTGGCTTTACTCGCAACCAATTGGACATCGCGCTCTTGAAGAACAAGCCCATCGTCAACTTCCTGCTAGAAGCACCTGCAAGCGCTATGAAAATGCAAGAGTTGGAGATAGGCGAGTACCAAATTAAAGGGGTCTCCTCCTCAAAAGGGAAATACGGCGCACTCCACACAATTCACTTGCTAGATGGGCGCAAAGTCCTCTCAGCCGGGAACGCTACCACTCAACTCAACTCTTTGCTCTTTAATCCCAACTGGGAAGAAGAAACATACACGCTTGTGGTAGATACTGCTGACGACGGCTCACTCAACTGTGCCATTCGCAAACGGTTACCCATGCTGTCCTCCATCCCTACCAACTCTTTGCGAGTTACCAAATCCAATGGAGCAACAGCTACAGTGTCAGAACCCATCACGGTGAAGGCTACCTCCGTAGACTATGACAACGAGACCGCTTCTAAAGAGGAGCCACTTGACTTCTAGAGCAGATTAACCACGCGGCTAGCTTTCCTAAAACGGGCAGCTAGCCTAACTTTATACGTACCATTATTCAAAAAATTAATTAAAAACTCTATCGCTTGCTTATAGCCAGGGCGGAAACAGCAGGCAATTCATCAATGCAATCAAACGACAGCCACATAGATAAATTCCTTCAGGCTTTTTATTCAACCCAAAATTCCACAAAAAACATTGACGATTTTTCTCATGAAATGAATTTGTATGAAGGTTCTAAAATCGATAAAAAACTGTTGGAAGCTTTCGAGCAAATTGGCAGCTATGAATTCAAGACAGTTACGCTTTCTCTAGGAGAAAAAGTCAGCAATATAGAAACCATACCGCCAAGTCAAGGCGTGAAGATGGCTCTCCCCAACAACTTGCCTCCCGCCCTGAAGGCGGCTTTGCAGAAAATTGGAGTCAGCAGTTTTTATCCACATCAAGTAGAGGCTCTAACAGCATTACGAGCCGGAAAAGACATAACGCTTAGCACTCCTACAAGCAGTGGCAAAACTTTATGCTACTTGCCAGCAATCCTAGAAAGTTGTCTGAACGATCCCACTACATATAGTATGCTTTTATTTCCCCTCAAGGCATTAGCTAATGACCAAATGAGAAAGCTAAAACGGCTCATATCAATGCTGCCAGCCCCGACAACGATTAAAGCGGGAATGATGACAGGGGATGTCTCCAAAGAAGAACGCAAGCTGTTATTTATCCCAGTCCCTCCACACAGCTTAGGAATGAACCCGGATCTCCTACATTTCGAGCTGTATGGTACCTCTAAACCTGACAAAGAAGCTTGGCGTCAATATTTACGCTCGCTGCGTTTTGTCGTCATAGATGAGGCGCATAGCTACCTGGGAAGTTTTGGTTCCCACTTCGCAAATTTAATGCGTCGCCTGCGTGTTGCTGTAGATAGCGTAGGCGGCAACTCTGACCAGATTCAATACATACTATCAACAGCAACCATCGGGAACCCAGTTGAAATGTCACTGCGGTTTACTGGACGAGAAGCAACACCAGAACGGCTGGAATTGATTGAACGCAGTGGAGCCGGAACAGCGGGACGCACTCTAGTATGTCTCAAACCTAATCAGTCTGTCAGCATCGATGCCAGTCAACTTGCCATCTCGCTGATGCTGAAAAAGCTCACAACCCTCATCTTCACTCCGACAAAGACGGGAGCGAAGAATCTGCTTGCACTCATCCAACAGAATCTAAGACAGCAACATCTGGGGCATCTAACCAATGAGGTTGCAGTGTTCTACGGTTCCCTCAAGAGCAATCGCCGCAACGATATCATTCAGCAATTGCAGGAGGGACGGATTAAGGTAGTCATCTCCACAAGCGCCCTGGAATGTGGAATCGACCTGCCGGAAATAGACTGCGTGATTGTGCGTGGCTGGTCAGGTTCGATTATGAGTTTCAGGCAACAAATTGGCCGATGTGGACGGCAATCTGCTGGTCTAGCAATCTTCCTGCCAACTGCAAGCGAGCCACTGGATAACTTCTACGGGGGCAACCCCCAGCTATTGCTCTCAACACCTGCCGAGAAAGCTGTGTTCAACCCTGACTACGCGGTCACTATGGCTCAACATCTGCGATGTAGCGCTGTCGAAGCGGGTGTGCCAGCACCCAAGCTAACTTATTACTTCGGGGATAAAGCGATCGCTGTCGCCAATGCGCTACGCGCCCAACGCATGGTCTGGATCGACAACGGAGTTATCCGCGCCAAAGGCTATCCGCATAAAGAGGTAACGCTTCGTGGCAATAGCATCGATACTATCGAACTAATCGACAAAGATACGGGAGAAATGTTTGAAGAAGTGCCACTTGAGCAGGCATTCCGAGAAGTTCACACCGGAGCTATCTACACAGCTCAAGATGCCTTGGGGAACGTAACTAAATACAAATCAGAACACCTCAATGTAGAGGAACACAATTGCATCCTGACACCCATTGAAGCCGATACCAAATATTTCACAACGGCTGATACCGATTTAGAAATAACAACTCTTACGACTCTAGGCGAGTCCCAAATTATTCCAACCCGCCTCCAAGAAGGGAAAATTCGGTTAACACACTATTGGAGCCAGATTGCCAACTCAGTAACCGGCTATTCTTTGATGACGCGGGTGTGCGATCGCACCTGCACCAATCCTCAATGTAAATACCACCACAAGTACCCAGTCAAAGGTGAAAAATGTGCTAGTTGCTCCAGTTCTATACGACTGGCGGAAATCACAAAAGTAATGACTCAAGAAATTTTTCCCGAAAACCTGACCACCCGCTTCCAAGCACCCGCCATTAAAGTAGAAATCAATGCCGCCCTAACCGAAGCTGTAAAGATTTATGTGAACGGGCTTAAAGCAAAAATCAGCTCCCAATACAAAATTATTCCCAGCCAGTACCTGAGCCTTTGGGAGTCAACTTCCACAGCCGTCGCACTTCACAGTATGGCTCACCAAATCATCCTAGCCACGCCTCTAGTAGTATTATCATCAAGTCTTGATTTAGACTTCATCATCGCCAAAGAGGGAAACCATACTACAGGCTACTTTTTTGAAACATCAAAGGGCGGGAATGGTTCAAGTGACGCCGTTTTTAACAACTTCAAGGATTTTGCTCTAGCTGCAAAATCGCTTGCGGAAAACTGCGATTGCAGTGGCGGATGCCCCCGCTGTTTGACAATTTTTCGCTGCCCACAGCAAAATCGCGATTTGAACAAAGAGGTTGGGCTTTTTCTGTTAAATATCTTAACAAACCTACCAGCAGTAACAGCACAATAATCGAATCTTTTCTGCTATTTTCAGCCGGGGTGTTGCAATAGTCTTCGCCCCGCTCCGCGCGAGGGGATGTAACACCGCTTTGTTTTAAGTATGTCACAATTAGTTTCAGTAAATTGCAAGTTGCTTTTGCTTTAGACTGGTGTAGTTAAGATTAATATTACTCAAAGCTCATCAGACCTCAAAACTCAGATTCCCAAACGGCAATAGGAAAGGAGGGAGTTCGGGCGTTATACCTGCTCAAAATAAATGAAGTAGAATGCGCTTGTCGAAGTTTTTGAATGTTGCGTAATTGGCGTAAATAGGGGACTGGGACACGAAGGACACCAGCGTCGGTGAGTAGGGGTATTAAACCCTAGCATTTCAATTAGTAGGGTTAGATAGACTCTGGTGCGATCGCTCTCGACAGTCCCAGAAACTTCGGCTAAAACCCTCATTCTTGCCTTGACTGACAAAAGTTTGCGATGTACAGAATATTTCCGCTGCATTCGAGGCTGAAGACAGGTTTGAAAGTTGATTTTAAACGGATACAAAATCAGAATTCGCATCAATTTTTTCACTGTACTCTATCAAGCCTGCCATTTGTAACAAACGTTCGGATTGATGGCGGGTGTATAATGATAAGATATCCCTGGCTTGTTCAATCGGAAAGGCTTGCTTCCAAGCTAACAGCTCTCTTTGCATTTGAGCTAATTCTAATAAAAATTCTTTGGGGACATTAGCAGCACACCATTCAATCATCAAAGCAGCTTCGCGCAGGAGATGATTGGTTAATAAATCGTGTTTGGGAACAGTTGCTTGACTGGATACAGTAGCGAGCGTTGAGGCTAAATTGCCTAGCTGCTGTCGCCAGTCTAAGGTTATGAAGCATTCGTATAATTTTTGGCGTTCCATTAGCTGACCTCCAATAAACGGCGCACAATTGTTTCTACTCTTTGTCGCAAGACTGGATTTTGGATTTCCATTGAGCGATTTGAAAAGCGGGGACGGATATTGATTAAGGATTCAAATCCGACTTCTTTGGTTTCCGGATACCAATCAGCCCCCCAAACATTTTCCTGTTGGCTATCATTTTCTAATAAAGCTTGTTCGCAGTCGGCATGGAGTTCGCCTCCTCCAGCAAGAATTTCTTGTGCTACATCTACTGCTAGTTTAATCCTTAGTCCGAAATAAGTCTCTGCCATTTGATTGATTTGTTCTAGGGTGGCAGGAGCGCGGATAATCAGAACCATAATTAAAACAAGCTTAACTTACCAACCTAAATTACAGGTGTGTTAACTAACACTCTCTATTTTACAACAAACCTCAACCTAAAATATATGCTATTAATTAAACCTAAATAATCTATTTATTGGCAATCAAGTCATCACGATTGGCTCGGTAATAGAAATGCCAGCATATCCAAGAGTTTCAGGTTAGCGATTTGCTAGAATGCAGTTAATATTTATTTATATTTATCCTAGTGGAAGCCTTAAACCTAGAGAATAAAGATATTAATTTAACGCAGCAACTCGCATTAATTGTTAACGTTGGCGCAATTGTTAAGCATTCCGCTACTAGACCGCATCGCATAATTTGTTGAATAGCGAATACTTGAGTCTGCGAGGTACAACAGAGTTGTAGCCAGAATCTCATCGAATTGATTAAAAAGCTCCTAAGTTTAACAGCATTATATTTAGTACGCTTTGGAACATTTGAGCGTATTTAATTATTGTTTGACCGAGCGATAATTAAATTATTAAATAGCACTAATTTAAACCTATAAAAGTTCAGTTTTTGGGTGAAAATGAGAATTTTTCTCAATCTATATCGGGTCTTACCCCATGATGCCGCAAGACCCGAAATTAGAGAACCATATTGGGGCAATTTGGTACTTTGTTCACCATTACAATGCATCCTTACATCTTTAGGACTACCCATTCAATATGTATTCCCCATACCCAGGGGTGACAAAAAACTCGGGCTTATTCATGGCGTTCCTTGTGTAGTATAGCCACAGCCATCCTTGTTAGGACAGATATGAATTTAGGGCGTTGCTGAATAGCGGGAGGAATCAGGTAGGGACAGGAACAGCCCAGAATTTGAGATAGTGAAGTAACAAATCAGGACTTACGCAACTGTCACAAGCAATGGCGCTTGCACTCTCGCCAAGTACCCAAAAACTTAAACGATAAACATGGGAATGTCCGGACGTTTTAGTTGTTGAACTAAATAAT